>CAYNFK010000007.1:0-80220 GCA_964396405.1 uncultured Enterobacteriaceae bacterium
TCTCCTTGCCGCTCGGGAGCACCTTTCCGAGCTTCTGCATCTGCATGATGAACTGTTCGCCGGTCTTCACGTGGGGCCTCGGGGTGGGGAGGTCCCGTGGCTAACCGGGGGCGGGCGGGCGTGGGGCAACGCCGCCGTAAGCGAGGTTCGCGCGTGGCACGCGCCGTGCTGGGTCCTGGGGCGTGAGGTGCTCCATGTCGAAGGTATTTCCGATGAACGAAGGCAACGTCGACCGCATGCTGCGGGTGGGTATTGGCGCGGGCATGTTGGCGATGCCGGTGCTGCTGCCGGGCGTGCTCTGGGCTTGGGTCGGCCTCGTCGGGGTCATTCCGCTGGTGACCGGGCTCGCGGGCACCTGCCCGATCTACACGCTGCTGGGCGTGTCCACCTGCCCCTTGAAGACCGAACCCGGCGCGTAGTGGCGTGCGGATGCGCTGCCGTCCCTGCCCTTCACTCGGCGGGGGCGGCGCTCATGCCACGGGCCCGAGCACGCGGTCGATGAACGTGTTGCGGAACGTGCCCCGCGGATCCAGCTCCAGCGCGAGGTCGCGGAAGGCCTTGGCTTTCGGCCACACGCGCTGCACGCCGGCCCAGTCGATGTTCGTGGACTTTCCCCAGTGGGGGCGGGCACCGAACGGCGCGAGGATCTCGTCGAACGCAGCGGTAGCCGCGGGCAGATCGGGGCTGTGCGTGGCGTACACCCCCACCTGGCACACGTCGCCGCCGTAGGCCGGGCTCAGCCAGGCGTCGTCGCCCTTCACGAGGCGCATCTCCATGATGAAGTCGAGCCGGAAGCGCTGGCGCTCCACCTCGCGCACGAAGGCGCCGAGCGCTTCGGCCGTGTGACGCACGCCGAACGCACGCTCCGACTCCTGGTGCCGCGGCGGCATCGTGAGCGTGAGCAGCTCGTCGTACGGGCCTGTGCGCGTGGCGCTGCGGAAGTGGATCGCATCGACCAAGCGGTTGTTGGCGGGGATGCGGTTGGGGCAGCGCTTGCCGATCGCGAGCACGGCAGGAAAAGCCCAGCGGTTGGCGGCGCGGTCGATGACACGTGCCAGTTCCGAGGGGTCGGCAGGATCCTCGGTGGGGTCGTAGGTGATGAGCAGCGCCTCCGCGCAGCCGGGCAGCCACCAGACCTTCGCAAACGCGTGCTCCCGCGCAGCCGGCACGAACGCGGCGAGCGCGTCGTGGACGGGCATTCGCACCCGCCGCTCGATCAGCCTGTAGTGCGGCACCACCTTCAGCGTGATGCGGGTGATCAGGCCCAAGGCACCGAGGTGCACGCGTGCGCCCGGCAGCCTCGGATCCCCCGAGCCGATCTCGTGCAGCTCGCCCGCGCCGTCGACGAGCACCACCCGCTCCACCAGGCTGGACAGGTTCCCAACGTGCAGGCTGGAGCCGTGCGTGGCGGTAGCGATGGCGCCGGCGAGCTGCTGCTGGGCGATCGAGCCCAGCGTGGCCAGCGCGAGGCCGTTGCGCGCCAGCATCGCCACGAGGTGGTGCAGTCGCACGCCCGCGCCCACGGTGACCGTGCCCTCATCAGGGTCGAAGGTGCTCATGCGATCGAGCGCCGAGAGGTCGACGGCGACATCGTCGGGCGCCGCGATGGGCGACCAGGAGTGGCCGGACCCGACGGCGCGCACACGACCGCCGCGGGCAGCGACAGCACGCACCAGCGCACCCACCTCCGCCTCGCCCGCAGGGTGTTCCCACGACGACGGCTGGCTGCGCACGTTGCGCCCCCAGTTCTCGAACGGCGGTGCCCCCAACGCCTCTCCACCCCCGCAGCATACCCCATCGGGTGCGGGAGCACGTCGGCGGCGATAGCCCCGGTGCCCGCCGAGGTTCGAGATGTCGCAGCGTAAGGTCCATGTGGTGTCGCTCGGCTGCCCGAAGGCTCGGGTCGACACCGAGGTGATGGTGGGTCTCGCGCAAGAGCGCGGCTGGCAGCTCGTGGGATCCGCCGACGAAGCCGATGCCATCGTCGTGAACACGTGCAGCTTCTTGCAGTCCGCGATCGACGAGTCCATCGAGACGATCGAGGACATGGCTGAGCACCGTGCGCGGGGCGCCAAGCTCGTGGTCACCGGCTGCTTGCCGAGCCGGTTTGGCCCTGATGTGGCCGACCAGATCCCCGAGGCCGACGTGCTGCTCGGGTCCAGCGACCTGCACCGCATCGCCGACGCGCTCGATGGTCTGCTCCCCAACCGCGCCTACATCGAGGCCGGCGCCAGCCACCTCTACGAGGGCATCGACCAAGACCGCGTGCTCACCACGCGCGGCGCTTCGGCGTACCTGAAGCTCGCCGAGGGCTGCAACCGCACCTGCACGTTCTGCATCATCCCCACCATCCGCGGCAAGCAGCGCTCGCGCCCGATCGACGTGGTGGTCGCCGAAGCCCGCCGCCTCGCCGACCTGGGCATGAAGGAGCTGGTGCTCGTGGCTCAGGATCTCACGTCCTACGGCACCGATCTGGGCGACAAGCGCAGCCTGGTGCGTCTGATCGACGAGCTGGAGCAGGTGGAGGGCATCGCCTGGATCCGCTTGATGTACGCCTACCCGTGGAACTTCACCGACGAGCTCATCGAGAGGCTCGGAGCGGGTCGTAAGCTGCAGCCCTACGTGGACATGCCACTCCAGCACGTGAGCGAGCGCGTGCTCTCCGAGATGCGTCGCAACATTTCGCGCGGCGCCCAGCGCAAGCTGCTCGCACGGCTGCGTGAGGTGCCCGGCATGGTCCTGCGCACCACGCTGATCTCAGGCTTCCCCGGCGAGACGGATGCCGATCACCAGGAGCTGCTCGACTGGGTGCGTGAGGTGAAGTTCGACCGCCTGGGCGTGTTCGCCTATAGCGAGGAGCCAGGAACCCCTGCTGGCGACCGCACCGATCAGGTGCCGCTTGAGCTGCGGGAGGCCCGTCGCGACGAGATCCTCGCCGTGCAGCAGGCGATCCACCGCGAGCGCATCGAGGCGCTCGTCGGCACGGATGTGCAGGTGCTCATCGACGGCGAGTCCGAGGCGTACGAGGGCCTGCTAGAAGGACGCTACTACGGGCAGGCGCCCGACATCGACGGTGTCGTGCTGCTCTCGATCCGCGACCCCGAGCTCGACCTTCGTCCGGGCCACATCGTCACCGCCCATGTGATGGCCCACGATGACTACGATCTGGTGGCCTCGGTGGGTGAGTTCTAAGGCCTCGTTCGTCCTGTCGGCAGGTCACGATAGGTGACAGGTTTCCTGCACTTCTGACAGCTTTGTCCGATAGAGTCGGCGTGGCGTACCCGAGTAACGCCGACCGAGTGGGAGGAATGGCTTGGCGTTCGAGGGAGATCTCAACCTAAGCGAGGCCGCACGTGGCGGCGCGTGGGGCGGTGTTGTGGCCGGGGGGGTCAACATCATCGTCGCGTTCGTGTTGGGTCCGCTCTACGTGGGTGACGGCATGGATCGCTTCGAGATCACCATCCCCATGGTGTTCTTGGAGACGGTGGTGCCGGCGGTCAGTGCCGCTGTCCTTCTGGAGTTCCTTGAGACACGGTTCGAGGCCGGCCTGCGAGCTTTCTTCACGGCTGCGTTTGCGGTGTTTGCCCTTTCGATCGTACCCGTCCTCACCATGGCCCATGATCTGGAGAGCACCGTGGGCCTGGCGCTGATCCACGTCACGGCCGCCGCAGGCGCCGTCGTGGGCGCCCTTCGGCCTTGGCAGCGTCGGTAAGCTTCCCGACTAGAACTCCGCGCTGCCGGGCGTGCGTGGGTAGGGCAGCACGTCGCGGATGTTCTTCATGCCGGTCATCCAGAGCAGCAGGCGCTCGAGGCCCAGACCAAAGCCGCCGTGCGGCGTGGTGCCGAAGCGGCGCAGGTCGAGGTACCAGCCGTAGTGCTCGGGATCGAGGCCCATCTGGCGGATGCGGCGCTCGAGCACATCGGTGCGCTCTTCGCGCTGACTGCCGCCGATGATCTCACCGATGCGCGGCACCAGCAGGTCGGTGGCCGAGACCGTGTCGATGCCCTCGGTCTGCGCATCGTCGAGGCGCATGTAGAAGGCCTTCTGGTTGGCCGGGTAGTTCGTGACGAACACGGGGCCCTTGAAGTACTCCTCGGCCAGGAAGCGCTCGTGCTCGGACTGCAGCGAGGTGCCCGGGCCCACGGGGAACTCCCAGTCGCGCTTCACGCCCACGAGAATCTTCTGGGCTTCGTGCCAGGTGATGCGGGCAAAGGGCTTGGCGATCGTGTCGAGCACAGACGCCGTGATGCCCTTCTCGATGCGCTGGTCGAAGAAGTCGAAGTCATCCGGAAGGTCGGCCACCGTGCGGCCCACGACCTCCTTCACGAAGTCCTCGGCGAGGCCGATCACATCGGTGAGATCGGCGAACGCGATCTCGGGCTCGATCATCCAGAACTCACACGCATGACGCGGCGTGTGGCTGTGCTCGGCGCGAAAGGTGGGGCCGAAGGTGTAGACGTCGCAGAAGGCCTGCGCGAAGTTCTCGACCGCGAGCTGGCCCGAGACGGTGAGGAAGGTCTTCTTGCCGAAGAACGGGGGCTCGCCGCACGAGACCTCGAACATCTCGCCGGCGCCTTCGGCATCGCTGGTGGTGATGATCGGCGTGTGCACCCACAAGAACCCGCGCTCTTGGAAGAAGCGGTGGATGTGCCAGCTCGCCGTGTTGCGAACGCGGAACACGGACTGGAAGGTGTTGGTGCGCGGACGCAGGTGGGCGATCGTGCGCAGGTGCTCCAGCGAGGTGGCCTTACGCTGGATGGGGAAGGTGGTGGCGTCACAGTCGCCGACGATCGTGATGGTGTCGGCCACGATCTCGAAGGGCTGACCGGCCGCGGGAGAGGCCTGCCAGCGCCCGACGATCTGCACGGCCGTGCCGAGGCTGAGGCGGGACTCGTAGGCGGCGGCCTGCTCGGCGGTGAGCACCGCCTGCACGGTCTTCGCGGTGGAGCCGTCCGTGAGGTGCACGAAGCTCACGTTCTTGCTGATCCGCGAGGTCTTCACCCAGCCGGAGACCTCGACGGGAGCGCCGTCGACGGCGGTGCCAAGCAGGTGGCGGATCGCGATGCGACGGGCGGAGCCGTGGCCAGACATAAGGACCTCGTGTGCGTGCGGGGCGTTATCCTGACACGACGCGCGGGGCCGCGAGCCCACGTGCAGGAGGCGCACGATGAACCGGTGGCAGGCAGCAGCAGGGGTGATCGCCGTGGGGTTCTGGGCTTGCAACGGCGAGCTGCTCCGCATCGAGGTCAACGCCGACTCTGAGACGACGATCGCCAAGGGCACGCTGCTCGAGGAGCTCGTGGGCGATGTCGGCTTCGGCGACTTCCTCAACATGGACATCACGGCCGCCAGCGAGCTGGCGAACCAGGGCGTGCAGCCCGGCGACATCCAGGACGTTCGGCTTGTGTCGTTCACGCTGGAGGCCACGGGCCCGGAGGGCGCGGACCTCGGGTTCATCACGTCGCTGGACGTGTTCGTGTCGGCACCCGGCGAGCCGCGCGTGCTCATGGCGAGCCAGGCCGACTTCGGCGACGGCACCGGTGTGATCGAGATGGAGCTCGAAGACGTCGACCTCACGCCGTACGCCGTGTCGCAGAGCATGACGATCGAGGTGGAGGTGGAGGGCAGTCGGCCCGACGTCGACACCCGCGTGAAGGCCGCCTACGGCCTCTCCATCGGCGTCACGGCCCAGGGCGCGTGCAATGCGATCACCGGTGCTTCCGGGTCCTGATGCCCGACATTCGGTGACAGAGCGGGTCCCCGCGTTATCGGCCTTTGCCGGTCCCTTGGAGGCCCTATGCGCTCGTCTCTCCCCGTGGTGTCCCTCGTCCTCTTGGCGGGTGCTTGCACGCCGCCGCCCCCGCTTGAGAACGCCAACCTGCGCGATGTCATCCCGCGCTTCTTCTCCGACTTCGAGGGCGGTGAAGAGGCCGAGGCGCTCGATGTGCTCGTCGAGGTGCTGGAGCGCGAGCTCGTCGAGTCCAATGTCGACCTCGACGGTGAGATCTCCCAGCGCCAGTTCACGCTGTACAACCCCGACGAGGTGGACCCGGAGTTCAAGCCCCTCGGTGCAGACCAGCTCGGCGGCGCCACGGCACCTCCCGGCACCGATCCGGCCAAGCAGATCGCGGTGGTCAACTTCGGGCGCAGCCGTCAGGACTACGCCACCAACGTGGCCACGCTGCTCGAGTCCAACCAGGTGTGCATCGAGTCCGACACCACCGTCTACTACGCCCGCTCCTATGTGGGCGGCTCGGCGGCCGACTTCGAGGCCGGCACCACGGACGTGCTCCGCTCCACCAACGAGGTCCGAAAGGAGCTCTCGTTCCTCGCCGCCGGCTGGTACGACCTGTACAAGGACTTCCGTCGCGTGACGCTGTCCGACGGCCGTGAGGGCGTGCTGGGCCGCAGCTGGATTGAGGCCGTGTTCAACGGCGATGGCGGCGGCATCTTCTCGCAGACCTTCACGGCCGAAGCGTGGATCGACGACGGGGAAGGCGGCGCGCTGCGCATGTACTCCTTCTGGGGCGAGATCGACATCGGCCTGAGCAACACGGCGATGCGCGATCTGATCGCCGACTCGCTCGACGAGGGCTTCGTGCGCGGCGACAACTTCGCCGACGACGCCGATCCCACCGACTACTGCGGCCAGCCCCGCGATCGGGCCTACACCCGCCCCGAAGACACGGCCGAGTGAGCGGCTCAGGGGCCGAACACGCCCTGAACCGGCACGTCGCACAGCCGGAGCGCCGGGTCGAGGTTCGGCGGGCACAGGCCGCAGTCCTGGTTGCCCGGCACGGCGTAGTCCATCTTCTTCGGGTAGGGCAGCTTCAGCTCGTCCATGATCCGCGTGAAGGTGGCGAGATCGATGCCGTCCTTCAGGCGCGGGTTGCGCGCGCGCTCCTGGGCCACGCTTGACACCCAGCGGCCCTGGTAGTCGTGGCCTGGGTAGACCAGCGTCTCCGCGGGCAGGCTGAACAGCCTGTCGCGCACGGAGGCGTAGAGCTCGGCGGAGCTGCCGCCCTGGAAGTCGGTGCGACCGCAGCCGTCGATGAGCAGCGCATCCCCCGTGAACAGCCGACCCACGCCCTCGTGCTCCACCAGGTACGCGAAGTGCGTGGACGTGTGACCGGGCGTGTGGATCGGCAGCACGCGGATGCTGTCGAGCACGAAGGGGACGCCGTCTTCGACGCCTTCGTCGGCACAGGTGAGGCAGGCGATCTTCGGAGTGACGATGCGCGAGCCCACGGTGTTCTTGAGCCGCTGCGCACCGGTGAGGTGGTCGGCGTGCACGTGGGTGTCGAGCGTGGCGGCCAGGGTGAGGCCGAGCTCGGCGATCACGCGCAGATCACGCTCCACGGTCTCGATCACGGGGTCGATCAGCAGGGCCCGCTTCGTGACGGGATCGGCGAGCAGGTAGGTGTAGGTGCTGGACTCGGCCTCGAAGAGCTGACGGAAGATCATCGGGTACCTCTTTGCAGAGGATGGCGTGCACGTGCCATGCCAACCACGGTGCACCTCATGGTAACAGGCCGAGCTGGCGGCGTTTGCGCCACAGGGTGACGCGGCTGATACCGAGCTTGGCGGCGGCTTGTGCGACGTCGCCGTGGGAGGCGGTGAGCGCGGCCTCAATGTGGCCGGCGTCGAGCTTTGGCGGGGCCTCCCGACGCGGAGACCTGGGCGCAGGCGCAGCCCCGCGGCCCTCGCGGAACTCGGGGGGAAGATCGGTGAGTCGCAGGTCGGGGCCCTTGCCCACGGCGAACGCATACTCGACGACGTTGAGCAGCTCCCGCACGTTGCCGGGCCAAGGATGCAGCAGGAGGGCATCGAGCGCGTCGGGGGCGATGCGAAGCACCCGCCGACGACCCTGGCGGTTGTGCTGCTCGATGCTGCGGCGCAGCAGCAGCTCCACGTCGTGCGGGCGCTCGGAGAGGGGCGGCAGAAAGATGGGCACCACCCGCAGGCGGTACATCAGGTCTTCGCGAAAGCGACCCTCCTGCACCTCGCGCCGCAAGCTCTTGTGGGTGGCAGCCACCACGCGCACATCGACCTTCACGGGGCGCGTGCCGCCCACGGGCACGAAGGTGCGCTCCTGCAGCACGCGCAGCAGCTTGGCCTGCAGATCCAGCGAGAGCTCGGCCACCTCGTCGAGGAAGAGCGTGCCGTGGTCGGCCTGCGCGAAGATGCCCTCGCGGTCGGTGGTGGCACCCGTGTAGGCGCCCTTCTTGTGGCCGAACAGCTCGCTCTCCAGCAGCGTAGGAGAGAAGGCGGCGCAGTTGACCGGCACGAACGGGCCACGGCGACGGTCGCTCTCCGCGTGCAGGGCTTGTGCGACCAGCTCCTTGCCGGTCCCGCTGGCGCCGCGCACGAGCACCGTGGCCTCGGTGGCAGCGACCGAGCGCACCACGTCGAACACGGCCAGCATGGCGGGATCGCGGCTCACGAGGCCGTGGAACGTGGTGCCTTCAGGGCCCAAGAGCGGAACGGGGGGGCGCTCCTCCACCGCCTCCAGCAGGTGGATCACGCCACCGCCGAGCGTCCTCCCGTAGTGGCGGGCGGTGAGGTGCGTGCCGTCGGCCTTGCGCACCCGCACCACCGCGCCCACCGGCGAGGGGTCGTCCAGGGGGAGGCCTTCGCACATCACGCCTTGCGGGCAGGGCTCCCCGACGATCTGGGCGGCACGCCAGCCCAGCAGCCGCTCGGCACCCGCCGACCAGATCTGCACGCGGTGCTCGCTGTCGAGAACGACCACGGCGGCGTTGGGCAGCAGATCGGCGAGTCCCTGCACCATGGCCGCGGCATCGACTGAGCTGAGCCACGTCGGAGTGGCGTGGGGATGGGTGACCTTCGTGGTTTCACGGCGTTTCATGTGCAACGCGTAACCGATGTGAAACGAAACGCCAGGTGCCGGAGTGTGCTGCCAGCGGGGTGATCGACCTCGCCAAGCAGCGTGGCACGGTCGGTGCTCCGGGGGTGGCAGGAGGTTCCCATGTCGTTTGCATCCATGTTTCAGCGTCGTCCTCAGGGCTACCAGGACCTGGTCCCCAAGGATGCTGCCCAGCGCCTCGACACCTTCGCGGTGATCGACGTGCGGGAGCCCTCGGAGTTCACCGGCTCGCTGGGTCACATCGCGGGCGCCAAGCTTGTGCCGCTGGGCACGATCCCCACCGCTGCCGCGAGCCTGCCCCGCAAGCCGCTCCTGCTCGTGTGTCGCTCGGGTGGACGGTCGGCCTCGGCGGCCGCACACCTCGCCGGTCAGGGCTTCGAGGTCTACAACCTCGTGGGTGGCATGACGGCTTGGGGCGCGCAGGGCTTCCCCACCACGACGGGCCGCTAAGGTGAGCGCGGTGGCGTGGGCGCTGGCTCTGCTCGTCGGGGTGGCCCTCGGCCTCCTCGGCGGCGGCGGCTCCATCCTCACGGTGCCGCTGCTCGTCTACGGGCTCGACGTGGAGCCCAAGTCGGCAATTGCGTCGTCGCTGGTGGTGGTGGGCGTCACCAGCCTGGCGGCGATGATCCAGCACGCCCGAGCGGGCCACGTGGTGTGGCGCACGGGTCTGCTGTTTGGTGCGGCAGGCATGGTGGGCGCGTTCGGCGGCGGCCTGCTGGCAGCGTACTTCTCGGCGCGGGTGCTGCTGCTGCTGTTCGCCGGCATGATGGGCCTCACGGCGGTGGCGATGCTGAGGGGTGGCGCGTCTGAGGCGCAGGGCCCCCCCAAGGTGCCGTCGGTGGGGCTGGTGATCGCTGAGGGGGTGGGCGTGGGCGTGGTGACCGGTCTGGTCGGCGCGGGCGGCGGCTTCCTGGTGGTGCCCGCGCTCGCGCTGCTGGGTGGGCTCACGATGCAGGAGGCCGTGGGCACGAGCCTGCTGGTGATCACGATGAAGAGCTTCGCGGGCTACCTCGGCCACGCCCGCCATGTGGACATCGACATGAAGCTGACGGCTTACGTGGTGGTGGCCGCGGTCGTGGGCTCCCTCGTGGGCAGCGCGCTCGCCGGTCGGGTGCCGGCCCTGTGGCTGCGCCGGGGCTTCGGCGTGTTCGTGCTCGGCATGGCCGCGTTCCAGGTTTCGCAGGAGCTCTGAGCTTCAGGGCGGAACCTGCAACGAGCCGAGGGGCACCGAGTACGCCACGCGCGGCAGGGTCCGCAGCGCGTCGTCGTGGTCGAGCCAGCCCACCACCGACGCCACCTCGAACGAGACCTGCCAGGCGCCGGCGGGCATGTCGAAGCTGTGGCTCAGCGGCGTGGTGACCGCCTGAAGGCCTACGAGGTCGTGGGCGAGGGGCAGATCGACGACACGCTCGCCTTGGGTGAGCCGCAGGACGGGGCGAGCGATCAAGCCGTCCAGGAAGAAGCCCTGATTGTAGGCCTTGCCGCGGAGCTGGTTGCTGTGGAGCACGACGTCGAGTCCCCTGGAGCGGGCCTGGAGGGTGAGGAGCAGCTCCACGCGCCCATCGACGCCGGCACCGCGGCGGTCGACGTCGACAGCCAGCGCCCACCGGCCCGGACCCAGCGCGACGGCCTGCTGCGACGGCACGCCCACCAGCGCGGTCTGGGCCGCCAGCTCCTCGGCCGTGGGCAGGTAGCGGTCGGCGAAGGTGGTGGGGCAGCGCATTGGGCCCAGATCGACGAGCACCACGCGCGTCCGCGACCCCACACGCTCGCCGACGACACGGGCGGGAGGGTGGGGAAGGTGGGAGAACACGAGGTCGCCGAGGTCGGGGCGGGCGGAGCCGTCGGGAAGGGCCAGCGCCTCGGGCAGGGTGCGCTGAAACACGAGCGCGCAGGGACCAGGGCGTGAGCCCGGGTGCACGAGCCCTTCGCGCGCGAGCAAGAAGTCCACGCCGTCATCTTGCTGGAGCCGGAAGCTGCCGGGCTTCTGGCCGTAGACGAACACGGTGCGGCCCACCACCTCGTCCAGCGGGGCGTCGAGCGCTTCGCCCGCCACCTCGAGGGCCTCATCGAGCCAGGCATACGCATCCCGGGCCGGCACGTTCTGCGCCGTGCGCAAGCCCACGATCAGCGCGGCGACGAGGAGCGCTGCGGCCAGCGGACCCCGAAGGGCGCCTCGTGCGGCGAGGCCCACCCAGGCGGCAAAGCCCGGCACGGCGAACAGCATGTAGCGGAAGCCGCCGTAGCCCGTGATGTCGAGGCGGCTGTCGGAGGCGACGTAGAGCGCAGCGACCCCGAGCCCTGCCGCCGCGCCGAGCACGACCCGGTCGGTGGGTGCACGACGGCGCACCGCGACGACGACGGCCCACGCCGCCGCTGCCAACACGATGGCAGCCGACGCCCAGCCGGCCCAGGTGGCGGCCGTCGACAGCGATCGAATCGGCACGTCGCCATCGACCACCAGACCCCGCACAAGCACTTCGGCATGGGCGAGCGCGTGCGCGGCCGAGAAGGTCTCGCGCGGGGCGCGCACGTAGGTCTGCTCCAGCAGCGCGGCGGTGTTCGGGGATCCCGTGCGCAGCTCCACCAGGAGGTGGGGGAGGTAGGTCAGCAGCGCGCCGACGGTGCCGAGAGCGAGGCCACCAACCCAGCCCTTGGGCCGCACCACGAGCACGGCGGGGAGCATCGCGAGGGCGGCGAGCCCGGCGGAGGCGTGCAGCTGACCTGCGATGCCGAGCGCGAGACCGCCCCAAGCGAGCGCGCGACCGCGTCCTTCGGCGAGGGCACGCACCCAGGCGGCTGTGGCGAGCGCGAGCCACGCGGGCAGGAACCCGGGGTTCCACAGCTTCGCCACCGAGTCATCCAGGCCCTCGGCCGTGAGCCAGGCCAGGGCTGTAGCGGCCGCCGCTACAGGCCCCCCCACGCGCCCGATCTGCCAGGCCAGCACAGCGAGCCCGAGGGTGTCGAGCAGGGCCTGCCAGCGCCAGATCGCCAGCGGCTCGTCGGTGACCACGAGCGGCATCGCGAGCAGCCCGTGAAAGGCCCCACCCGGCAGGCGCGCCCCGATGCCGTGGGAGAGCTCGGGGCCGACCGTCGGCAGCGACGACCACGGCACCGACGATCGCACCAGGTCGCGATCGGACCACAGCATCCACTCGAAGTGCCCTCCGCGCAGGCGGATGAGCACCACGGCCAGTGTCGCCACCGCGAGCACGACGGTGAGCGCCCGTTCGCGTCGCGAAGCGAGGGCCCATCGGAGGCGAAGTCCATCGGCCAGGGGGGCCGGCTCAGCAGCGTGCATCAGGGACGGCTCACACCGCCCTCATACGATTGTTGCGCGCGTTGTGCTCCACCTCGGCCAGCCCGAGCACCTCCAGCACGGGGGGGACGTACACCCCGAAGCGTCCACGCAGGCCCTTCTTCAGGCCGTACCAGCCGCCCACGGGGTTCGACTCGGACCGACCCCAGGCCTCCACGCTGCCTTCGGGCGCGGGCTTCTGCTCGTCGGTGCCACCCAGCGGCAACCAGTCACCGTGGGCCTTGAGCATCGCGTGGAGGTCGTCGATGCAGCGGAGTTGGTAGCGCAGGACGGTGGTGCCCACCTTCACGACGAGCGCGCTGCCATCGGCCTCGCGCCAGGCCTGGTAGGCCGACGTGCCGGGGGGGGTGGTGAGGTTCCAGGGGTTCTCGGCGGTGCCTTCGGACATCGGGGGCTCCAGGGGTTCAGGTGGATGAGGTAACGAAGTGGTTACCGATCCGCCAGCCCCTCATCGACCTGGGCCACGAACGCCCCGAAGTCCTCCAGCACCCGGGTCCAAGACGCCGCGTACCGGGGCGCGCGGGTGGCCCACAGCTCCGCCGACGCGGGGGTGGGCCGGTGGTCGATCGTCACGCGGGTGCCGTCGTTCTCGGGGGTGAACGAGATGTCGACCTCAGTGGGATGGAGGGCATCGGTGCCGGGGTAGAAGTCGAGGCGCAGGTGCTGCCCTGGCGTCCACGCGGTGACCTTCCCCAGCGGCACCACGAGGCCCGCGGCGTCCTGTTCCTCGAAGCGACCATCGGCCGCGAGCGTGAGGCGGCTGTGGGGATCGCCGGTGTGGCGACGATCGGGTGGCCACCAGTCGGAGATGCGCTCGGTGAACAGCCGGAACGCGGCCTCGGGGGACTTCGGCAGCCACACGGACTTGGTGAGCATCAGGGCTCCTTGGCGAGGGCTTCGAGCCGGGCAAGCGCGGTGTCCCAGAACTCGTCGAGGAAGGCGCGCACGGTCTTGAGACCCTCCACCCGCAGGGCGTAAGGCGAGCGATCCTCCGGACCGCCACGCTGCTCCACGAGTCCCGCCTCCCGCAGGATGCGAAGGTGGCGGGAGACGGCGGGTCGGGTCACCGGAAAGCGCTGCGCGAGCTGACCGACCGTGAGCGGGCCCGTGCGCAGCTCGCGGAGGATGTCGCGGCGGGCGGCGTTGCCGAGGGCGTCGAGGGGGTGCACGGGGGCCTCCAGCGGTCCCTTCGTAACGCAACGGTTACGAAAGCGCGTCCGGTTTTCCACGGCTTGTCACCAGCAGCGTGTTCGGGGAGCGCTGCCCCCTGGATCGAGCGACGTTCCCAGCATGCAGATGGTTCGCGAGCGCTGGTACATCGTGCTGGAGGCCGACGAGGTTCCCCGGGACCGACCGCTTGGGGCGCAGCGCTTCGGAGAAGACCTGGTGTTCTGGCGGGACGCGACGGGTGCGGTGCGGTGCGCTTCGGCTCGCTGCCCGCATCGCGGCGCATCCCTGGCGCTGGGCTCGGTGCATGAGGGTCAGATCGCCTGCCCCTTTCACGGCTTTCGGTTTCGCGGCACAGACGGTCGCTGCGCGCACATCCCCGCGAACGGTGAGGCCGAGCCCAGCGCCGCGTACGATGTGCCGGTCCACACCGCGCTCGAGCGCCACGGGTTCGTGTGGCTGTGGTGGGGCGAGCCCCGGGACGATGTGCCCGAGCCCCCCTGGTTCCCCGAGCTCGACGATCCTCGCTGGCGGTGGAAAGCAGGCCGCCTGCACGACGACTGGCCGATCCACTGGACACGGGTCGTGGAGAACCAGCTCGACTTCGCGCACCTGCCGTTTGTGCACGCCACCAGCATCGGTCGCTTCGTGCAGACCCCGGTGATGGATGTGGAGATCGAGACGGACGGTGTCGACTACCTGAAGACCTGGGTCTCCAACCAGGAGGCGGGGTCGCTGGAGCTTCACGCACCCAACCTGTGGCGCAACCGCCTGGGTGAGAAGGCGTCGATCGTCGCGGTGTTTGTGCCGATCAACGAAGGCACCACGCGCACCTACATCCGCTACTACCAGCGTCAGGTCACGCTCCCGGTGGTGGCCGACCTGTTCGGGTGGGTGATGCGCTGGGCCAACCTGTGGATCTTGTCGCAAGACAAGGTGGTGGTGAGCTCGCAGCGGCCTGCCGAGGCGCACCTGGGCAACGGCGACCGCCTGATCGCCGCCGACGCACCGATCGCGTGGTTCCGCGCGTGGCGGCACCGAGCCTCTAAGGTCGCCCCCGAGCGGCAGGACCCGCCCGCGTTGTGAGGGTGTCTTGCGCGATGCGGCGGACGGCGCGGTCGAAGGTGGCGAGGTCGTCGTGCAAGGGGCTGGGTTAGCCCTGCGGACCCTGCGCGTGGGACGCCCTCCTCCGCTGTCTGCGCCCGAGGTGGGGACGACCCCACGTCACCGTTGAGGCCGAGCATCATGGCGTGGTTGTGGCTCCTGTTGGCGAGCGTGTTCGAGGTGGGCTGGGCCGTGGGCCTCAAGCTGTCGGAGGGCTTCACGCGGGGCTGGGTGTCGGTAGCCACCGTCGCGTCGATGATCGCGAGCCTGGTGCTGCTGAGCTTGGCGGTGCGGACCCTTCCGATTGGCACGGCCTACGCGATCTGGACGGGCATCGGAGCGGTCGGCGCCGTGACGATGGGCATCGCTGTGTTCGGTGAGCCGGCCACGGTGCCCCGCCTGCTGTGCGTCGGGCTGATCGTCGCCGGCGTGGTGGGGCTCAAGGTCACGACGCCGGAGGAAGCTCGCTCCGAGGACCCGTCGACGCCCTGATCGAGCCACGAAGCTAGAGGGCGGTGCGCTCCCAGGGGGCACTAGAACAGCGGGTCGCCCGGCTGCGCGGCGGCCTGCTGCAGCCAGCGCGTCCACAGCGCTTCGTCGAGGACCTCCCCTTCGAGGAGGTGGACGTAGCGCACGTTCGGGTCCTTCGAGCCCACGGGCGGCAGCGGCTCGAGCGTGGCGCCGCGGAGGAAGGTGACCTTGAGGTACTTGGTGAACGCGTGGTACGCGAGGAACCAGCCCTGGCCTTCGATGCCGTAGAACGGCGTGTTCCAGCGCACGGCGCGGCGCACGCTGGGCACCGCACGCGAGACGAGGGCGTCGAGGGCCACGGCCGTGTCGCGCTTCCAGCCCGGGAGGGCGGCGAGGTAGGCCTGGACGGGCTCGTCGCCGTCACCCTTGGGGATCTGGGGGTTGCCGCCAGCGAGGAGGGTCGGCTCGGACATGGGGAGGTTCTCCGGGCGGGTGGGACCGCGAGGGGGTCGGGCATGTAGGAACGGGGGAGGATGGCGGCGCAGGGACGGACGGTAACTCAGGCGCACCTGGAGGTACCATGTCCCGTTTCCCCTGGATCCTGCTCCCGCTCCTCGCTGCCTGCGCGCCCGCCGATGAGGCCGACGACATCGACGAGACCGACACCGACGAGACCAGCGAGACGGACGACACGACGGAGACGGACGACACGACGGAGACGGACGACACGACGGAGACGGACGACACGACCGAGACCGACGACACCACCGAGACCGACGACGAGGTCGCTCTGCCGCTGTGGACCGAGGGCTTCGAAGCCCCCGCGCAGGGCGCCGGCGGCTCCACGCCGCTGGCTGGGTCGTGGGAGGGCCGCGAGTCGGCGGCCGGCGCCTCGAGTGCGCGGGTGGCCCGTAGCGACAGCAACGAGGTGGGCTCCGCTGGACCGACCCCAGCCGAGGGCACGCAGTACCTGGCCCTGAGCGCTCACGTCACGTACTCGGGCGAGTTCCCCGTCCGCTCCCGGCACGAGGTGATCGTCGATGTGGTGCCGGCGATGGAGGAGGGCACGACCTACACCCTCACCGGCTCCTTCGCGACCGTCACCGACTACGAGCTGCCTTCGTTCGGGATCGTGCGGCTGTTTGAGCCCACCCAGAAGGGCCAGCTCATCGATGGGTCCTGGCCCCAGGCGTCGTCGGGCGCGGCCGCTGCGCTCGACAACGGGGTGGCCCGCAGCACCTGGCAGCCGTTCAGCGTGAGCTTCACGAGCACGCCGGGCAACGCGGGTCAGCCGCTCCGCTTGGGGCTGCTGTTGGAGTCCGCCACGTCCAACGTGGACGCCGTGATGCTTGTGGACGACCTGGAGCTGGTCGCCGACTGATCCGGGAAGGCCGGCGATCAGTCGTCGTCGTCCTCACCCGCCTCGGCTGCGGTGCCCTCGCCACCCAGCGTGGCGTTGAGTCCTGCCACCAGGAGCCGCACTTCCTCAGGCGTGAGCTGCGCTGCTGGGTGCAGAGGGCCGTAGTACGCAGGCGGCATCTCTCCCTCGAGGATCGTCTCGCCGGCTTCGTGGGCCTCCGGCTGGGCGACGTTCATCTCTGAGAAGTTGAGCACTGCGCGTCCCTCGTCGACGTGGTCGCGAAGCAGCCACGAGACCGGCGCGATGTAGCCATACCAGGGTACGACGACCTCGTTGGAGTGGCAGTCGAAGCAGGCGCGCTGGGCCAGGGCTCGGGTCTGCGGGCTGTCCCACTTGGGCTCCTGCACCACCGGCGGATTGTGGACCCTGTAGGGCACGAGCTGGATCACGACGAACAGCGCGGGGACGACGATGGCGAGCGCCTTGAGAATCTTGCGGATCATAGGAACCTCCTGGAAACAACGTCGCTCTGTCGGGGTCACGCGGCCATGCGTCAGATGACATGGGGGAATGAGAATGCTGTCGGAACCGGGATGTTCGCGCTGGTGGTCGCGCTGGTCGGCGTCGACCTCCTGTCGGATGTCGGGTCGGGCGTAGAAGGGGTCCACATCGGGGCGGAGGCGCTGGCGGCGCTGGTCGCGCTGGTCGGCGCGGCGCGGTTCTACAGGCTCCACCAGATCGAGCAGCGGGAGGCCGCCGCATGGAAGCTAAGGGCCGCGGATCTGCTGCTCGGACTGGGCACCGCGGTGGACCGGCAGCTTGGTGCCTGGGGCCTCACCGACGCCGAGCTTGAGGTCGCCGTGCTGCTGCTCAAGGGCCTGTCGTTCAAGGAGATCGCCACCGTGCGCGACACGACCGAGCGCACGAGCCGCGAGCAGGCCCGCGGGATCTACAAGAAGGCGGGCGTGGCGGGGAGGGCCGAGCTGTCGGCGTGGTTCTTCGAAGACATGCTGGTGCGGGAGGATGTGCGCGAGCCGCATCGGCGCGGGTAGCCGCTCCAGCCGGGCGGGCCCTGGTCAAGCGAGGGTCTCCACCCGCCCCCCGAAGTGCCGCTGCAGGTCGATGCCTGCTGTGCGCAGGAAGTCGGTGGGTAGCACCCCGCCTGCGAACACGTAGACGAGGTCGTTGGGGAGCTCGATCGGCTCGGCACCGCCGATCAGGGTGACCCGGTCGGGTGCAATCGACGCCACCTCGGTGCCCAGCCGCAGGTCGACGGTTCCGGCGGCCACCGCTGCATGGAGGCGCGCGACGTTGGCGGCCTTCGCACGAGCGAGCGCCTGCCCCCTGTAGGACAGGGTGACCCGGTTGCCGGGCTGCTCGGCCAGTGAACACGCCGCCTCCAGCGCCGAGTCGCCGCCCCCGACAACCAGCAGGTGGCTGTGCTGCACGAGCTCGGGGTCGAGCAGGCGGTACTGCACCTTCGCTTGTTCCTCCCCTTCGACGCCGAGCCGTCGCGGCGTCCCTCGGCGGCCCACAGCGAGGATCACACGGGGTGCACGCAGGGTGCGCTTGGTGGTCTTCACCTCGAACCAGCCGTCGGCACCGCGGGTGACGCCCAGGACGCCCTCCTGCTCGCAGATGGGCAGCTGCTCTTCACGCACCACCTGGGAGAACAGGTCGACCAGCTCCTCCTTGGACACCGTGCTGCTCGGGATCTTCGCGCGACCCGGCAGAGCGAGACCGTGCGACATCACGACCTTCTTCCTTGGGAAGTGCAAGATCGAGCCGCCGAGGTCATCCTGCTCCAGCACGACGTGCGCCAGGTTGTTGCGCTTGGCGGCCAGGCTCGCGCCGATCCCGGCGGGTCCAGCCCCCACGATGATCAGCGCCAGCTCGTCGGCCTTCACGGGGGCCAGCCTTGCTGAGGCGTAGCCTGTGGCCTGCACGCCCTGACGCACCGCGTTGGCGATCAGGCCCATGCCGCCCAGCTCGCCGGCGATGTACAGCCCGGGCACGTTGCTCTGGAAGTCGTCGGCGACAGCAGGCAGGTCGATGCCCCGGCGCTCGCTCCCGAAGCGCAGCTCGATCGCCTTCACCGGGCAGGCGGCGACACACGCGCCGTGACCCACACACCGCGAGCCGTTGACGACCACGGCTTTGCCATCGATGACCTTGAGCACGTCGCACTCGGGGCAGGCGGCCACACACGATCCCGACCCCATGCAGCGTCGGACGTCGATGAACGGGCGAATCGTGGTGGGCTCGTGGGTGCCCGCTGCGAGGGCCTCAGCGAGCAGCAGGCGGGCCTCTTCTTCTTCCAGGCGAAACCTGCGCCACGCAGGCCCCACGAAGAGGAATGCGATCGCGACGGCCACGGCGATGTACGCGATCATGTCAGCCCTCCCAGAGCGTAGCGAGGTGTTGGAGACTGCCTCCGAACAGGATCGCGAACGTGACGTGCAGCGTGACGATGACGTACATCGCTGCGGCCAGCGGTCGGTGAAACAGGTGCCAGTAGCGGAACATGCGGGACGCGACGTTGGCCGCTTCGGCCGACCGCTTCAGCTGGAGCTGCTCATCGAGGGCGCGCGTCACAGAGGCCCGGCGCTCTTGCGGTAGGCTGGAGGACCCGATGAGCTCGCGAATCCGCGCTCGTCGGTGCCCGATCTCGCGATCGAGCCGGAAGAGGTCGGTGATCCGCACCGCCGACATGTCGAGATCCCGCGCGAGCGCGATCGCGTCGCCGATGGCGGCGTTCCCGGCGCCCGGCGTGGCGGCGACCACCTGAGCGCGCATGTCGGCCAGCGCGGCCATCGCGTCCCCCCACGCCATCGCGCGGCCGTCGGCGACCCGCGGCAAGAAGCCGTAGACGTAGCGTCCGAACACGCCCGAGAGGGCCACGAGCACCATGCACCAGAAGCCCACCGCGATGAGGCCCTCCGGCATCTTGAGGCCGACGTGGAGCAGGATGAACAGCGGCCCGGTGATCCCGCACACGATGTGAAAGCGCAGCCACACCGGCATCGGTCCCAGGAAGGCCAGGCTCGGGAAGCGCCTGCGCACCGAGTACAGCAGCATCAGCAGCATCAGGGAGGTGCCGATCAGGCCCAGCGCCACGCCACCGCCTGCCCCAGATGCCAACACCGCGTGCAGCGGGTGCGCCTCCCGGTCGGCCACCCGGGTGGCGTAGTACCCACCGCCCCCTGCCACGATGGCCACCAGGGTCACCGTGAGCAAGGCCGCGAAGATCGCAACCAGCACGTTTCCGAGACGCTCGGCCTTCGCCCGTCGGGTGCTCATGGTTGCGCCTCCGGGCGCGTCCGCGGACGTGCTGAGTCGAAGCTCCACCCCACCCGACCCATCAGGCCGTGCCATAGCTCCCAGCGATCCAGGTCCTGGCTGCTGTTGAGCGCGTAGCCGAGTGCCACGGTGACGCCGCGACCCAGGTAGCCGTCCACGAACAGGTCGGCGTAGATCGAGGGACCCCAGGTGCCGAGCCCGCCGAGGTGGGGCTGCACCACGACCATCGCGGAGCTGTCGAGGGCCACTCGAGCGTTGGGGTCGAGCGCCGCCCACAGGGAGGCCGTCGTCTCGGAGGCCGGCTGATCCGACCACCAGAGGTAGGCCTGCCCCAGCCCGAGGTCGACGCGTCCGCCTCCGAGCCCGGTGACACCGACCCGCAGGCCGGCCCGGGCGTGCCGGCGCAGCGCGTCGTCGTGGTGCCTGTAGCGTCCGATCAGATCGAGGTTCAGGCGCACGCCGCTCGGCGCTCGAAGCTCCGGCCGCCACGCAAAGGTCGCACCGACCATGTGGTACACGGTGGGGTCGTACGTGTCTTGGGGGATCCACGGGTCCCCCAGCTCGGCCTGGGAGCGTGCTGCGAACCGGGTGAGCGACGGATCGCGGGTGGTGGAGACCAGGTAGGACCACGACGACCACGCGTCGTACACCAGATCGATGCGCAGGGGGTCCACGGGGTCGAAGCGGGCGCGCAGGGTGGCGTCCGAGAGCACCACCGGCGCTTCGGTCCCGCGGGTCTGCAGGTCGACCAGCGCCTCGATCTCGGCGAGCGGGCCGAACTCCACCCGGCCCTGCGCCACGCCGGAGATGCGATCGAGGCCGTCCGCGGTGCCGAGGACCTCGCCCAGTGCCGAGAACTCTCCGCGATCCCCTTGCCAGCCGAAGATCGGTCCGCCTCCGAAGCGTGCGGCGGGCGAGGTGGTCCAGGGGTCGGGTGACGCGCCGCCCCACGCCCCCACGTACACGCCGCGCCCCACCTGGCCGCGCACCTGCACCCCGTCGACCAAGCGCCACACGCCGCCGGCCGGGGAGAAGCGGCCCACGTCGAGGGTCACCACGTTCGAGGTCAGGCGCAGGCCCAAGGCCCGAATCCGCACGTCATCGACCCGCACGCCAGGGTCCGCGATCCGCAGGTTCATGCGTCCGGCTGCCAGCAGCTCCAGCGTCCAGCCGCCCCGCCGCAGCAGGCGGGCGGTGAGCGACTCCCCGAGGATGAACGAGACATCCGACCACAGCTCGGACTCGCCGGGCTCCTCTTCGACCGAAGCGAGGCCGACCTGGGTGCCGAAGTAGAGCCTGTTGCGGACGTGTTGTTCGGGCTCGTCCGGTGGGGTCGTTGGGGCTGGCTGGGTCGTGTCCGCCGGCGTCGTCGTGTCCGCCGCGAGCGCGGGGGCGCTTGCGAGCAGGAGCACGGCGATGCCGACCGGTGTGTACATTCACCGGCCCTTGGGGTGGCAGTCGAGGCAGCGCTGGGTGTCGTAGGAGTACCTGGAGTTGCCACGATGTTCGTCGTCGACCTCCGACTTTCGGTGCTCGTGGCAGTCCAGGCACATGAACGAGGCCGTGCCTTCAGGCTCGGGATGGCACGAGATGCACGCCTTGACGCCGTGGTGGGGCGTCGGGAAGAACGGGTCGTGGTCGAAGGTGGCGTCCTCCCAGTCGACGGTGTTGTGGCAGTCCTTGCAGTCGCCCGCGTAGTGACCGGAAGGACGGTCGGGCTCGTGGCAGCTCGCACAGGTGGTGCCTGGGGCCAGCGACCCGTGGTCGAAGATCGCATCCTCCCAGTCGGTGGTGTTGTGGCAGTCCGCACAGTCGCCCTCGGCGTGGGGCTTGGGCCGGTCGGGCTCGTGGCAGGTCGCGCACGGCGTGCCTGCCACGGTGTCGTGGTTGAACGTGGCGTCCTCCCAGTCGACGGTGTTGTGGCAGTCCTTGCAGTCGCCCGCGTAGTGACCGGAAGGCCTGTCGGGCTCGTGGCAGCTTGAGCAGGCGGTGCCGTCGGGCACCGTGGCGTGGTTGAAGGTGGCGTCTGCCCACGCTGTGGCGTTGTGGCAGGAGCCGCAGTCGCCCTCGAAGTGGGGGGTTGGCATGTCGGGAAGGTGACAGCCCGCACAGTTCGAGGGGAGCGTCACGGCGAGACCCTGCGTGTGGCAGGAGCTGCAGGACGTCTTCTCGTGCGCGCCGACCAGCGGGAAGTGGCCCGAGTTGGGCATCCCGGGCGTTCGGCACGACACCACGACGGCGACGGTGACAGCGAGAGCTGCCCACGCGAGCCCGAGCATCAGTCCCCGTGCGGCCATGTGGGTGCCTCCCAAGAGTACGGGCGGTGACAGGTCTCGCACTCGCGTGCGAGCGGATCGGCGTGCAGCGCATCCCCAGGACGCTCCGCCTGATGACAGCGCACGCACGCTGTGGGTGTGCCGACGAAGCCCGTGGCGTGGCAGTCGACACAGGCCGCGAGGTGGTGGGGTCCACGCAGGGGCCAACCGGTGGAGGCGTGGAGGAAGCGGATGGTCGACCAGTCCGTGGCGCTGTGGCAGGACTCGCAGGTGTTGCCCGCCAGGTTGCGGTGAGGGTCCTCATCGCCGTGGCAGTCCTGGCAGAAGGGCCCCAGGGTGGTGGTGCCCGGCGTGTGGCAGGCACCGCACTCCAAGGTGGTGTGCACGCCCGTGAGCGGGAAGCCGGTGACCGCATGGTCGCGCCCGCCGAGGGTCGCCGGACGCCACCCGGCCGGGGCGTGGCAGGTCTCGCAGGCCCCCTCGAAGTGCTGGGGCGGCTTGTCGTCCTCGTGGCAGGAGGTGCAGGTCGCAGCCGCTCCTACGAAGCTGGGACCTGTGTGGCAGTCCGTGCAGGCCAGGGGCTGGTGTTTCCCTTCGAGGGCGAAGCCGGTGGTGGCGTGGTCGAAGGTGACGGCCGACCACGCTGCGGTGCGGTGGCAGGACTCGCAGGTGGCGGTGGCGGCCGTGCCCTCGTGGGGGCTGTCGCTGGCGTGGCAGTCGCTGCAGGCGGCATGCGGGAGGCAGGCCACCCGGTCTTCCCCCAGCCCGTGGCAGGCGGCGCAGGTGACCTCGGCGTGGGCCCCATCGAGCGCGTAGCCGGTGACGGTGTGGTCGAAGGTGCTCACCTCCCACACGCCGTCTTCGTGGCAGCTCTCGCAGGTGGCCGGGGCGAAGCGCCCGGCGTGGGCGTCCTCGTGGCAGCTCGCGCAGCCCGTGGCGACGAGACCGGCGTAGGTGCCGCTGGGGCCTTCTCCGTGACAGCCCTCGCAGCTGGCCTCTTGGTGCGCGCCGCGGAGGGGGAAGTCGGTGGTGTTGTGGTCGAAGCCTGCCGCCCCGAAGGAGGGCGCGGTCGCGGCGTGGCAAGCGTCACAGTCGCGGGGCTTGAACTGCCCTTCGTGCGGGTCCTTGTGGCAGGTCTCGCAGCGGTCGTGGGGCAGGTCCACGTAGTGCGCGCGGGCACCGTCCTGGTGGCAGTCCTCGCAGGCGGCCTTTTTGTGGTTGCCCACCAGCGGCCAGTCGGTGGTGGTGTGGTCGAAGCTGCGGAGCGCGAACGCCTTCACGTCGACCGTGTGGCAGTCCTCGCAGGCACGCGGGGAGAACTGGCGGTTGTGCAGGTCGTCGTGGCAGTCGGCGCAGCCCTCGTGGGCGACCGGGGTGAACTTCCAGTCCGCGTGGCAGTCGGCGCAGGGCACCGCGACATGCCGCCCGTGCAGGGCGTAGTCCGCTTGGGTGGCGTCGCCGTGGTCGAAGGTGAACACGGGGAGCGGGAGCGCATCCCAGTTCGCGACGCCGTGGCAGGCCTCGCAGTCGCGGAGCAGCGGCCGCCCGGTTGCGGCACCGTGGGGCTCCTCATGGCAGTCGACGCAGGCCGACGACGCGCCGCTCCACACCCCTTCTTCGGTGTGGCACTCGGCGCAGTCGGTCTTCGCGTGGGCCCCCTCGAGGTCGAAGCCCGTCTTGCTGTGGTCGAACTTCTCTTCTTCGAGCCGCACCAGGGGAAAGTCCGCGCCGCGGTGATCGGGGTGGCAGCTCTCGCAGGTCTTGCCCTTGTCGGCGTGGAATCCCTTGCCCTCGCTCACCTGCTCCCGGACGCGGTCGTGGCAGGCCATGCACTTGGTGGCGGAGACGCCGGCGCCCATGTCGTGGCACTGAGTGCAGCTCGTGATGCCCGACAGATCAGCGTGGGGGCTGGCGAGCTCGCCCGGGCCGAAGAAGCCGCCGGTCGACTGCGCCCACGCGCTCACAAACGCCACGAGCACGGCCAGGACGATCAGGGTCGTGCGGGTCGACATTCGCAGGGTTGAGGTGAGCTTGGAGGACCAGGACATTCAGGCTCCTGGGGCCTCGGTATGCACGAGGCGTGCCGTGCCAAACACTTCCTTACCTGTCCCGAGCGACGCCCTGCGGAGCCCGCGCGAACGTTGCGTACGCACGCCGGGTACAAAAAAAGTGTGCGCGCGGGTTGGGGGCGTCTCTGGTGGTTTCCACTAGGGGCCGTAGGCAAAACAACCAGCGTAGAATGGGGACAATTTCGCGAACCTCTCGGGGATCGTGGGCGATAGCCGTTGTCCACAACCCAGGGTGGCCACCATGACTTCTTCCCCCGCTCGATGCAGCTTCGCGATGCGTGCTGGTGCAGGCCGTGTCCCCAAGGTGTCGGTTCCCACGGACGGCGCGGACCACCGGGACCTCGATCTTGGGCGCCGGATCCTGGCGCTGGAGGCCTTGCTGACCACGGCCCTCGCCCGCTGGCCGGAGTGTGAGGAGGCGCTGCTCGCCACGCAGCTGCGTGCAGGCCGCACGAGGTACGCCGCCGTGGGCCAGCTGGAGGTGGCCCTCAAGATCGCCGGGCGCACGCGGGCGGACGACCCGTCCCTGGCCGTCGTTCGGAAGCACTGGGACGATGCCCAGGCGCTGCGGTGGGAGCTCGCGATGTCGATGCACGGTGTGGCCAAGAGCCAGGCCCGGCGTCACCGCTCCTGGCGCGGGGTCCATGAGGACGACCTGGCGCAGGAGGGCGTGCTCGGCCTGTTCGCGGCGGCGCAGCGCTTTGAGCCCGACCAGAACGTGCGCTTCTCGGTGTACGCACGCTGGTGGGTCCGGTCGCACCTCACGCAGACGGTGCACCTCTCCCGTATGGTGCGGCTGCCGGCGTCGGCCCAAGAGATGGTCAGGAACCTCCGCGCTCAGGCCAGGATTCGTGAGGACGAAGGCAGGCCCTGCACGATCACAGCGCTCGCTGCCGACCTGGGCGTCACCGTGGAGCGAGCCACCAAGGTGCTCGCTGCTGCAGCGCACGACACGGCCGACCCCCGCGACGACGAAGATCTCGTGGACCTCGTCGGCCAGCTCGAGGACGTGGTCGGCCTGAACCCTGAGCAGGCCACAGCGGTGCACGAAGAGCGCACCTGGCTTCGGGAGCTGTTGGAGGCCAACCTCGCGTCGCGGGAGCTGCAGATCATGCAGCGGCGCTACGGCATCGACCAGGAGCCCTGCACGGTTGTGGCGATCGGAACGAGCATGGCGCTGTCGGCCGAGCGGGTGCGCCAGCTCGAGCACCAGTCGATCGCCGTGCTTCGTGACGCGGGCGCTCGCCGGTTCTTCACCGGGCCCGCGTCGATGCGGACGACCTCGTCCGGCACGGCTCCTGCACAGGCCGTGGTGTCGTGAAGCTCCTTTCCGCGCTATCGTCTGCGCGGGTGGGGGGCTGTGCTCGATGGTTCGTGCGACGTCGGAGGGCGGAACGGGCGCGGCGTTAGCGCCGCTGGCGGATGGCGTCGGGTCGCGCCGGCGTGCCGCCCTGATCGTCGATGACCACCCCGTCGTCCGAATGGGTGCCCGCCTTCTGCTGAACTCGCGCTGCGACATGGACGTGTGCGGCGAGGCCGAGTCGGTGGATGAGGCGCTCGCGTCGTTTGAGGCCCGCCGACCGGACCTGGTGCTGGCGGATCTTCACCTCGCGGGCAACGGCACCGGCCTGGAGCTCATCTCGCGCCTTCGGCTGGTCGATGCGTCCGTTCCGATCCTCGTGTGGACCATCCAGAGCACCACGGGCTTTGCCACCCGCGCGCTGCGGCTCGGCGCGAACGGCTTCCTCGATAAGGCGCAGGCCGCATCCGAGATGGTCACCGCGGTGCGCGTGGTGATGGCCGGTGAGGTGTACCTGTCCCCCGAGCTGCACAACAGCGTGCTGCGCGGGATGGCGGGCGGGTCTCGGGCTTCGTCGGCACCGGAGGAGGCCCTGTCCAACCGCGAGATCGAGGTGTTCACGCTGATCGGGCGCGCGAAGAAGTCCACCGAGATTGCCCGCACGCTCGGCGTGAGCGTGAAGACGATCGAGACGCACCGCGCCAACATCAAGAAGAAGCTCGAGATCGGCTCGGGCACCGAGCTGGGCCGACGCGCCGTCCTGTGGGTCACGCAGGGGGTCTGAGTCCGCGCGGAGGGCGTCGGGCGGGCTTCACGGTCTCGGACTGGGTCGGGACGTCCATGGTGACCCGGCAGCCGCCGCCCGGCGGGACCTCGATCTGCAGGCGGCCGCCGATGGCCTCCAGGCGATGGCGGACGCTCGACAACCCGTAGCCGCCGTCCTGCACGGCGAGCGTGGGCTGCATCATGCCGACTCCGCGATCTTCCACCACCAACCGTGCCATGCCGGCCCGCTGCCTGAGGCGGACCGTCGCGCGGTCGACGCCCGCGTGCTTGACGATGTTGAACAGCAGCTCGCGGGTGGCGGCGAGCAGGAACGCGGCGTTGTCTTCGTGGAGGATGTGCACGCCCGGACCCACGTTCACGGTGACGTCGAGGTGATGCCGTTGCTGCATCTGCTTAGCGAGGCGACGCAGCGCGGTCGCGAGGCCGTCGAGGAGCAGGGTGGGCGGGTTGAGGTCGCCGGTGAGCGACCGCGACACATCGATCGCCTGGTTGAGGAGCTCTTGGACGGTGGCGAGCGCCGACCGACGCGCGGCGTCGGCGTGCTCGTCTTCGAGCAGCACCAGGTGCATCGAGGCACCCACCAGGAGCTGCTGGAAGTCATCGTGGAGCACGGTGGCGAGGCGACGCCGCTCCCCTTGCTCGGCGTGTCCGAGCTGGTGGGTGGTGGCGCGCAGTCGGGCGGTGCGCGACGCGACCATGTCCTCGAGGCTTTGCTGCAGATCCCGCGCCAGGTACTGCCGGCGACGAGACTCCAGGGCAAAGCGCACGACCTGGACGAGCTGAGCGGCCTCCACGGGCAGATCCACCACGATCGCGTGGCTGCAGAAGGCGAGCGCCTCGGCCCGGTGCGTTCCCAGGGTGCCCGACGCATCCGGCCGCATCAGGAGCACCACCGGAGCCGCCGACCAAGAGGGCTGGGCCTGGAAGTCGGCGTTGAGCGCAGCGAGCATGCTCGGTGTGGTGGCGTCGGCCGTGAGCACCAAGGCGCCGATCTGGTCGACCGAGGTGAGCGGCCAGCGCACTTCGTCGGTGGCCTCGCATGCGATGCCCGCCCCCCGCAGGGCGTCGAGGATCAGCTCGCTGTCGCGGCCCCACGGTGCGAACACGTGGACGCGCATCGCGTCCGCGTTCGCTGCAACTGGCGATGGCACCCGCAAGCGGTGGGTCATGGTGGGGTCACGCGAGGTTGTCGGTGCTGAGCAGCTCGGCGCGCAGCCCCGTGTAGACGGGGCTGAAGGTGAGGACGCCCTCGAAGTCCACGAGGGCCTTCCCCAGCTTGACCCCTTCGGGCGTGAGCTGGAGCTCTCGAATGGAGCGCTCATGGGCACCATGGCGCTTCTTGATGACCGAGATGGCCTGGCGAACCTCGCCCACAGCCTCGAAGTGGCGGAGGAGGAGCACCGCGTCCGACATGTAGCTGATGTCGAGGGGGCCGCTCATGCCCCGATCGTGGCTGACCAGGCCGTGCTGCGCCACCACCAGCAACGAGAGAACCTCCTGGTGCCCCAGGTACGAGAGCAGCTCGTGCATCTGCAGCAGCAGCATCTGCTCGTTGGGCATGGCGTGGAAGTAGCCGGTGAGGCTGTCGATCATCACCACCTTGGCGTGGTCCCGCTCCACGGCGTTGCGGGCCATCTGAGAGAACTCACCCGGGCTGATCTCCGCCGCGTTGATCTGGTGGACCTGCACGATGCCGTCATCGACCATGGGTCGGATGTCCATGCCCAGGTGCCGGGAGCGCTCGAAGAAGGTCTCCAGGCGCTCATCGAACAGGAAGATCGCGCCGTGCTCGCCGCGCTGTGCAGCCGCATGCACGTAGAGCGTCGACACGAAGGTCTTCCCCGTCCCCGGCGACCCTGCGACGAGGCACGCGGTACCTTCTTCCAGGCCGCCGCCCAGCAACGCGTCCAGCTCCGGGACCCCGCTTCCGACCCTTCGCCAGGACGGCGGCGGCTGCGGCACGTTGACCTGCAGTCGGGGGAAGACCACGATCCCGCCCGTGCGGAGCGCGAAGTCGTGGTAACCACCGTGGAAGTTGGCCCCCCGCATCTTGAGGCAGCACAGGCGGCGGCGGGCGTCGCCGTAGATCGGCGCGAGGCGCTCCAGTCGCAGGATGCCGTGGGTCAGCTCAGAGAGCGACGGATCGCTGTCTTCGGCACCGGAGTCGAGCACGAGGGCGGTGCACCCTCGATCCGCAAGGAACTCGCGCAGCGCGAGCAGCCGGCGTTGGTGCTGGAGGCGCCCGTCGGCGAGGAGCCTGAGCTGGTCGATGGAGTCGATCACGACGCGGTCGGGTTTGAGCGCGTCGATCGACCTCATGATCGCGTCCATCGACTCGGCCAGCTCGACGTGGCCCGTGTGGAACACGCTCTGTTCCCGGTTCGTACCTGCGGCACCGCTCGGCACCACCGGCAGGCATCGGATGTGGACGTGCTCCAAGCTCCAGCCGTGCGAGGCCGCGATCTTCTCCAGCGTGCGCTGGGACTGCGCGAGCGTGATGAACAGCACCGACTCACCGCGCGCCGCGCCATCGAGCAGGAACTGAAGGCCCACCGTGGTCTTGCCGGTGCCGGGCCCACCCTGCACCAGGTACATCTCTTCCGGCGACAAGCCCCCAAAGAGGATCGCGTCGAGACCGCAGATCCCGGTCGTCACGGTGGTGATGGGATGGGGCATAGGGGGACACCTCGAGCCAGGGTCGCCCAGCAGGTACACGCAGCGTGCGCTTCGCCCCCACTTATGCGGCGCGCACTGCATTTCGGTAATTTCCACGATCTTCGTTGGGGTCGTGAAGGGGCAAGCTACCGCGACACCACCGAAAGCAGCCGCGGCTCCCCCTGGGTCGGCAGGGCCTGGACCTGCACCGGTCCGAAGCCGCGTGCGGCGTACTCGGCCGTGAGGGCAGCGGCGAAGTCGTCGACGGCCCATGCTTCGGGCACCGCTACGCGAACGAACGCCGGCTCGCGCCCCTCCTGCCGCACCAGGTGGACGAGGGTGTCCTGCGCGATGCGGCGGACGGCGCGCTCGAAGGTGGCCAGGTCGTCGTGCATGGGGTCGGGGCTATCGTGATCGGCGGTGCGCTCGCACGTTGCGGAAGCTCGACGAGCGAACGCACGACGATGACCCGCGAACGATGGGTCGCGTAGAAGTGGACATCTACGTTGAGGCCGCGATGGGTCTGGGGTGCCGACGGCCTGGTGGGGATCCGGCGTGCCGGAAAGAAGTGCGCCTTTGCCGGCACCTATCCGGTACAGCGGGGTGGGGAACCGGTACAAAGGGGTGGGGAAAGTGTGGGTCGGTGATGGTTGGCGTTTGTCCGTTGGGGTGGATGCAGCAAGAACGCGTTGCCGTCGCGTTGGGCAAGCTGCGGCGTGCGACCTTGACGGTCCGAGGCGACGCTGCTATCATGATAGCATGGAGGTCGAGGTGGCCCAGCTCATCGTACGGAACCTCGACGAGGACCTCGTCGAGGCGCTCAAGGCGCGCGCGGCTGCTCACGGTCGCTCTGCCGAGGCGGAGCACCGCGCGATCCTGCACGCGGCGCTCCAGGGTCCCGCTGCCGGCAAGTCGCTGTGGGAGTGGCTCGCCGCGATGCCTGACCTCGGCGACGATGAGGACTTCGCCCGCCAGCAGGATCTGCCGCGGGACGTGGAGCTGTGAGCTGGCTCCTCGACACGAACGTCGTCTCCGAGATCCGCAAAGGCCCGCGCGGCGATCCTGGCGTCGCCCGCTGGGCGGCCACCCGACGCGATGATGCATGGCTCAGTGTGATCACCGTAGGCGAGATCCGCCGCGGCATTGAGCTGAAGCGTCGCAGGGACGAGCTGACCGCGCGCCATCTGGAGGCCTGGCTTGAAGGGCTGCTTGGGAGCTTCAAGTCGCGCATCCTTCCCATCGACGCACGCGTCGCGGAAGTGTGGGGGCGTCTGAACGTGCCGGATCCCCGGCCCACTGTGGACACGTTGCTGGCGGCCACTGCGCTCGTGCATGGGCTCACGCTCGTGACGCGCAACGTGAAGGACGTGGAGGGAACGGGCGTGAAGGTCTTGAATCCGTTCGACCGCGGATGAGCTCGGCGGAGCCGCGTCAAGGCATGTGAACTCAAATGAACGGCGTGCGAACTGGCGTGAACGAGCGCCCCCAGTCGGGACGTAGACAGAACGTATCGGATCGAGTTCACGCTCGTTCGCAAGGCGGGTCCAATGGCGGAACTCGTCGAGCGGAAGGTCGTCGGGTGGCGGGCTCGGGAGTGGCGACGGATGCTCGATGAGGACGTGTACCGGAACCGGTCGGAGTTGGCGCGCGGCGAGGCCGTGTCGACGGCGGCGGTGAGCATCGCGCCCGCAAAGCTTCAGCGCGGCGGTCGCTGACCGTGGATCGACAGGAGCTCCACGCGGATCGACAGGACCTCGTCCCGGATCGACTGGAGCTCCGCGCGGATCGACAGGACCTCTACCCGAAAGGTGCACCGCGGTGCGCCGGAGTAGCGGAAGGACCATGAAGCGAGTGCACCCGGTCCGAGCCCCGTGGGACGACGTACCCGATGTCGTCATCGTCGCGCCGATCCCGGAGGTGAAGGGTCACCCGGACTACGACGCGTCAAAGGCTGGCGACGCGGACGCCGCAGTGAGGCTCGTGAGCGACACGTTGGCCCCGCGCGCCGTCGACACCGTGCGAGCGTGGGCGACCAGCGATCCGCCCATCCTCCTGCCCGTGCACGCGCTCGAAGACACCGGCGTGAATGCCATCCCGCTCGCACTCGCCGAAGAAATCGGACGTCTCCTTGGCTGGCTGGTCTCCACGTCCGTCGTGCAGATGAACGTAGTCGGGCACACCGGCGCCTCGGGCTACGCGCGCCTCGCACGCCAGGCGCTGTTCGATGGGGACGTCCAGAGCGGCGTCGACCATGTGCTCGTTGACGACTTCATCGGCCAGGGCGGAACGCTCGCGAACCTTCGGGGCCACGTCCTGGCGGGCGGCGGACGGGTCGTCGGTGCCATCACGCTCACAGGCAAGTTACACTCGGCGAAGCTGGTGCTCTCGAACGCGACGCTCGCCGATCTGCGGAGGAAGCATGGACCCGAACTCGAAGGTTGGTGGCAAGACCGGTTCGGTCACGCCTTCGACTGCCTCACTGAATCAGAGGGCAGGTACCTCACACGGTCCGAGGATGCTCAGCGCATCCGAGATCAGCTTGCTGAAGCAGAGCGCCAAGGAGATCGCGGCGCGGATTGAGTCGCGACGGGCCTGAAGGTCTCCATCGCGAATGCGATGTGAACGAGATCGGAAGCGCCCCCGGCAGGAATCGAACCTGCGACCCTCGGCTTAGAAGGCCGATGCTCTATCCAGCTGAGCTACGGGAGCGTGCGCGCCCCTAACGCCGCCCTTCGCCTCGTCCTACTGGAACCCGTGCACGACGAAGTCGTCCATCAGGTGCAGCTCGACGGGCCACCCTTCCACGTCGGTCGGAGGCCAGGGCTGCGCGGTGGGGTCGAGCACATCGAGGGTGATCACCACACGCCAGGTTCCGGGGTGCAGACGCACTACGGTCTGGAGGGGCGCGGCGGCTCCTCGGTAGCCAACGAGGTCGGCGCCGAAGGACGCGAACGTCTCGAGGTGCTCGACAGCACCGAGCTCGTCGACCGGAGCGAAGTTCACCCGCAGTCCGCGCACCAGCGCCGTGCCGAACCAGCCCTCGTTGAGCGCCTCGCCGCGGAGCTGGTTGCTGTGCAGCAGGACGTCCACCCACAGGGAGGTGGCGTGCTGTTCGAGCTCGAGCCCCAGCACCAGCGGCCCAACCTCCCCCGCGCGTGGCACGCGCAGGTGCACGAGCGTGCGACGCGTGGCCGGGTTGTCGGACGGGAGCGAAAGCACGCCGCCGTCGGGCACCTGCAGGTAGGCCTCCCGCAGCTCCGCCTCCATCGGGGTGTCCAGGTAGCGGTTGATGAGCGAGGTGGGACAGCGCTCCTCGCCCGGGAAGTAGGTGAGGAAGTGGATGCCGTCCTGGCGGTACTCTTCGTCCACCCAGAACCTCTCCTTCGGAAGGCCCAGCGCCGCCCGCACGGCCTCGCCAGCGTCCTCGTCCGGCCCCAGCGGCACCTGGATCACCGCCGCGCAGGGCGGGGCCAAGGAGCCCGGAAAGGCCTCACCCTCCCGGCGCAGCAGGTCGTCGATGCCGCCGTACGCCTTCCACCCGAGTCCGCCCTCTTCCGTGCGCTCGGTGATCACCACGGTGCGGCCTGCGACCTCGGCCCACGACCAGCCGTGCAGCGCCCGCACCGCCCTCAGGCGCTCCAGCTGGCGCTCGTACGGACCCCCCACCACGTCGTCCAAGCGCTCCCACCAACCGCGGGACGGCAGCGCCACGCCCAGAGCGAACAGGATCGCGAGGTTGGGCGCGAAGCCTCCCGTCTGCGCCACCAGCCGCGCCAGCCCGAGGCCCACGGCGAGGCCCACGCCCGGCACGGCCACGAACAGGTAGCGCGGCGCGGTGGAGATGAACGGATCGGCGATCAGCCAGCCCACCGTGAGCACCGTGCTGATCACCACCACCGCCAGCGCGCGTCCCTCCGGACGTCCGGCGCGCAGGTCGATGACCGCGGCACCCGCTGTGGCCGCGAGACCCAGCGCCCACAGCCACCGCACGGGGTTCCAGATCGCGTCGATGCCCAGCTCCGTGCGGCCCCCCAGCAGCCAGCCCAGGGCGGACACGGCCTCCGAGAAGCGCCAGCGCACCTCGGCCCCTTCGTCGAGCGCTCGCGCGTGGGGCTGCCACCACATCGCCAGCGTGTTGGGTGCGCCGTTCAGCAGCTCGGAGAGCAGGTAGGGCGCATACACGAGCAGCAGCGCGCCGAGCGCCTTGGGCAGCGCCGCCCGCCAACCCCGCACACCCACAGCCACCAGCCCCACCAGCATCGTGGACGCCCACAGCCCGGCCGAGAGGTGAAACTGCATCGCGATGCCCACCGACGCCGTCCACAGGCCCAGCAGGTGCGCTGAGCGCTCCTCCGCCATGCGCGTGCCCAGCAGCAACGCCACAGCGATGAACAGCGGCAGCAGGGCAGGGTTCCAGAGCTGCGCCAGACCCTCGTGCGTCACAGCCGTGGCCAGCGCCGCTGCCATGGTGAGCGCAGCGGCCAGCCCGCCCCCCAGACGCAGCGCCGTGAGGCCGAGGACCACCAACCCCGCAGCGTCCAGCACGTAGATCGCGCGCTGCACGGTGACCGGGTGGTCATTCACCGCCTGCACCAGCGCGAACAGGATGTACTGCGCGCCGCCGGGCACGCGAGCACCGGTGCCATACGACAGCTCCGCGCCCGCCGTGGGCACGTTCCACAACCCCACCGCCGACCGCACCAGATCCCGGTCCGACCACAGCGAGTAGGTGAACGGGGCGAGCATCACCCGCCGCACCACGAGCCACGCCGTGGCCGCGATCAGCGCCGCCGTGATCGCGCCGAGGATCCCGGTCTGGTACGCAGGCGGATCCGGACGACGCGGCGCCACAGGGCCGTCAGAGACCGGTGTCGTCGTCGTCGTCGCTGCCGCCGAGGCCGCCCGTGTCCAACGCGGAGCCATCCACCGTGAGGTCGACCTCCATGTTGATGTAGACGTCGTCGCCCTCGGTGCTCACCCCCGAAGCCTCTTCGATGGTGAACAGGATGTTGGCGCCGACATCGCCCACCACCATCTGGCCGCCGTCCCACCCTGCAGGGCTCACCACCACCGGCACGTCGAGCTGGTCGTCGGCGAGGTTGAGGGTGAGCGTGCCGTTGGCCGACGTGCCCAGCGTGAAGGTCTGCGCGCTGGGGACCTCGGCGAGCATCGTGCCGGCCTCGAAGCCATCGAGCACGAGCACCAGCTCCACCGCGCGCCCGTTGGCGCTCACGCACGCTGCGGGCTGGTCGTTGATCTGGGCATCGGGGTCGAACGCGACGGCCGCGTCGATGCCGCCGATGCGGAAGTCGATCACGGTGACCTCCGCCGAGGTCGTGCTGATGAAGCTACCGGGGCAGGGGTCGCTGGCGGTGTCGTTCGTGCCGGTGCCCGGGAAGCGAATGCACGCGCTGGCGACCAAGGGCAGGACGTAGCGACCGCGCATGGACACCTCCTCGCGTCTCCCGTAGCCGCGCCCGACAGGAACGGCGAGAGCCGAGCCGTGGCTCAGCGCTGGCGACGCCGCCGCAGCAGGCCCAGCGCCGAGAGGCTCACCGCGAACCAGGCCGGACTGCCGCTGCTGCTGCAGCCCTCGCACGCCGGCACGAAGCTCTCGTTGGTGAAGTCGCCGGGCGTGCCGGACGTGTCGTTCACGACGGGGTCGTCGGTGGGCGTGACCGGATCGTCGGTCTCGGTGGTGGGGTCGTCGGTGCCGGGGTCGTCCGTGACGGGCTCGTCGGTGTCGGGACCGGGGTCGTCGGTGGACGTGCCGGGGGTGTCGTCGCACGCGTTGCCGAGGCCATCGCCGTCGTTGTCGCGCTGGTCGGTGTTGGCCACGGTCTCGCAGTTGTCGTCGTCGTCGGCCACGGTGTCGTCGTCGTCGTCGAACGCGAAGGCGGCCGCGATGTCGAAGAAGGTGGTGGTGCCGCGGTCATCGTCGCCCGCGTCGTAGGCCCAGAACCCGGCCTTGCCGGCGGGGAGGGGGTTGGGGTCGGTGACCGTGATGCGCGGCGGGCCATCCATGAACGCCACGAGGCGGCCGTCGTTGATCTGCAGACGCAGAATGGACTGTGCCTCGGGGTCGTCGGACAGGGCGGGCACATCGGTGCTGCGGCCCAGCTCGGTGACGTTGCCGTTCTCCACACGCATCAGCACCATCGTGGTGTCGCGCACAGAGTCGATCGGGGGCGGCGCCGCGTCGTCGGTGACGAACAGCAGGTAGAACGTGTCGGGGGCGCTCTGAGCCATGACGAGGCCGGCGCCGTCATTGTCGTAGGTGCCGACGTCCACGCGCAGCGCGCCGTCTTGGAAGGCATCGCCGCGCACGAGGTAGTTGTCGGAGGGGCCGCCATCGCCGAGGCCGCCGTTGCCAGGCACATCGCCCTCGTTGCGATCGGTGGTGGGCACGGCGAACTCGCCTTCGGGCTCGCGGGACCCTCGCCACTTGTCGGCGGCGTAGCCGGTGGTCCAGCCATCGGTGCCAGCCAGATCGCCCGGGGTGGCGAACTCGGTGACGGTCCACAGCGGGATCTGCCCGGCGAACGCGGGGGTGCTGGCGAGCATCAACAGGGCGAGAGGGATGCGCATGCGGACTCCGGGCCCGCAGACTGACCGACCGCGCCCCTCCGCGTCAAGTCAAAGGGCGGTGGGCTGGCGCAGATGGCGTACTCGCCTTGTCACGACACGGTGTCGTGCTTACCGATCGAAGCCGTCCCAGATGTGAGGGTGACCATGTTCTCGGCCGATGGAATCCGCGCGCTCATCGAAGAGGCCCTGCCCGACTGCACGGCCCTGGTGTTCGACGACGCCAACGACGGCGAGCACTTCCGCGCCGAGGTGGTGTCGTCGGCGTTCGATGGGAAGCCGCTCCCCACCCAGCACCGGTTGGTCTACGGCGCGCTCGGCACCCGCATGGGACGCGAGATCCACGCCCTCGCGCTCCGCACCTACACCACGGCCGCCTGGCCGCACTAGCCCTTCTTTCCTACCCGAAGCGCCTATCCTGGAGCCTCCCATGTCTTCCGCCCACGATCGCATCGACACCCTCGTGAAGAACAACCCCGTCGTGCTGTTCATGAAGGGCACGCCCGACTTCCCTCAGTGCGGCTTCTCGATGCGCACGGTGCAGGCGCTCAAGCTGGCCGGCGCTGGCGACTTCGTCGCGGTCAATGTTCTCGCCGATCCCGAGATTCGTGAGGGCGTGAAGGCCTACACGAGCTGGCCCACGATCCCCCAGCTCTACGTGAATGGGGAGTTTGTTGGCGGATGCGACATCACCATGGAGCTGTACGAGTCGGGTGAGCTGGAGAAGATGGTCGCCCGAAAGGGCTGACCCCGCCGCCGCCACCGGGCTAGGGGCGGGGCCCCGGAGGCTTGGTGACGATCGCGGACCTGGTGACGCAACTGCGCGACGAAGCGAACCCGGGTGCCTGGACGGCCGCGGTTCAGCTCGCGCGTGATGGCGCGGTGAGTGGGCTCGGCACCGATGATGGTGCGCTCGTGTTGGGCGTGCGTACCCGTGCCCGGGCCACGTCGTACCAGGTCCACATCTGGCTCGATCAGCTCGACACCGGCTGTGAGTGCGACCTCGACGCGCCCTGTGTGCACGTGTGCGCGGCGGCGATCGCTGTCGGTCAGGGTCTCAAGGTGGGTCAGCCGCTCCCGCAGGTGGCGGCCCAGTATCGGGTGAAGCTGCGCTACGACCTCAAGAGCGACGGTCCCCGGCTGTCGGTGCAGCGCGTGATCCTGTGGCCCGATGGGCGCGAGCAGGTGCTGAAGGGCGCGCTCGCCGAGACCAACGTGCTGGCCACGCCCGGGGATGCCCAGGCCGAGCGCATCCTGTTGCTCGCGCCTCCCGGCGCGCTCGACGAAGACAAGATGCGGCGCCTGCTGAGCCTGCTGCCGAAGGAGTCGGTGCTCACGCTGGATGGCAAGACCGTCCGCCTCGACCACGATCCCGTGTGGTTCGTGGTGCGCGTGATCGACGAGGAGGAGCGCTTCCGCATCGGCATCTACAGGCCTGCGGGTCTCGACCGCCTGTTCCTCGGTGCCGCGCTCATCGGCAACGTGCTGCGCCCCACCACGGCGGGCGAGCTGCCCGAGACCGAGCGTCGTGCGCTGCACCCAGGGCGCTCCGAGCGGGTGTTCTCGAAAGACCAGGTGGGCTGGATCGTCTCGGAGTACCTGCCGCGCCTGAGGGGCTTTGGCCTCCCGGTGGAGGTGGAGACCACGCGTCTTCCGGCCTCAGAGGCCCTGGAGCCGCGGGTGCGGGTGGAGCTGTCCACCACCTCCGACGGCCTGCTGGTGCGGCCCGTGCTCGTGTATGGCGATCCGCCCGTGGCCCGGGTGGAAGACGGCCGCTTCGTTCGTTTGGGCGATGTGGTGCCGGCGCGTGATCCGGCCGCTGAGCGTCGTGCCGCCCGCGCGTTCGAGGAGTCCACGCGCCTGCTCGTGGGCATCCAGAAGAAGCTCAACCCGGCGGATGCTGCCGCCTTCCTCGATGACCTGCGCCCTCGCCTCGGCGTCGAGGTGGTGGGCAAGGTCGACCGATCGCGCTTCCGCGTGGTCAACGGCGTGGTGGTGCCCACCCTTGAGGTGCTGCGCGTCGACACGCCCGATGGCGAAGGCGCCCACACGCTCAGCGTGGCCTTCGCGGGCCCCGATGGGGCCAACGCCGACCCGGCCGAGGTGCTGCGGGCTTGGCGCGGAGGCCGGTCGCTGGTGCCCCTGGTCGACGGAGGCTGGGCCCCGCTGCCGGTCGACTGGCTCGCCACGCACGGCGCCCTGCTCGAAGAGCTGCTCGCTGCGCGTGACTCCGAGGGTCGTGTGGCCCGCGCGGCTACGGCCGCGCTGGTGGAGCTGCTGGAAGGCACGGCCGCTCAGGCCCCGCCCGATCTGGCCCGCCTGCGTGCCTGGCTCGATGACGAGCGTGGACTGCCCGAGATCGACCCGCCCGAGGGCCTCAAGGCCGAGTTCCGGCCCTACCAGCTCGCGGGCTACCGCTGGCTCTCCTTCCTGCGCGACACCGGCCTGCACGGTGTGCTCGCGGACGACATGGGCCTGGGCAAGACGGTGCAGGCGATCGCCGTGCTGCTCGCTACGCCCGGTCCGCACCTCGTGGTCGCGCCCACCTCGGTGCTGCGCAACTGGGAGCGTGAGCTCAACCGGTTCGCGCCATCGCTCACCGTCTGCACCTACCACGGACCCAACCGCCGCCTCGACAAGACCGCGGACGTGGTGGTCACCAGCTACGCGCTGCTGCGCCTCGACCTCGATCGCCTCCGCGGCGTGCCGTGGACGTACGCCATCCTCGATGAGGCCCAGGCGATCAAGAACTCCGACAGCCAGACCGCGCGCTCCGCGTTCGCGCTGCCGGCTAAGCACCGGCTCGCGCTCACGGGCACGCCGGTGGAGAACCGCCTCGAAGAGCTGTGGTCGCTGTTCCGGTTCTTGCAGCCGGGACTTCTGGGTCCTCAGTCGAGCTTCCGCGAGCGGTTTGTGCACCCGATCGAGGGCGGCGACCGCGAGGCCGGCAAGCGCCTGCGTCGACGTGTGCGCCCCTACATCCTGCGCCGCATGAAGGGTCAGGTCGCCACCGATCTGCCCCCGCTCACCGACATCATCGTGCGGTGCGAGCTCTCGCCCGAGCAGCGTCGGGTCTACGAAGCCGTGCGCGACGCAGCCCGGGCCGATGTGTGGCAGGCGCTGGCCGATCGGGGTCACGCGGGCTTCCAGATGCAGATCCTCGAGGCGCTGCTGCGCATGCGCCAGGCCTGCGTCGATCCCAGCCTGCTGCCCGGCAACTCGGGCCAGGGCGCGCCGTCGGCCAAGCTCGACGAGCTCGAGAGCATGCTGGTGGAGCTGGTGGTGGACGACCACAAGGTGCTGGTGTTCAGCCAGTGGACCAGCGTGCTCGACCGCATCGAGCCGCGCCTGGTAGCGCTCGGCATTCCGTGGGTGCGCCTGGATGGCACCACGCGCGACCGTCAGGCCGTGATCGACAAGTTCCAGGAGCCCGGCGGGCCCAGCGTGTTCTTGCTCTCGCTCAAGGCGGGCGGCACCGGCCTCAACCTCACGGCTGCCGACTACGTCGTGCACCTCGACCCCTGGTGGAACCCGGCCGTGCAGCAGCAGGCCACCGATCGCGCGTGGCGCATCGGCCAGGACCGACCGGTGGTGTCGTGCCGCTACATCGCTGAAGGCACCGTGGAGGAGCGCATCCTCGAGCTGCAAGAAGCGAAGAAGGCGCTCGCCGAGGCCGCGCTGGGCGAAGAGGGCGGGTTCGTGAAGGCCCTGTCTGGCGATGAGCTGCGGGCGCTCTTCGACGCCGCGTAGGCGTTCAGCGGGACGGGTTCCGTCCGATGGGCTACGCATCGTTCGTGGGCACTCCAGGGTGCCTTGGAGGTAAGGCATGGCAGGTCCGTCGGGTCAGGGCTCTACGAGCAAGGTCGCGTATGCCTTCCTGATCGGAGCGATCGTGGTGGCCGGTGGTGCCGTGTTCGGCATCGTCTCGCTGCTCAACGGCTACAACAAGCGGGCGATCGAGTCCGAGAAGGCCATCGACACCGTCACGGTGGTGGCGGCCAGCCGCACGCTCTACCAGGGCGTGGCGATCACCAACGACGACCTGTTCGTGGTCAACGTGCCGCCCGACTACCTCCCGGTGATCAAGTCGCCCGAGAAGAACGACGTGGTGAAGGCCGCCGTGTTCGCCAGCCGCGAGCGCGTGGTGGGCCAGGTGCCACGCGAGCGCATCCTCGCCAACGAGTTCATCCGCCCCGATCGCCTCGCCGATGGCAGCACGGGCGTCGGCCTCAACGCCGTGATCCCGCGCGGCATGCGCGCGATCTCCGTGCCCCTGCGCGGATCTTCGGCGGTGGCCGGCTTCCTGATGCCCGGCAACTACGTCGACGTGCTCGTCACGATGTCCGATGAGTTCGGTCGCCGCCGCACCGAGACCATCCTGCAGGCCGTGTTCGTGCTCGGCGTCAACAGCCGCGCCGCCGAAGATGCCGACACCGAAGTGAACAGCCGCGGCAAGCAGGCGCCCTCGGTCACCTTCTTGGTCACGCCCAAGCAGGCCGAAGACGTCGCGTACGCCGACGAGATGGGCGACATCAGCCTCACGCTGCGCAACGTGCAGGACGTGAACTACACGCAGCTCACCGGCTCCGACCTCGACGAGCTGATGGCGCGCCTCAAGCCGCGTGTCGTCGAAGAGGTCAAGGTGCTCCCGCCCGCGCCCCGCCGCATCAGCGAGCCCGCTGCCGACGATGGCCGCACCATCATCATCATCCGCGGCGCGAGCTCCACCACCGAGCGGGCCGACCAGTAAGCAGGAGCAGGCTGAGGAGGGCGCCCAGCGCGCCCGCCCAGGGTGCCACCTGCACCCCGCTCCAGGCTGGCGCGACGGGATGAACCGTTGCCGTGGCGAACGCGGGTTCCGGTCCGCCCGGTAGCTCGGCGAGGCTGCGACCCGAGGAAGCGAGCACCGCGCTTCGGCCATTGGTGGTGGCCCGCACCAGCGGCCGCCCCGTGCTGATCGCCGCCATCCGAGCCGCAGCGAGGTGCCAGTCCGCACCGCGCCCGTCGACGAGGTCGGCGTCGTTGGACGGGGCGACGAGCAAGGTGGCGCCTGCCTCCACGGCCTGTCGCAGCGCCGATGCGTGGGCCACCTCGTAGCAGATGAGCGGCCCGAGCACCTGGCCCGCGAGGTCGAGCCGACGCGGGCCGGTGCCTGGGCTCCACCGATCGTGCCCAACGCCCGCGAACCGGCGCTCCAAGGCAGGCACGAGGATCTGCTTGTCGAACACGTCGATCAGGGCGCGGCCGTCGAACGCAAACAACCGGTTCACCTCCGGTAGACGCGCACGACGCCCGCCGACCACCGACGGCGGAAGGCCCGCCCAGGCCACGGCGGTGTCGGGGTGTTCTTCGGGCCAGGGCCAGGCGCCCTCGGGGGCCACAATCAGCTCGGCTCCTTCGTCGGCAGCCTGCATCGCGAGCGTCATCAGCGTCTGTGCACGGGCTTCCTGTTGGTGGTCTTGCTCCAGCTCGGTGGCCAGGCCTCCGGGCTGCAGCACGGCCACCTTGAGCGACGGACCCGCTTCCGGTTGCTCGATCCACACCGCGCCCACGAGCGCCCACACCCCGAGGAGCACGGCGGCACCGGGGCGGGGGAGTCCTGCACCGATGCCTGCGACCACGGCCGACAGCACGGGCGCGCCGCCCACCGCAGCGGGCCACACGAAGCCCGCCGTGCCCACCAGGAGGTGGGCCGGTGAGCAAGGGATGGGCATCATCGACGCCAAGGGCTCGGTGAGCACGAGCCAGGCGAGACCCCACGCCCACGGTGCCGGCGTGCCTCGCCGCACCAGCCACGAAGCGAGGGCCCAGGGCAGCGCGACGGGCAGCGCCTGCAGCGCGTAGAGGGCGGCCGCGTACACGGGCGGGTCACCCCGGTCGATCAACGCTTGGGGCACCCACGCGAGCCCGAACGCGAACCACCAGACGCCGGCGAGCAGGCCGCGGAGCACGTCGCGAACAGGGTGGCCGGTGATCGCACGACCCGCGAAGGCCGCGCCGAGCAGCACCCAGGCGCCGCCCAGCGCCGTGGGCGTGGCCAGACCCCACGCGAGCCCGGAGAGGGCCGCGTAGGCCGTAGGCGAGAGGCGGTCGTGGAGCGGCGGCGTCGGCACGCCGGCTCCTATCGCGGAGCTTCCTTTGACGGCCGCCCAGCGTTGCGCCGGTTGCATTGCGGTTAGTCACCCCGGGCGAGCGTGGGGCCGTCCCCGGTGTCGTCACGGAGGCGTCGTTGTTCGGGACCCCAACCCTTCGCATGCTGATGGTGGTGGCCCTGTTCGCGGCGGCCTGCGCCAAGCGCCCGCTCTCGCCTGGGGGCCCCCGCTTGGACGACGACGAGCTGCTCCGCGTGGTGCGAGAGCGCGCCACGCCGGTCGCGCTGCAGTCACGCTTCTCGATCAAGATGAAGTCGCCGAAGCTCGGCATCGTGGCCCCGCGGCTTGCGGGCGCGCTCATCGTCGAGCGGCCCACTAAGGCGTGGATCGCCGTCTACGATCCCGTCGGCAGCCCGGTGATCCAGCTCGCCAGCGATGGGGAGCGTGTGCTGTTTCTCGTGAGCCGCGATCGTGAAGCGGTCGAGCAGCGGGGCGCAGGCGACGCACTCTCCGAGGCCACGGGCGGTCAGTTCGGGATGCACGATGTGCTCGATGTGGTGCTGGGCCGGCTCCCGCTCGACCGTCTCGATCCCAAGGGGCGCCAGGAGACCCCCGAGGGCATTCGGTACGACTTCGTGGGGCCCGATGCCACGTCGGTTCGCACCTGGCTGGATCCCGTCGCCGGCACGCCCGTGCGCATCGAGGTGGACGGCAAGGACGGCGCGCTCGCGCTCATCGCCACCTACGGTCCGTTCGTGCCAGTGGATGAGGCCGGGCTCATCTTGCTGCCGCAGGGCCTCGTGGTGGAGGTCCCAAGCCTGGAGCTCACGCTCGACCTCATCTTCAAGACCTGGAAGCCGCTGGAGCAGGCGCCGGATGTGTTCACACCCGCTGTGCCGGAAGGCTACGAGGTGATGGACTTCGAGGCGTACGGCGAGCGGTCGCGCGCGCGTCGGTCCGAGGGGGCGGAGGCCGAGGCGCCGCCGCCGGAGTAGGATGCGCCGGAAGGGTACACCCTCCACAGCTTGGGGTTCGCACCGATGACCGAGATCCCGATCGATCGTGGCGCTGGCGACAGCCAAGCCCCCCGCGCCGAGGTGGAGCGCGAGAAGACGCGTCAGGCCCTGATCCAGGGCGTGGTCACGGTGGTGCTCGTGCTGCTCTACATGGCCTACAGCCTGCTGCGCGACCGCTCCAGCGCCGTGCTGCCCATCGGCGGCGCTGCGGATGACTGGGACGAGGGGAAGGTCTGATCCCGCAGGTCAGGCCGCCACGCGCACGTCCGTGAGCTTGAGCTGCAGCGAGCGTCGACCCTGCCAGTGGTTCTCTGAGAGGGTGCCGAGCAGGTCGACGGGCCGCCCGCCCGACACGGCTTCGGCGTGCTCACCGAGGCCCCAGCCCACCACCTCGATGCGCCAGCGGTTCTCGCCCAGGCGGGCCTTGAGGTGCTGCTGCTGGTGGCCGATGCGCCGCACGTCATCCAGCCGCGCGCCCGGAACCATCAGCCTCGGCTCGGGGTTGCCCATGCCGAACGGGGCCAGGCGTGCGAGCGCGACGCGCAGGCGGTCATCGAGGGACGAGGGAGCTACCTCGGCGTCGTACTCCAGCTCCCGCACGCTCCCGTCATGGGCCGCGCTCGCCGCGTAGGTGTTGAGCCGCAGGCGCAGGGCGTCGAGGCGGTCGGCCCGCACCGTGAAGCCGGCCGCAGCCGGGTGACCGCCGTACTTCTCGAGCAGGTCGGCTGCGGCGTCGAGCGCGTGCACCGCGTGGACGCCTGGCACGCTGCGGATGCTGCCCACAGCGAACTCGCCCTGGATCGACACCACGGCCACGGGCCGGTTGAGGTCGTCCTTGAGCCGTGAGGCCACGATGCCGACGATACCGCGGTGGTAGCCATCCCCTTCTGCACCGGCCACCACCACGAACGGGTCGGCGATGCTGGCGGCGGCGCGCAGGGCGACCTCCACCAGGTGGTGCTGCAGCTCCCGGCGCTCGGTGTTGAGGCGGTCGAGCTCGGCCGCGAGGCGGGCCGCTTCGGCGGGATCACGACACGTGAGCAGCTCCACCACGTGGGTGGCGCGGGCCACCCGGCCGGCGGCGTTGATGCGGGGCGCGATCTGGTAGCCGATCGTGGTGGTGTCGATCTCGCCGCGCTTAGCGCCCGAGACCTCCAGCAGCGCCGCGAGGCCCGGCGCGTGCTGGCCGTGGTTGAGCTCCTCGAGCCCCAGCGACACCAGGGCCCGGTTCTCCAAGGTGGTGAGGGGCACCAGATCGGCCACGGTGCCGATCGCCACCAGCTTGCGCAGCGAGGCCAGCAGCGTGTCGCGGCGGGGGTGACCCTCCAGCAGCGCCTCCGCGAGCTTGTAGCTCACGCCGCATGCCGCGAGGCTGCGGTTGCCGTAGGTGCAGCTGGCCTGAGGTGGGCACAGCACGGTGGCTTCGGTGGGGACGTCGGCACCCGGCGGCAGGTGGTGGTCGCAGATGAGCACGTCGACGCCCGCCTGCTTGGCCGCATGGACCGCCGCGTGGTCACGCACGCCGATGTCGGCGGTGACCAGAAGGCCGATGCCATCGCTGGCCGCCTTCCGCGCCGCCAGCTCTGAGAAACCGTAGCCCTCGGTGAACCGGTCGGGGATGTGGTAGTCGAGCTGCGTGGTCGGCGACACCACGCTGAGCGCCGCCTGCAGGATCAGCGACGAGGTGGTGCCATCGACGTCGTAGTCGGTGATCACCCGGAGCCGCTCGCCGTTCCGGACGGCCTCTCGGAGGCGGTCGACCGCCGCGTCCATGTTGCGCATGGTGTGCGGGTCGAGGAGGTGCCCGAGCTGGGGTTCGAGCCAGCCAGCAGCGGGGTCGAAGCCGCGCAGCGCCATGCACCGCAGCACCGTGGGATCGCTCACGCCGCCGCGTGCGCTACCCGCAGGCAGCTCGGTGGGCAGGAGGGTCCAGGTGGCGCCGCCGAGCGAGAGCTGGGGGCCGATCATGCCCCACCGAACACGAGGTAAGCGAGCGAGAACCCGGTGAACACACCGCCCACCACGCCCACCACACCGTAGGCCAGGCGAGGCAGTTCACCAGGCAGCTCATCGGGTGCGAACGCGGTGGACTTTCGTGCGCGCGGCCCCCCGATCGCCGAGGCGGCGTCGGCCATGGCCGTGGAGGTGGACGCCGTGTTTGGGCCGGTGGCGGCGCTCTCGGAGCCCGCCTCGATGAGGACCGCCACCTTGCGCTGCGTGCCATCGGTGCGCCGCCAGACGGCCTCGACGCGCAGTCGACCGGCCTCGACGCTGGTGCGCACATGCTGGAAGGGCTGGCTCTGGCGCAGCTCGGAGACCCGTAGAGGGATCTCGACCGCCACCGGCAGCGAGCTCGGCAGCGGCATCGAGCGCAGGGGCCCCGACAGTGCAGCGGCGCGCATGGCGATCTCGTTCTCGGCGCGATCGCGGCTGGCCTTCGACACGGCTGTGAGCGGGGCGGCCGCCTCGTTGCGCATCATGCGGTCGCGCAGGCGGGAGAAGACAGCGCTGGCCAGCGCGTCGTGGGTCTCGACCACGCCCGTGCCCGTGCGCGCGAGCGCATGCACCACGGGCAGGCCAAACGGGTTGAGCTCGTCGACCACGCGGTCGCTCGGACGGGCCGTGGCGGCGTCGGTCTGGTTGATCTGGAACACGACCGGGATCGCGCCCACATCGAGGCCCTGACCCACCAGGCAGGCCTCCATGTCTTGCAGCGCGCTCATGTTGGCTTCGGCACGCCCGGCGCGTGCATCGGCCACGAACACCACGCCATCCAGGCCCGAGAGCCAGGCCTCGCGGTCGAGCTGGATGTCTTCGCCGCTGGGGATCGAAGCGACGCGCACCTTGAGGTCGAAGCCCGGAATGCGGATGGCCTCGGTGGGCGTGTAGGTGAACCACCACACGCGCTCGGGGCGGTCCTTCGCGCCTTCACGACGCAGCTCGGCCTTGTCGCGGGCGGGCAGGAAGCGGTGCAGGTGGCGCACGTTGCTGCCCGCGCCCGACTGGAGCGCGCCGAAGTATGCGAGGTTGAGGACGATGGTGCGTCCTTCGAAGTCGAGCAGCGCCACGGTGGCTCCCAGCGGCGGATAACCCAGCCGGGGCGGGGGCAGCCCGAAGCCCGCGCAGGCGTTACGCGGGCACCCGTTGGAGGGGCCTGTGCACCCGTTGATCCCGTACTACCAGGTGCCCGTCTTCGACACGGGCTTGGTGCCGATCCACGGCTTCGGCATCCTCGTGATGTTCGGCTTCATGTTCGGCGGCAACATCGCGATGGCCCGCGCCGATCGCAGCGGACTCGACCGCGAGGCGATCAACCGCCTCCTCGGCTACCTCGTGCTGGGCACCTTCGTGGGCGGCCACGTGGGCTACGGCCTGATGTACAAGCCGGCCGAGTACCTCGCCGATCCCGTCCAGTTCCTGTACTTCTGGCAGGGACTGTCGAGCTTCGGCGGCTTCCTGGTGTGTGTGCCGCTCTCGTTCTGGTTCTTCCGTCGCTTCAAGCTCCCTGTCTGGCCCTACATGGACAGCCTGGCGATCGGCCTCGCATTCGGCTGGTTCCTGGGCCGCCTGGGCTGCACCGTGGCCCACGATCACCCCGGCACGCCCAGCAACTTCTGGCTCGCGAAGTACTGTCGCCCGGTCGAAGGTCACACGTTGGTGTCGCCGGAGTGGATGGTCGACTCCGCCCACCCGCACGACCTGCGGTGGGGCCCCTGCGCCGATGGTGGTGCGGCCGTGCTCAAGATCACCGAGCAGGTCGGCAGCGACTTCGCTGGCGTCGTCGCCGCGCACGACATGGGCTTCTACGAGGCGCTGTGGTCGCTCGGCGTGTTCTTGCTGTTCCTCGTGCTCGACCGCTGGGCGTGGAAGCCCGGGTTCTTCGTCACGCTGCTGGGCGTGCTCTACGGACCCGCGCGGTTCGCGATGGACTTCCTCCGGCCCGCGTCCACCGATGGGCGCTGGTTCGAAGGCACGGCGATGGTGATGACGCCCGGCCAGTTCTGGTCGGTGGCGCTCACGATCGTGGCGCTGTGGGGTCTGGTGGTGCGCCTGCGCAGCTCCGACGCCCCGATGGGCCCTTCCGCTCCGGTCTCGGCCGAGGTCGGCGGGCGCATGCCCCTGAAGGACTGAGCCCCAGCTACTCGGCGTCTGCGCGCCTGCAGCTATTCGGCGGCTGCGCGCGCCTGGAGCACAGTGGCGTGACGCACGACGAAGCCGTCGAAGCCCTCAGGGCACTCGAACACCACCTCTTTGTTGGTGCGCGTGGACGGGATGGAGACCGCGTCGTCGCCCTCAAAGTTCACGAGCTCGGCCACGTAGAGATCGTCGGGCTGATCGAGGGTGAGGCGGCCCACACGCGTGCCGTCGCCGGCCGTGACACACTCGACCTCCCGGTCGCGCAGGAGCACGGTGATCTTCTGTCCGTCCACGACGGAGCAAGCGGGCAAGCACAGCGAGAGCAGGAGCCAGCGGGTCATGGGACCTCCGAGCCCCCACCCTAGCTGGCCCGGTGTCCCCCGCAACCCTGCGCAAGCGTTACGCAGGTGGGGATGGAGGCCGGATGCGCGCGTGGGTGGCAGGATGGGCTGTGGTGGTGGCGTGCAGCAACCCCGCATCGGATGAGCAGGACGACACCGACCCCGTCGACACCGAGCCGACCACGGTTCCGTGGCGCAAGGATCTGCCGGACGCGGCCACGCTGAGCGGTCCCCGTGACCTCGTGCTGAGACGCGCGGTCTTCCACGTGCACTCCCCCTACAGCCACGACGCCTGCGACGGCGAAGGGTGGGCAGACGGCGTGCTCAACACGGCCTGCCGCGACGACCTGCGCGACGCGCTGTGCACGCTGCGCTTCGACGGGGCCTTCATCACCGACCACCCCGACTACGGCGACGCTCAGCCGTTCGAGTCGCTGTTTCATCCCGCGCCGACGGACACCCTGGTCCGCGACGGTGACGACATCGTCGCCAACGAGATCGCCTGCGAGGGCGGTCACGTGGTGCGCTGGCGCGCAGGGTTCGAGGACGACCTGATGCCGGTGGCCCTGCGTCACCACGTGGATCCGGATGAGGCCACGCGCCACGGGCTGCTCAACGGCGGCGACCTCGTCTCGCAGGATGCGATGCGCGCGGCAGGTGGTCATGTGCTGGTGGCCCACCCGGAGGGGCGGTCGATCGAGTCGCTTCAAGCGCTGCAAGACGACGGCCTGCACGGCATCGAGGTGTTCAACCTGCATGCGATGTTCGCGCCCGACCTCCGCAAGCTGCTCGGCCTGGATCCGTTTGGCTTCGCCGGCGAGATCGGGCCCTTCCTCACCCAGGAGCCGGGCCTCGAGCCCGACCTCTACGTGCTGGGTGTGCTGGCGGAGCAGGGCCCCACCCAGGAGCGCATCGACACCCTCCTGCAGCGCGGCAACCTCATGCTCACGGGCGGCACCGACGCGCACCAGAACGTGCTCGCTTCCCCCCTCTCGGACGGAGAGCGAGGCGACTCCTACAGGCGGATGCTGTCGTGGTTCTCCACCATGCTGCTGGCCACCGACACGTCGCTGGCGGCGCTCGACGCTGCGGTCGAGGCCAAGCGCTCGTTCGTGGCCTTCGAGGCGCTGGGCACGCCCGATGGGTTCGACTTCCACCTCCGCACCGAGGCGGGTGATGAGGTGGAGCAGGGCGGCGACTCGGCAGTCGGTGGCGAGCTGGTCGTGACCTGCCCCACCTTGGCGCCGGGCTCTCCCCGTGGGGAAGAAGCCCCCGACATCCAGGTGCAGGTGATCAAGGACGGCGCGGTGTGGCAGACCGGCTGCGGCAGCTGGGAGGCAGGTCCGGGCGCGTACCGGGTGAAGGTCACCATGACGCCGCACCACCTCGCCACGTTCTTGGGCGAGGACCCCTCCCGCTGGATGCGGGCGTACCCATGGATCTACAGCAGCGGCATCCGCGTGGGTCTCTGACCCAGAAAGCAACAAGGCCCGAAGCCGTGAAGCTTCGGGCCGTTGATGCGGAAGGCGGGAATCGAACCCGCACACCTCTCGGCTCTGGTACCTGAAACCAGCGCGTCTACCAATTCCGCCACTTCCGCGGGGAACCGGGCGCTTCTAAAGCGCGGCGCGCGGGGCGTCAAGGAATCGGAGCGCCCCGACCTTGCCCCTTGCAGGCCGGGGTCCACGTGTCTACGAGGGCGGCGGCTGGGAGATCGGATGGGCCTCTTCGACATGTTCACGCGCGAAGGCAAGCTGGCGCGCCACGCACGCCGCATGGCCGATCCCTACACGCAGCCCGAGGATCGTGAGGCCTCCTTGCGCTGGCTCACCGAGGATGGCTCGGATGCTGCGATCTTGGGCCTGCTGGGCCGGTTCGATGTGGCAGCCAGCAACCAGCTCAAGGATCGCACCGAGAAGGACCAGGTGATGGAGGTCCTGGTCGACCTGGGTCCGCGCGTGCTGCCGGCCCTCAAGACCTGGTTCGGCAAGTGCCGGATCTACGCGTTTCCGCTGCGCCTGCTGGAGCGCCTCGAAGGGCGTGATGCAGCCGTGGCCGCTGCGATCGGTGTGCTCGAGTCCAAGCTTGGCCGGTCCGCGTTTGAGCCTGAGCGTCGTAAGGAGCTGATCACCTGGCTCGCCGAGCACAAGCACGCAGCGATTGAGGCGGCGGTGGTGGGCTTCCTCAAGGACATGGACGAGGAGGTTCGCTACGTGGCGGCCGAGGCGCTGGTCACGCAGGGCGGTGAGGTCGGTCGTGAGGCCCTGCTCGCGGTGCTCGGCAACCCGAAAGAAGAGAGCACGAGGCTCAAGCACCGCCTCGCTCAGGTGGTCTCGCAGCGCGGCTGGAGCGTCCAGGGCCTGGGTTTGGATGCGAGCCCGCCCCACGGGTACGCGGTCCACGAGGGTCGCTTGCGGGCGGTCTAGAAGCGCCGGGCGGATGTCAGGGTTCTGCGCGCACGGTAGCGCAGCGTTGACGACAAAGGGGCACCGACCATACGTGCGCCCCGATCCTCGGGAAACCGCCATGCGCCTTGCTGTCGCCGCCTTGCTGCTCTCGCCGCTCCTGCTCTCGGCCTGCGGTCCCACCTGCGCCGAGACCTGCCGCCACTACATCGCCGAAGATGAGTGCGATGCCGGCCCTTCCGGTCAGCCCATCGAAGAGGCGATCGAGGGCTGCGTGCAGCAGTGCAATCGCGCGATCCTCACGCCAGGTCCGGCGCCCAGCGCGACCGATGGGCGGTTCAACCCGAGCGTGGCCACGCCCACCAACATCCCAGGCGAAGACGTGCTGCGGAACGATCTGGAAGCCGCGGCGTGGATGGACTGTGTCTACTCGTTCGCCGATCTCGCCGAGTGCCGGGTGGAGCTCGGAAAGCAGGCCTGTGCGCCGGTCTTCTAAGCCGATGTTGCGCTGGGTTCTGGTGCTCGTGGGTGGCGCGGCTGCGTGTGCGCCTACGTGTGGACAGATGTGCGACAAGCTCGACGGCTGCAAGCTCACCACCTCCATCGAGCGGGATGAGTGCCGGGAGTCGTGTGAGGCGCAGCTCGCCGATCTGCAGTCGCGTGAGTTCACCGGTCCGCTCGAGGACTTCAATGAGCAGCGCATCTGCGTGGGCGCGAGCACCTGCGACGAGCTGGTGGACGGTGCCTGCTGGGACCCCACCCTGGGGCCCTACGGACTCGGGACGGGCTGATCGTGCCGCGCCGCCGCATCGCGCTCGGGCACCTCATCGCGCGGGGGCCGGTGCTGCGGGGCCGTGCGGCAGCGGCCTTTGAGGAGGAGCTCCCCTCCGGCGTTGCGCCCTGCGGCGAGGCCCGGGTGCCGTTCCCGGTGCTGCCGCTGCAGGTGTTTGGCGTCACCTACGACCTGGACGCCGTGGTGGTGGATGATCACCCCGCTTGGGACATGCACGAGTTGGCGCGGGTGCGCACACCCGAGGGGCCCGTGTGGCTGTGCAAGGACAGCCGCGCCGAGGGCCTCGCCCAGTCCATCGTGACCTCCCATGCGGACGCGCTCACGGTGCTGCCTGAGGTGTCGCTGCGGCGCCGCCAAGACCCTGTGGAGGTGGATGACGGCGACGCGCCTGGCCGGCTGAAGCTCGCGTACACCAACGACGCCGGCGAGCGCGTGAAGGTGACCCTGCGCAGCGGTCCGTTGTCGGCGCAGCGGTGCCGCAACAGCTCCACGATGGGACACTCTGGACAGGCCGCGCTCGCGGTCCTCGACGTGTCGCACCGAGCGTTCGCGCGTGCCGAGGTTCGCATCGGCGGCGTGGCTCAGCGTGTGCGTCGCATCCTCGGGGTCGTGCCGTTCAGCGTGCTGCTTCGCCAGACCCAAGGCGGGTTCGCGGCCGGCGCCTGGCAGCAGTCCTCGGAAGGGACCACGCACGGGTCGGTGCACCAGGCGTGGCAGGAAGAACCCACGGCGATCGGGCTCGATGTGGTCACCGTCCACCCGTGGCGCACGCTGCGCTTTCGGTTCCGACGCACGGGGGCGCAGGTGGAGCTGGTGGGAGCGCGGGCGGAAGCCTGGGGTGAAGAGACAGCCGCCTGTGAGGTGCGCTTCCTGCCCGCCCTGCCGGACCTCCGCTACGCGTTCGACGGTGTGTTCCGGGGGCGCTTTCGCATCGATGTGAACGGACAGATCGGGCATGGCACAGGCGACGTGGAGGTGCGCAGCCACGGCCACTCCGCCGAGCTGAAGCTGCGCCCCACAGCACCGTTCTGGCTCGCCGATCGCACGATGACCGTGGTGCTCGACGTGCCGACGGGCGGGCCGGTGCGCGCCACAGCCTCCATCCACGATGCGGGGGCCTGACCTACCACCTGTAGAAGCCGGACCCCGACTTCTTGCCCAGCTTGCCTTCGGCGACCATCCGGCGGAGGAGCGCCGGCGGGGAGAAGGCCGGGTTGTTCAGCTCCTGCGCCAGGTAGGTGCCGATGGCGAGGCGCACATCGAGGCCCACGAGGTCGCCCAAGCGCAGCGGTCCGATCGGGTGGCGGTAGCCAAGGACCATGGCCTTGTCGATGTCCTCGGCCGAAGCGACCCCTTCTTCGAGCATGCGGATCGCCTCCATGCCGAGCGCCACGCCCAGACGGCTGGTGGCGAAGCCGGGGCTGTCGCGCACCACGATGACCTCCTTGCCGATCCGAGCCCCGAACGCGGTCAGCGCCTGCATGGCCTCGTCGGAGGTGGCCGGGCCCCGCACCAGCTCCAGCAGCGGCATGAGGTGCACGGGGTTGAAGAAGTGGGTGCCGAGCAAGCGGGCGGGGTGGGGGAGCGCGGAGGCGATCGCAGCGATCGACAGGCTCGAGGTATTGCTACCCAGCCACGCATCGGGCGAGATCGCAGCGGCCTGCGCGAGCACCTGCTGCTTCAGATCGAGCCGCTCGGGGACGGCCTCGATCACCAGGTCCGCACCGGTCACGGCGTCGTCGAACGCGGAGGAGGCGTGCAGACGGCCAAGGGCGGCAGCAGCTAGGTCGGCAGCCACCTTGCCCTTGGCCACGCCTGCGTCGAGGTTGCTGCGAATGGCCGCGAGGCCACGCTCAGCCGCGCCGGGGAGCGCATCGAACAGCCGGACCTCGTAGCCGGAGAGCGCGGCGACGTGGGCGATGCCGTGCCCCATGGTGCCTGCGCCGATCACCGTCACCTGCTGCATGGGGACCTCCTTCTGCATCCTGCCGGGGCTCGTTATCGGCAACGGCGGGAAAGTCCACGCCCGACGACCGGGAGGTCCAACGTGCGCTCTGTGGTGATCTGCGAGGCGGTGCGAACCCCCATCGGTCGGTTCCAGGGTGCGCTGTCGGGCGTGCGACCCGACGACCTGGCGGCGCTGGTGGTGGCTGAGGTCGTGCGCCGCGCGGGCATCGACGGTGCCGCGGTCGACGAGGTGCTGCTCGGGTGCGCCAACCAGGCCGGAGAAGACAACCGCAACGTGGCCCGCATGGCCCTGCTGCTGGCGGGCCTTCCGGTGTCGGTGCCGGGGGTCACCCTCAACCGGCTGTGTGCTTCTGGCCTGGAGGCGGTGAACCAAGGCGCCCGGCAGATCCTGGTCGGCGACGCTGAGCTGGTGGTGGCGGGCGGTGTGGAGTCGATGAGCCGTGCGCCGTTCAGCCTGCCGCGTGGACCCCAGCACCCCAAGGCCGGCAACATCACGGCGTGGGACACCTCGCTGGGCTGGCGCTACCCAAACCCTGCGCTGGAGGCGCGCTTCCCGCTTGAGACGATGGGCGAGACCGCCGAGAACGTCGCCGATCGCCTCGGCATCTCCCGCGCCGACCAGGACAACTTCGCCCTCACCAGCCACCTCCGCGCGGTGGCGGCGGAGGCTGCGGGTGCGTTCGCCGCCGAGAGGATGTCGGTGACCGTGCACGACGGGCGGAAGGAGACCGTGGTGTCCACCGACGAGGGCCCCCGCGCCGACACCACGCTGGACGCGCTCGCTGCGCTGCGGCCCGCCTTTCGGAAGGGGGGCTCCGTCACCGCCGGCAACAGCTCGCCGCTCAACGACGGGGCCTGTGCGCTGGTACTGGCCGACGAGACGGCAGCACGTCGCTTGGGCCTGCGGGTGCGCGCGCGGGTGCGGGCGATGGCGTCGGCGGGTGTGGATCCGCGCGTGATGGGGCTGGGGCCTGTGGAGGCTGTGCCGAAGGCGCTGGCGCGGGCTGGGTTGTCGGTGGCTGAGATCGACGCGTGGGAGGTCAACGAGGCGTTCGCGGTGCAGGTGCTCGGCGTCGTGCGCACCCTCGGCATCGACCTTGAGCGCGTCAACCGGCATGGCGGTGCGATCGCGCTGGGCCATCCGCTCGGGTGCAGCGGCGCTCGGGTGCTCACCACCTTGCTCGCTGTGCTGGAGCGCACCGGCGGCACGCACGGTGTGGCCACGCTCTGCGTCGGCGTGGGTCAGGGTGTGGCCACGGTGGTGGAGCGGGTGGGTTGATCACAACGGGCTAGGGAGGGTCCAGAGGTGTCCATGAAGGTGCTCCCCCTGGTGCTGCTCTCGGCCTGCGTCACGTCCGCTACCTTCGGCAGCACGGCCGCCCAGGTGGGCTGCGAGAACGCCGCTGCCTGTGAGGAAGAAGGCTTCGACTTCCTGTTCGACGATGTCGCGGCCTGCCAGTCTGCGCTGGCCCCGCTGTTCGGTGGCGAGTGCACGCAGGAGCACTGCACGTTCAACGCTCAGGCCGCGAACACCTGCGTCGCCGCGCTGCGCACTTCTGACTGCAACGGCGAGAGCCCGGTCGACAACCCAGACTGCAACCTGGTGTGGACCGAGTGCAATGTCGGCGACCTCACCCTGTGCGTCGTCGGCATCTCCGACTGACGCTGGCACGCTAAGATCGGTCCTCGACCTCGAAGCGCAGCTGCACGAGCTCGGCGTCGTCCTCGCGGAGCAGCGCGATCACGCCGTCCACGAGGTGGGAGGCGAGGTCGATGGTGCCCGCCAGAGGCCGCCTGCGCACCGCGTAGAGCGGCATCGTGGGGATGCCCTCGAACGGCACCCGCCGCAGGCCGGACTGGGCGCGCACGGCCAGCGCATCGGGCAGCACGACCAGCAGCGGACCCGACGCCGCCGCGGCAGCCCCTTCCCCCATCGACGGCAGCACCAGGCCCACCCGACGCTCGAGGGACGCAGGCCAGCCGTCGTGGATCGTGCGCCGTCCGTCCCCGGAAGCGATCACGAACGGCGCGCACTGCACCTGCTCCGCGGTGACGTCGCTGCGCCCATAGAGCGGGTGACGGGGCCCGCACCACACGCTGGTGGCCAGATCGGCGAGGTGCTCACAGAGCATGCGGCGGTCGACGAGCGGCTCGGTCTGGAAGGAGACATCGAGGCCGCCCTCGATCAGCTCGGTGAGGGCATCGTGGGCCCCCACCTCGCGCACGATCGGCACGAGGCCTGGGTTCGCCAGCGCCACCGACTCACACGCCGCCACCACCCACGGCGACATCGACACGTAGGTGGCCGACACGTACAGCGGGCCCGCCGACGACAGACCCGTGGTGGCCGTGACACCATCATGGGCCCGGCGCATCGCGTCGCGGGTGGCGAGCAGTAGCGCTTCCCCCGATGCGTTCAGCTCGATGCGACGGCCGACGCGCCGGAACAGCTCGCGTCCGAGTTCGGTCTCAAGCGCTGCCACCGTGCGGGAGAGAGCCGACGGGCTCACGCCGAGAAGATCAGCCGCCGTGGGCAGGTGCTCGGTCTCGGCCACCACCCGGAACGCAGGCAGCCAGTTCCACACCCGGAGCAGACCGGCCATCCGCTCCTTGTTCATCCAGGTCTTCGTCATGGTGGGAACGTCTCACACAGCGCGCAGCAAGCCGCCAGCGCGCAACGCCCGCGCCGATGCCCCTCCCTCAACCGATCCTGACTTAACGAAAAACACACAGATAATACGATCCACGCACAATGATTCCGTGACATGGTGCGACCGAGTTCGTCCCCCTGCATGGAGTTCCGATGCGCGTCCCGTGGTTCCCGTTGGTGTCTGGGTTGGCCCTTGCGTGCGCTGCTGCGCCCACGGGAGATGACGTGCACGAGGACAGCCTCACCTGCGGGGCAGGCACCGAGGAGGTGGATGGCTCGTGCGTGGCGATCGAGGTGCCCGACACCGACGTCGAGGTCATCGACACCAGCGTTCCCCAGGTCGGCCCCGGTACGTGGAACAGCCCGCTCACGCTGCTGCAGCGTCTCCAGGGCATCGAAGATCACATGCACATCTCGGAGGTCGTGTACCGCGAGAGTGATCAGCGCCTGTTCTCGTGCAGCTACACCTTCGACGTCATCAGCGCCTCGAACCCCGAGCGCATGCGCTACGAGTTCGAGGGCTTGGTGCACGAGACCCCCTCGGGCTCACGCCGCGACCCTGGCTGCAACCACCTCGCGCTCAGCGAGTCCGATGAGTCCGTGATCTACGTCACGCACCGCAAGAACATCGACTTCGCCACGCTCCTCTCCTCGTGGACCATGGCCCCCGACCCCGAGGACGAAGACGAGCTCGTGCTGGTTCAGGGCCCCGCGCTCCAAGAGGAGGGCGTCAGCTACGAGGGCATCGACCACGCCAACGGCCTCGTCTACGCCGCGATCCACGAGGCAGGTCTCGCGATCTACAGCACCGACGAGGCGCAGAACTTCACCCGGATCGGCACGCTCACGGGCTTGGGCAATGCCTACGACGTCCTCGTCAGCGGCACCACCGCCTACGTGGCCGATGCCCAGCAGGGCGTGGTCGTGGTCGACGTCTCCAACCCCGCGGCGCCCGTGCGCCTCGGCAGCGTCTCGCTGGGTGCTCAGGCCCGCGACCTCGCACTCAACGGCACGACGCTCTACGTCGCGGCCGGTGCTGCGGGCCTCGCGGTCGTGAACGTGGCGAACCCCGCAGCACCCACCGTGCTCGCCACGGTCGACACCCCCGGAACCGCCTCGGGTGTGGCTTTCGACAGCGGTCGCGCCTACATCGCCACCTGGAACGACACGCGCGTGTTCGACGTGGCCAACCCGTCCAACCCGAAGCTCATCGCCGCCGTGCGCAACACGCTGCAGCAGACCTACGGCGAGGGCGGTCGTCGTCCCGACATCACGGCCCGCACGTTCGGCGTGGATGCCTCGGGCGACACGGTGTTCGTGGGCAACTGGTGGGTCCCGTACAGCTACCACCTCGATGTGGACGCCGTTGCGCCCTACCTGTTCCTCCCCGAGATGGTGAACAACATCGGCTTTGGCACGGCGGCGGTGGGCGAGACGCGCACCGAGACCCTCCCGCTCGAGAACCACGGCACCGCCCCGCTCACCGTGCTGCGCGCGTGGACCGACAACGCCGCGTTCACGGTGTCGCCGAAGCAGGCCGTCATCGCGCCGGGTGAGTCACTGAGCCTGGAGCTCACCTACACGGCCTCCACCACCGACAAGGAGACCACCATCCTCCGCATCCTCTCGGATGATCCCAACCAGCCCGTGCGCGACGCGTACCTGGTGGGCAACCAGCCGGGCCTCGGCGTGGGCGTGGCGCTACCCACCACCACCGGCGATCTGCTCGAGGGCGGCACGTGGTCCTCCGAAGACCACGCCGGCAAGGTGCAGCTGATCGCGTTCTTCGCCACCTTCTGCCCCGTGTGCGGCACGCAGACCCCCGACCTCGAGGTCCAGTTCTGGAACCGCTTCAAGGACGACCCGGACTTCGCCATGGTGGCGCTGGATCCCAACGCCAGCGACACCATCGGGGGCGTGCAGGAGTTCGTGGAGCACATGGGCCTCTCGTTCCCCGTGGGCCTGGAGACCAGCCTCACGTACAAGGGCATCCAGGCGAACTACGACGGCGCGAACCCTTACCCCACCGACCTCATCGTCGATAAGAACGGCATCATCCGCTACGTCGCCGTGGAGTACGATCCCGAGACGATGACGTCGGTCATCGAAGCCCTGCTCGCCGAAGAGTAGGCCGTGCTTGCTGCTGGGTGGCGTTGGGGGGTGTGTGCAGCCGCGATCGGCTGCACCGCCCCCGGTTCCGTCGATGAAGCCGTCGAGACCGACGGCAGCAAGGACACTGCACCGGTCGCCGACGACACCGCACCCCACACCGATGACGAACCGGATCAGGAGGGTGTTTGGGGTGAGGTGGTCGACGCCGACCACCTCCCGCTCGCCCACCACGTGGTCTTGGCCTGCTCTGCGCGCACTTGCCTCACGGGTGAGAGCGACGCCGCAGGCCGCTTCGTGTTCGACATCGAGGTGCCGTTTGAGCTCGCGCTCAAGACTCAGGCACCCTCCGGAGGCACAGGCCCCAAGGGGGTGGGGCTGCTGCCCTGCGCATCCGACGAGGCCAAGGACGTAGCTGCGGGCACGATCTACGTGCCACGGCTCACCGAGGGCACGGTGCTCGGCGCGCCTTCTTCCGAGCTCGTGGCGATGGAGGCTGGCGACGGGCTGACGCTCACCCTGCGCACGGCCTCGCTCAAGCCTTCTCCCGGCACCTTCCTCGACCAGCTCGCCGCGGGTCGGCTCCCGGCGAGCACGCTCCCCACCTACAACACCTGGCCGGGCGAGCAGGTGGTGGCGGTGTTTGCGCTGCACCCCTTCGCAGCCACCAGCACCGAGACGATCGGTGTGGAGGTGGAGCTCGATCGGGAGGACGGCACCGACGTGTGGTTCCGCACCCTCTCCGAGATCGACGGCACAGCCTCAGCGCCCGTGGGCGGCACCGTGCTCGGCGGCGTGGCGCGCACGGAGGCCGGTGAGGGCATCCGTCGGCTGACCTACCTGGTGGTCTCGGTGCCCACATCGAGTGCGAGCGCGCGCACAGCATCGTTGCCCTTGTCGGCCACGAGCAAGCGCCCGCCCACCGCATCGAACTCGATGCCGTAGGGCTCGTACATCAGGCCATGCGCATCCGACACGGTGACCCCGCGCCCGCCCGCCATGCCGCAGGTGCCGGCGACCACGTGCAGCGTGAGGTCGGCATCGAGGCGACGCACGCAGTGGTTGTAAGCATCGGCGATGTAGAGCTCGCCGGCCGGACCCGAGGCCAGATCGGTGGGACCATCCAGCGCGGTGGCGGTGGCTGCGAGGCCATCCGCGCCCACGCCCGCGGTGCCGGTGCCGGCGACGGTGCGGATGAGGCCATCTTCCAGACCGATCGCGCGCACGACGTGGTTGCGCGCGTCGGCCACGTAGAGGGTGCGCTCCACGAGGTGCAGGCGCAGCGCGGGGTAGGGCGCTTCGCCCGAGGAGGCTGCGCCGAGGGTGGCGAGCGAGGCCGGACCGCCATCACCGCTCCACCCGGGCTGACCGGGCTGACCGGCGAGCGTGCTCACCACGCCCGACGGATCGACGCGCCGGATCACGTGGTTGAACTGATCAGCCACGAACAAGGTGCCATCCTGATCGAAGGCCACTGAGGACGGGCCCGAGAACACCGCATCGGCGACCACGCCGCCATCGCCTGCGAAGCCGGCCACGCCGCGCCCGCCCAGGGTGTGGGACTCGCCGGCACCGAGGTCGGCGCTGACGAGGCGGTTGCCGCTCCAGTCGGCGATCACGACGCGACCGGCATCGCGCGGATCGAAAGCGAGGTGCGCAGGCGCATCGAGCGCGGCACCCCCGTCGCCGCCGAGCACGGTGCGCAGGGTGCCATCGACCTCCACGCGGCGCAGGCGGTGGTTGCCCCAGTCGAGCACGAGCACGCGGCCTTCGGCATCCGTGGCCACATCGAGGGGGTACGAGAGGCGCGATCCATCGGCAGGCTGACCGTCGGCATCGTTGCCGCCCATGCCAGGAACGCCTGCCACGACACACATCGTGCCGGCATCGGCGCAGGGGTCGGCGGGTGCGCAGGCGGCCAAGCCCACGACCAAGCCCACGGTGCGGTACGACGAAGCCATGGTGCCTCCAGGCGCACAGCTTACCTCGGACTTTGCGCTCACGGAAGGATCACCACGCGGACCACGTCGTTGGCGGTGTCGGCGATGGCGAGGCGCGAGCCGTCGGCCGACAGATCGAGGCCGAAGGGGGCGAACAGGCGGGCGTCGGTCGCAGGGCCCCCATCGCCCTCACGACCCTGGAGTCCGCAGGTTCCCGCGACGGTGGTGATGGTGTCGTCGGGGTGAATGGCGCGCACGCAGTGGTTGTCGGTGTCCGCCACATAGACTGTGCCGTCGGCGCCCACCGCCACGTCCGAAGGGAGGTTGAGGTGGGTGGTGCTGGCGGTCCCCGATTCCGCGTCGAGTCCGGGCTCGGTGCCGATGCCTGCGAGGTGGGAGATCACGCCGGTGTCGACGTCGTAGGCGCGCACGACGTGGTTCCAGGTGTCGGCGAGGATCAGCCGTCTCCCACCCCCGGCGATCTTGCTGCCCGGGTAGGCCGACTGGTGGGCCGACCCTTCGAGCCGCGCGTTCAAGGCGGGTCCGCCATCTCCCGACCAGCCAGGCTGAGACACCACACAGGGCGGCGTGCAGCCGTCGGGTGGGGCGGGGTCGGGGATGGGCGCTGTGCCGATCGCTGTGCGAATCACGCCCTCGCGATCCACATGCCGAACGATGTGGTTGGCCTGGTCCGACACGAAGAACCCCCCCCCACCGTCGAACGCCGTGGACGACGGGAGGTGCAGGGCGGCGCCGACGCAGTTGTCGCCGTCGCCCTCGAACGTGCGCGCGCCGGTGCCGCACAGGCGGCTCGCCTCACCGTCGTGCACCGCGATGATCTGCCCGCCCTGCCAGCCGGCCACGAGCATGCGGGTGGGGTCGTCGGGGTCGATAGCGACGTGGGTGGGTCGGTCGACAGCGTAGGCGGTTGCAGGGCCGTCGGGACCGCTGCCGGGGCTCCCGGTTCCGAGCACGGTCGTGACGATGCCGTTCGAGTCCACGGCCAGCACGCGGTGGTGGTTCCAGTCCACGACGTAGAGGGTGCCATCCGGCGCGTAGGTGACGTCGACCGGCAGCGAGAGGGGAGTGCTGAGCGCGTCCGTGCCAGCATCGTCGGCCAGGCCCACCACCGTGCACAGGATGCCCGGCTGGTCGCAGGGCTCCCCGCCGCAGCCGACGAGGGCACCCATGGCCACCATCAGTGTGCGACCGCGACGCGCGCGCATGGGGGTGCCTCCGGATGCGACCTTATGCCGGCGTGGACGGGCTGTGCTCAGGTGCGCGGCGGGTACTTCTTGAGCTTACGCTGCAGGCTCTGACGGTGGAGCCCCAGCCGACGGGCGGCCTCCGAGATGTTCCCGTGGGCGCCGGCCAGGACGTACTCGATGTACTCCCGCTCGTGCAGCGCGAGGCTCGGAGGCTGGTCGGGAACGGGCACGGCCGTGTCGCCGCCTTCGCGCTGGAACCCCTCCTCGATGAGGTCGGGGTCGGTGGGCTTGGTGAGGTAGTGCGCCGCGCCGAGCTTGATCGCCTCGATCGCTGTGGCGATGCTGCCGTAGCCGGTGAGCACCACGATCTTCAAGGCAGGCAGGCGCTCCTTGAGGTCCTTCACGACCTCGAGGCCGCGCTCAGCGCCCAAGCGCAGGTCGACCACGGCGGCCGTGGGACGGTGGACGGCGGCCAGCCCGAGCGCGGTGCGGTGGTCGGGCGCGCCGAACACCTGGTAGCCGCGGTCGGTGAACTCCAGCTCCATCGCCTCGCGAAACGCGTCGTCGTCGTCGACCACCAGCAGGCGGCCTTTCGGGGGTTGGGTCATGAGGTCCTCTCGGTGATGGGGAAGCACCACCGGGCGACCGTGCGGCCTTGCTCCCGATGGTAGGTGAGGGTGCCGCCAGCCCCTTCGGCGACGGCGCGGGCCACGAACACGCCCAGCCCGGTGCCTTGGGGCTTCGTGGTGTAAAACGGCTCGCCCACGCGGTCGCGCTGGTCGGGGAGACCGGGGCCTTGGTCGATCACGCGCACCACGCCGAGGTGGCCCTCGCGGGACACCTCCACGGCGATCGGCTCCTGGATGCCGGTGTCGGCCTGGGCTTCCGAGGCGTTCTGCAGCAGGTTGGCGAGCGCTTGGGTGAACGCGATGTCGGGAAGCTCCACCGGCACGGCGGTGTCGTCGAGCGAGAGCTGCACGCGGGTGGTGCTGCCCACCGACCACAGGTGCACGGCGTCGTGCACCAAGGACTGCAAGGACGCGGCGCGGAACCCACTGGCGCTGGGGTCGCCGGCGCCGACGACGAGCTGGTGAACCACACCGATGCAGCGGTCGAGCTGGTCCTGAATGACGGTGAGATCGGCCGTCGTGGCCTCGTCGGTGTGGCGGCGTCCGATGCGTCGCAGCCGCAGGTCCATCGTCGACAGCGGCGTGTTGAGCTCGTGCGCAGCGCCGGCAGCCAGCGTCCCCACAGCCCTAAGCCTGTCGGTGGCCGAGGTGCGCTCACGTGCCTCCAGCAGACGCTGCTTGTTGCGTCGCAGCGTCGCAGCCGTGCCTGCCGTGAACAGGCCCACCGAGAACACGGTCACGGTGAGCGCGACGGTCTGGCCGATGCCGGCGAGGGTGTCCGCATCGAGCAGGTTGTGGCGGTCGAGGTGGAGCGGCTGCGACACACGGTGGAGGAGCATGTTCGCCAGCACCACCACCGCCATCAGGAAGAGCGCGTGGCGGCGCTCCAGCATCACCGCGCCCATCGCCACGTGGATCATGTACAGCATCACGAACGGGTTCGCCGACCCTCCTGCTGCGGCGAAGAACGCGGTGAGCGCGGTCACATCGAGCAGGAGGTGCACGAGCAGGTGGTCGTGGCTCACAGGGAGACCCGCGCGCAGCGTGCCCCCCGCCTGGACGTTCGCAGCCACGAGTCCGCCCACCACCAGCAGCAGCGCCGGGATCGTGGCGACCGGCTGGTGCAGCACCGAGGCCGAGAACGACAGCGTGATCAGCTGCGCGACCACCGCGACCCACCGCAGCCGCACCAGCCACGCAAGCCACATCGCCCCCTCGTCACGGGGGTCGGCGACGGCTCTCGGTGGGTCGACTCTCGCAGGCGGCATCGTCGCGCGCTCGGGGTGGGGGCGCTGGACCGGGCCACAGCACCTACAGGCGTGACCCTACCGCATCACCCGTCGCGAGGGGAGACGTCGTCCAGGCGCACCAGTTCGATGCGGAGCACCCCGACGGCACCGCGGGTGCCTGCGGGTGCGTCGGGTCGCCAGCGAGCCTCCAGCTGACGGGTAGCGAGCGCACCGGGCTGGGTGTCCCAGGTGGAGCTGCCTGCGATCTCGAGAGCGGGCCCGCCATCCCCCACCTGCAGTCGCGCGGTGTGCGTGAGGTAGGCCTGCCAGCCATCACCGTGCGGATCGACCTTGCCGAGCAACGTGGTGGCCTCGGTGCGCACCTCGGCTGCCAGCGGGATCGCCCCCTCGAACGCGCGCAGCAGTCCGCCATCGGGCCAAGAGGCCCCTGTTCCCATCGGCTCCGGCGGGAAGTGGATGGCGAGCGCGCGATGAGGGAGGGCCGCCGCGAAGTCGGGCTGCGAGCACTCCACCACCCGGCCCGTCAGGCGGAGGTCGAGGGTGACGGCATCCAGGATGCCTGCCCGTTCGGCCTCACGTGCGCCCTCGACACGCTCCTCGGGCAGATCCTTGCCCGCCACCTGCACCGAGGCCCCAAAGCCCAGCAGCTCCCCGGTCAGCCGCACCACGCCGGAGGCGTCGAGTGAGCGCGCCGTGTACGCCCAGTCTTCCGCGCGCTGAACCTGCACGGCGCCGAGCTCCCGCGTGACCACCGATCGGTAGCGCAAGGTGACGCCCGGCACCCATCGCCAACCCAGACGCACCAGCCCGGTGAGCGCAACCGGCGGCGGTGCAGGCGGCAGGCGGGTGACACACGCCGACGCGCCCAGCGCCCACAGCAGCGACCGACGCGAGAGCGCTCCGGTCAGGGCGTCTCCACCAGCGCGCGCACCGCGCCGAGCTCAGATCGCGACAGCGCAGGCCGCAGCAGGCTCGCGTGCGGACCCGCCAGCGCGGCGCGTGCCACCGACACCGCATCGCCCGTTGGCAGCGACGGCAGGGAGATCGCCACCAAGCGCGCCAGCCCCGCCCAGCGGCTGTCGGTGACCCAGCGCAGCACGGCGTCGTGGGCCTCGGCCGCCGGCAGCGCGCACTGGGCGGCCCGGAGTCCGACCCACGGAGGGCCGAGGTCGTGCTCCGCCACGTAGACGAAGGTGCTCACGGAGACGCCGAGCGCCTCGCAGGAGGGGGGATCGTGCCGCACCGACAGCGCGCGCACCACGGCCTCCACGCGCTCGGGCGGCTCCTGCGCCCTTGCGATGGGCGAGAGGGACGCTGCGAGGATCCAGGCGGCGACGGTGGCGTGGGGTCGGTACATTCGACTCTCGTCTATCGTGCCCGCGCGTGTTGGCCCTGCGGGTGTTAGAACCGTTTCGCCCCGCTCCCCCTGCCTCCTCGGCCCCTCCCTCCTCTGCCCTCCGGTACGCCGTTGTCGTCCGAGCACGCTTGGCTCGAAGCGTTCTCTGATCCCGCCGCCCTTGTGGACGCGTCGGGTCGCATTGCTGCGTGGAATGCACGGGGTCGTCTGCTGTTCGAGGCGCGCCTGCGGCTGGAGGTGGTCACGCACGGTCGGGCGTTTGGCCTGGGTGATCTGGCGGGCGCTTCGCTGCGTGCTGGTCAGGCGCGCGCGGCCAGCGTGGTCGATCCGTATGGGCGGGCTTGGCGTCTGCGCCTGGAGCCGATGCCGGGCGGGGAGTCCGTGGTGGTGCTGTTTCGGCCCGCCCGCGATGACGTGCGCGATGAGCCCACGGCCGACGTGTTCTCGTTCGTGCCGCCAAGGCGCGTGGAGGGCGCTCCGCCGCCCAGGTCCGGGCTCACGGGCTCGGGGGATGTGGTCAACCTGCACAGCCCGCCCCCCCGGATGCCCGCTCCCCGTCGTGAGTCGGCGCCGCCCACCGTGCAGGCCCCGCCCGCCGACGTCGACGAGGTGGATCAAGACGACGAGGCCACGGTCATCGAGCCCTACAAGCTGGGCGACCCTCGCCGGGCCCAGGCTGCGCCCGAGGTGGGGTCCGGCTCCCACGACGCCCTCACCACCGCGCCACCTCCGCGCCAGGATGCCCGGCGTGACGACGCGGAGTCAGGGTCACCGCGGGAGCGCCTGGCGCACGCGCTCGCGCGATCGATCGGGCCGCTGCTGGTGCGCGATGATGTGGAGGCTGCAATCCGCGAGGGCCTCGCCACGGTGGGGCGCGCCACCTCGGCTGACCGCTGCTTCGTGGTGCTGCTCACGCCGGATGTCGCGGGCGTGCTCCGGCGGCGTGAGCGCATCGCGTGGGCCGCGGATGGCATTCCGCTCACGGCACCGTCCAGCGCGGGTGCTTCGTCGTTTGGCGGCGTTCCGGCGCGCTGGGCCCGGGTGCTCGGCTCGGGCGGCACGCTGGATGGCCGGGTCGACACCTTTCCGCCCGATGAGCGCATGGTGCTCACCCGGTACGGCGTGCGCTCCACGGCCATCGTGCCCATTCGAGCGGAAGGGCGCCTGCTCGGGTTCTTGGGCCTCGATGACTGCCGCGCGGCGCGCGTGTGGTCGCTCGGCGAGAAGGAGATCCTGCGCGGCGTGGCCGACGGGTTCGCAGGCGCGCTGCGTCGACGCGACACGGCCCGAAGCTTGCGGGTGGCTCGCGACCGCTACGAAGCCGCTGTCCGCGGAGCCGAGCTGGCGCTGTGGGAAGTGGATGCGAGCACGGGCGCCGTGCTGCATCTCGATGGCGTCGACACGCTGCTGGGCCTCGACCACGCCGAGCTGCCCCGCGATGTGCTCGGCTTCCTGAGCCTGCTGCATGAGGCCGATCGCGGTCCGTGCCGGGCGGCGGTGCAGGCCCACCTTGCGCGTCACGCCGACCGGGTGGACCTCGAGGTACGGCTGGCCGCTGCGGGCGGGTGGAAGTGGGTCGCGCTGCGCGGCAAGGTCACCGATCGCGGTCCGGGCGGTGTGCCGGGCCGGGCGCATGGCACCCTGGTCGACATCCACGAGCGCAAGCGCTTGCTGGAGCAGGTGCGCACCGCACGTGCGGTTGCCGAGGCCGCCAACGAGGCCAAGTCGCGCTTCCTTGCCAACATGAGCCATGAGGTCCGCACGCCGCTCAACGCCGTGCTCGGCATGGCCACGCTCCTGGAGGGCACGGCGCTGTCGGCGGATCAGTCGGATCTGGTGGCCACCCTGCGCGAGAGTGGCGAGCACCTGCTCGGCCTCATCAACCAGGTGCTGGATCTCACCGAGATCGAGTCGGGCCGCATGGAGCTGGAGGTCGGCGCTGTCGACGTGCGTGACCTGCTGCTCGACGTGGCAGGCACCTATCGAGATCGGGCCGAAGCCCGTGGGCTCACGCTCGATGTGCGCCTGGACGACCCGCTCCCCTCGCGGGCCGGGGGCGATCGGGCCCGCATTCGCCAGGTGATCGTGGCGTTGGTCGACAACGCCGTGAAGTTCACTGAGCGCGGCGGCGTGCGCCTGGAGGCGTGGTGCCCGGATGCGTCCGATCCGTACCTGCTGCGCGTTGAAGTGGCCGACTCCGGCATGGGCATCCCCGCGGATCGGCTGGCCACGCTCTACGATCCGTTCGCGCTCGTGGATGGTTCGGATGCACGCCAGCACCAGGGCTCGGGCCTGGGTCTCTCGGTGGCGCGTAAGCTGTGTGAGCTGATGGGCGGCCGGCTGGAGGCCGAGAGCACGCCGTCGGTGGGCTCGGTGTTCCGTTTCCACCTACGCCTGCTCGACCTCGGGTCCGCCGGGGAGACCGCCTCGACCACGGCGCTGCCCGCCGACCTGCGCGTCATGGTGGTGGAAGACAACGTCGTGAACCAGAAGGTGGCGGTGGGGATGTTGTCGCGCCTGGGCTGCAAGGCCGACGTGCGCGAGAGCGGGGCCGACGCCGTGGAGGCTGTGCTCAGCGCGCCCCCTGATGTGGTGTTGATGGACATCCAGATGCCCGGGATGGATGGGCTGGAGGCTACGCGCCGCATCCGCGAGCAGCAGGGGTCCGGCACGTCACCCTGGATCATCGCGCTCACGGCAGCTGCTCAGACCGTGGATCGCCAGCGCAGCCTGGAGTCCGGGATGAACGACTACCTCGCGAAGCCTGTGCGCCTCGACGAGTTGGAGCGGGCCCTGTCGCGGGCGGTTGTGGTGTCGCGGGGCGGCTGAAGCCCTTGCTGCGTTCGGACGCCACCCACCGATCCGCACAGGAGCAGGGTGTCGGCACACGATGCGCCGCGGTGGTGGGCTCGGGCTGCGATCGGGATGCGGCTCTCCCGAGGCTTCGGGATCCGTGGTCGGAACGGCCGTTCGATGGGCGACGGGTCAGCTGGGGGACTGCGGTCTTGACGAACGCGCCCTTCTGAGCGAGGCTCGCGGCCTCTGGAGTCGTGGGGATTCCTAGGGAGGCTCGATGAAGACATCGATCATGGCAGCGCTGATGTTGGGTTCTTCCACCGCATGGGCGGCCCCTGGGGCCTTTGGGCTCACGCTGGACATCGAAGGTGCCGCCATTCCGGGCACCACGATGACGTTCACGGTCTCGGGCGCTGCCCCGGGCCAGACGGTGTTCATCGGCGGCTCCACGCTGGACCCCATCGACAACAACTGTCCTGCGGTTCTTCGCGGCCTCTGCCTCAACCTGGATTCGCCGGTGCTCCTGGGCCAGGGAGTTGCCGACGGAAACGGCGAGTACACCGTCTCGCGCACCGTGCCGAACGCCGCGCCCGGCACGGTCATTCAGCTGCAGGCCGCCGCGGTTCGCGGGGGAGCCGCCCCGGCGACCTCCCTCGCCAAGGCGAAGCTGGTCCCGAACGCTGCGGGCTCGTTGGAGGCGGCGTTTGGCCAGATCCTGTTTGCCAACCTGGTGGACGGCACGGGCGCGGGCTTCGACTTCTTTAGCGTGTTCAGCACCACGGCGGGCCTGACCACCTGCTACCTCGAGACCGAGACCACGGCGGCACCCCTCCCGCCCTTGGGGGGGTGCCCAGCGTGTGAGTTCGCCTGGGCGATCACGCCGGGAGCTACGTTCGAGGGCGAGTCCGCAGGCGGCTGCGAGGCGTTTTACGGGTTCGACGTGTCGACGCCGGCTCTGAACATTCGCGGCCTCGGCATCGACACCGACTACGGTACCGCGCCGTACCCGGTGGCGTGGATCGATTACGGCACCGGTTTCGTGCCCTTTGCTGCCGCGTACTGGAACCCTGCCGGCATTGCGTACTGGACCTACGGGTACACCGCGACCTACTAGGCCTCGCATCGGTCGCTTCGGTCTGAGGCCGGAGCGGCCGGTCGCCGCGATCAGCCCAGGTCGGCGCGCACCATTCGCGCCACCAGCTCGGGGAAGGCCACCGTAGGTGCCCAGCCGAGCACCCGCTTCGCTTTGGACGCATCACCCACCAGCGCGTGCACCTCGGCGGGGCGGTAGCGCGCGGGGTCCACCTTCACGCGCACGGCGCCGCTCTGCGCGTCACGGGCGACAGCATCGGCACCCTCGCCCTCCCAGGCGAGGCGGATGTCGACCTCGTGGAACGCGGCCTCGATGAGCTCGTGGACGCTGTGGGCCACGCCGGTGGCCACCACGTAGTCGTCGGGGGTGGGGTGCAGGACCATGCGCACCATCGCGTCGACGAAGTCGGGCGCGTAGCCCCAGTCGCGGCGCGCGGAGAGGTTGCCAATCACCAGCGGCTCGGCGCGTCCTTGTGCGATCGCCGCCACGCTCCGGGTGACGTGCCGGGTGACGAACTCCGCGCCCCGTAGCTCGGACTCGTGGTTGAACAGCAGGCCGCGACAGGCGTGCAGGCCCCAGGTCTCATGGGCCAGGCCCACGAGGTGGTGGGCGGCGAGCTTCGCGACCGCGTACGGGCTGCGCGGTCGGAAGGGGGAGCCCTCGTGCAGCGGCGCGCCGTCGGTGCCGCCGAACATCTCAGACGTGGACGCTTGGTAGAAACGGGCGTCGGGCCGCACGAGGCGCACGGCATCGAGCAGGCGTGACGTGCCGGTGGCGTTGACGTCGAACGTGTACGTGGGCTGCTCGAAGGAGTCGCCCACGAACGAGGCGGCACCGAGGTGCCACACGATGTCGGGCTTCACCCGATCCATCACCCGCACGAGGTTGGCGGCCTCGCACAGGTCGACGAGCTCGTAGCGGACGTCATCCTGGATGCCGAGGGTGTGCAGTCGGGAGAAGTGACGCTCAGCCGTGCGTCGGAAGGTGCCGTGGACCTGGTGACCCCGCGCGAGCAGGGTGCGCGCGAGGTAGGCACCATCTTGGCCCGAGAGGCCGGTGATCAGCGAGACGGTCATTCGGTCCTCTCGGCGCGGCCGATCCATGAAGCGCTCACCCAACGCGACACCCAGGTGGCGAGGGCGAGCAGCACGCCGAGCACGGCGATCGCCTGCGCTCCCGTGTGGACCAGGCGGGTGGACTCGACCATCAGCATGGCCAGCGGCGGCGGCTCGGCGGTGGGGTCGGAGAGCACGGCGGTCCACGGATCCACAGCGAGCGGGCGCACGAGCACCGGTGCGAGGCGAACGGAGGCCAGCGCCAGCACGCTCCCCACCACCAGGCCCGCGAACGCGGCGGCATCGAGCAGGCTCACGGCACCGCGTGGGGGACGGGGGGGCGGCTTGGGACGCCCGGACCACGCCAGCGCCAGCACCGCTACGCCCCACGGTGCCCAGGGCGCCACCCAGCTCACCCACGGTCCGCCCACGCGGTAGCGTCCGCCGATCACGGCGAGCAGCAGCACCACCACGAACAGACCGTCCACCGCGACACGGGCAGGCGTCTCGGGCGCGGTTCGTGGGAGGCGCCACGCCGCCCGCACCACGTAGAAGGCGAGCGCGGCGGCGACGATCTGGAAGGCGAGGTCGGCGAGCAAGGCGGCGGGGAGGCCATCCGGCCCAGCGAGTACGGTGAGGTCACCCGGGAGCAGCGCGGCCAGGGCTGCCACACACAGGGCCAGCCTCCGCGCATGGTCCAGCAGCCAGGGATCGAGAGGGCGCGGGGCCACAGGCCGCACGTACGACCCGACGAACGCGCCCACCGACGCCAGCGCAATCGATCCGGAGACGAGCACCAGGGTCTGCGTGGTGGCAGCGAGCAGACCTCCCGAGGTGGCGTGGTCGAGCAGCGCGTCCGCCGACATCGTCGCGGCTTCCAGCCCCACGCCCAGCCGCACGATCGCAGCCTCCATGCCCACGCCGAGCACCGACGCTGCCGACGCCCACACGCCCACGAGCACGCCGGCCAGCGCGCCCTGGGCCGCCCAGCGCGCCGGGTGGGTCCGACCGGCCCACGCGCCTGCCAGCAGCGGGGCCAGCGGCACAGCGAGCGCCCACGCGCTCCCCGATCCCGCCGCCGCTCCGATCGCCGCGGCCACACCACCCACCGTGCCCGCGAGCACCGCGTCGACGGTGGGACCGGGGCCGGGAGCGAGGTCGTCGTAGGCGGTTCGCCCCTGCGCCGTCATCGGCTCTCCTTGCAGGGTGGGGCTACCGTCATCGGTCGCGTGCATCCACCCTTGCCATGGGGAGCGCGCCCGGTATATCGTGACCAAGAAGTCACACTAACGGAGACCCCATGTCCATCTTGCTCGCGATGTGCGCCGGCGCGCTCACGTGGTCGCTGCTGGAGTACGTGCTGCACCGGTGGGTGATGCACACGTGGACACTCCGCACGCTGATGCGGGAGGAGCATCTCGAGCATCATCGGCAGCGCGAGTACTACGCGAGCGCCGCGATGAAGTCTAAGGCGGCGGCTGTGGCGCTGGTCGCGTTCCTGGCGGTCTCGGTGCCGTTGGTGGGCTGGACGCTGGGATTGATCTACGCGGCCTCGGTGATGGCCACCTACCTGGCCTACGAGGCCTTCCACCTGCGCCTGCATGTGAAGCCGCCCTCCACGGCGTTCGGCGCATGGGCCCGTCGGCACCACTTCCATCATCACCACGTGGACCCCAGCTCCAACCACGGGGTCACGTCGGCGGTCTGGGATGTGGTGTTCGGGAGCTACACGCCCACGGCGCGCGTGCGCATTCCCGCCGCCAAGCTCCCGCGCTGGCTGGCGGCCGATGAAGCTCGTTACGCCGACGCTTACGATGTGGTGCGGCGCGAGGTGGAGCCCTCACTCTGAGGGCTGAACCAAGCCGAAGTACGCCCCTGTGGGGTCGGCGAGGATCGCGGACGGCCCGATGCCCGGGATGTCGGTGGAGCGAATCTGCGGCACAGCACCGTAGCGCTCGGCGCGCAGGGTGTCGGCCGCCACAGCCGTGGAGCGCAGCCACGGGATCCAGGGGTGGTGGACCGGGCCCTGAGGATCGTTCGTGAGCAGGATGCGGGGCCAAGCGCGAGAGCCCACAAAGGCCATCTCGCCGAACATCCGGATCTCCAGCCCCAGCACGGAGGCGTAGAAGCTCGCGAGCGACACCGCCTCGGGCGTGCGCAGCTCCACCAGCACGGGCTCCGTGGGGCGGGCGGGATCTGAGGGGTCCTCCCCCTCCAGGCGGATGACCGAGAACGGGTGACCCATCGGATCGTACAACTCACAGCTCCGACCCCAGCCCGCGCTGGACTCGGGGTCGCTGATCACGCCGCCACCGAGGCGCTCAGCACGCTGCATCGCCTCGTCGGGGTTGCCCGAGAAGAACACGCCCCACCGACTGGCCTGGAACGCCGCCTGAGAGTGAAACACCGACCCGATGGCGCGGGTGCCGTTTCGGAACACGGGTAGAGCGCCCCACGTAGGCGCGTGGCCGACGTTGAGCCGCCAGCCAAAGCAGCCCTGGTAGAAGGTCTCCGCTTCGGCGGGACGCTGAGTCTGAAGCTCGATCCAGACGGCCTTGCCTTCGATGTGTGCCACGTCGGTCTTCCCTTGGGCGTGCATCGTCCTCGATCTGGGCCGTGAGGTCAACCCCGACCGGACTTCGTCGACATCAGCGCGGCCTCGGCATCCCCGATGAGACCCTCCACCGCCCGGCCCACGCGGCTGGTCGACGTGGCCGCCGACTCCAGCGTGACCACCACGGGGCGCCCATCCGCGCCCTCCACCTTGAGGCCGCGGACCTTCTGCGCCACCAGCGTGAGCAGGTTGACCATGCCGGTCCGGGTCTCGCCCGAGATGGCCAGCACGAGCTCGTCGGCCGACCAGCGACCCAGGATGCCGCGGTCCATCGACACGTCACCCATCGCGGTGGCCACGCCCGCGAGCGCACGATCGCCCGCGTCGAAGCCCGACGTGAGGTTGAGCTGGCGAAAGCCCACCAGGTCCACGATGCCCAACGCCACTTCTTCGGTGCCGACCATCAGCTCGCGCAGCGCGACCAGGAAGGCGCGCCGATGCAGGGCGCCTGTGACGGGGTCGAGCTCGCGCACGGCGCGTGAGCGCTCGATGATCGAGTGCAGCCGCGGGATGATCTCTTCTTCCTGGACCGGCTTGGGCACCACCGCATCGCCGCCCGACCGAAAGCACGCCGAGCGCACCTTCACCGTGGGCTGGCTCGACAAGAACAGCACGGGCAGGTTCGACCAGCGCGCCAGCGCCCGAACCTGGCGGCAGACGTCGAGCCCCCCCGAGGGCGGCACGAGCACGTCGACCAAGATGGCATCGGGGTTCTGCTTCTCCAGCAGGCTCTTCAGATCGCCCACCGACGAGCCCCACGACATCTCGACCTGGTGGGGCTCCAGCATCCGCTTGAGCGTGGCGGCGTGCTCACGGTCGGCGTCGAGGACCAGCACCCGAGCCTTCCGCCGGCTGCGGGAGCGCGCGAGGCGGTCCACAGCGGCGACGAGGCGCCGCTCCGACATCGGCGTCTCGACCACAAAGCGGGCCCCTCGGGCCCGCGCCATCGTGGCCAGCTCGGCGTCGCCGGATCCTCCCGGCGGCACGAGGAGCGCGATCGGGAGGTCCGAGAGACCGGGCTGACGTTGGAGCCACTCCACCAGCAAGGGCACGCCACTGTCGGGCAGATCGTGGGCGATCAGGGCGCCGTCGATGCGCCGACGCAGCGCCACCCGCAGCGCCTCGCGCAGGTCGCGCGCCGAGAGCATCCCGATCGACCGCCGCTGGGCGATCGCGGCGGTCTCGATGAGCACATCCACATCCGGGGTGACCACCAGCACGGCGCGCTCGTGACCGTCGATCTGCGCGGAGTTCACGGTGGCGAGGGAGCGCTCGGCAGCGGGCACCGCCAGCGAGATCACCTCCAGCAGCGCATCGACGTCATCCCAAGCGGCCGACGACGCTCCGCGGGGCACCCGTCCGGCGATCATCTCCTGGGTGAGCTCAGCCATCGCGTGCGAGAGCTCGGCGATGCCCTGGTAGAGAAAGCGGCCGGCGTCGACGGCGAGCTGGCTGGTGAGGCGGTGGGCCTCTTGCAGGCGCGCGGGGTCGCCGGTGCGCCGACCCTCGGACAGCTCGTGGGCGAGGTTGCTCACCCACACCGAGAGGTTCTTACCGTAGTCGGTGCGGGCGCGCCGGAGCGCGCCGTTCCAGCTCGCGGGCACGTAGGCCTCGTGCACCCGGCCGGGGTCGAGGTCGGGCGGCACCACACCGCCCAGCCGGATCTCCACCTCCTCCACGAGCATCGGCTTCATGATCACGGCGGCGCAAAGCAGATCGCGGGCCAGCTCGCGCAGCCGGTCGTCCGACATCAGGCGCGCGGTGAACACCAGCACCCCCTTCCAGCCCCGCTGCCGCAGGCGCCGTGCGAGGTTCATCGCGGCCTCGCCGGCCTGGCTCCCGTCCAGGGCCACGAGCAAGAACGGGTCGGACTTCAGGAGGGTGTCGGCCTCCAGTGCGTCGCCCGTGACCGTGACCGCGTAGCCGAGCCGCTCCAGCGCCGTTCGCATCACGTTGCGACCCAGCACCTCCGTGTCCACCACAAGTGCCCGCGTCACGCCGACCTCCGCCGCGGCCATGGTACGCGACGGATCGCGCCGGAAGCAACGAAGCTGGGTGGAAGATCTTCTACAGGTTCCGGCGGAGCCCAGACACGAGCTGCCGCGTGCTCTGGCGCAGGCGGGCACGCGCTCCGGTCAGCGGGCGGGGCACCTCGGCTGCGAGCGCGTCCATCCCTTCCTGAAGCGCTCGCTCGACCTGGGCGTACACACGCTCGACCACCTCGGGATCGTCGGCCGCTTCGGCGGGGTAGGCCGAGACGTCGATGGGCGGCAAGAAGCGTGTGATGCACTTCACGGGCAGGGGGAGGTGGAACCACGGCCCGAGCGACACCCCCCAGGGCAGGCCCACCACCAGCGGCCACACCTCGGTGCGCAGCAGACGCTTCGCGCCGAGCCCGCGCGCGAGCCAGCGGTTCTCAGCCACCACGAAGAACCCGTCGTGGCCGCCATAGAAGGCCACCGGCACGATCGGGACGCCGTGGCGCAGCGCCAGCCGAACGAAGCCGCGCCGACCCTGGAGGTCGACCCGCTTGCGCTCCTTCCAGGGGCGAAAGGCCTCGGGGTTGCCGCCGGGGAACACCACCACCTTGCGCCCCGAGCGAAGGGCGCGCGTGGCGACCGCAGGTGAGGCACGCACGGCGCCGCAGCGGACGAGGAACGGACCCACGCCGGGCAGGCTCAGCACGCCGTCGTGGGTGAGCGCGAGCCACGGAGGCTGCATCACGCCCTCGAGGTGGAGCCGTGCTCCCCACCCGAGCGCTTCGAGGAAGGTGATGCCCGAGTTGTGGTTGCCCACCACCAGCGCGGCACCGGCGGGGAGGTGCTCGGTGCCGTGCACCTCGAGGCCAAACCACGCCCGGCATGCGGCGTCGACCACGGGCGCTGCGACGTCCAACATTGCGGTGTCGGTCTGGTCGAGCGCCAGCGGATCGACCGTCGAGGACATCGCGTCTCGCATGGCTTGCGCGAACGTCGGCACGGTGCCTCCTGGCCCTTGGGGCGGGCCCCGCTAGCGGGTTGGGTGCCGTGCGGCGACCCGTTCGACGCGGGCCCGGGCTTGTCGAGGGGGGGCGGTGTGCTACTAGCGGCGCGGAAAACCGTGTGCAGGGGTCCTTCGGATGCGTGCTTGGCATTGGGGCTTGGGACTGTTGGCGGCCGCGGTCGTGGCTGGCTGGCTGGTCTGGGGTGGCCAGGACGAAGAGCGGCAGCGGCGCAAGCGTCGTGCGGCCCCGGCTGAGGCCGCGGCGTCCACGGAGGCCGCTGCTCCCGAGTGGGACGCTGGACGCGACCAGCCCGGTCGTCGCCGCCGCCTGCGGGATGCCGGAGGCGAAGACGCCGCGGAGGTCGAGGCGCTCGCGGCGCTCGGCTACGTGGCCGAAGGCGACGATGTAAAAGGCGGGCCCACGGGCATCCTCAAGCACGACGCCTCCCGCGCACAGCGGGGCACCAACCTGGTGGTGTCCGCGCACGCTTACGAGATCGAGCTGCTCGACATGGACGGGGCGGTGCTCCACACCTGGAAGCCCGACGACGCGTCGATCCCCGCGGAGTCCAAGGTCAACGGCTTCCGCAAGGCGCTGTTGCTCCCCGACGGCAGCGTGTACGGCGTGGTGGAGGGCGAGGGCCTGCTGCGCATGGACGTGGCCGGCAAGGTGGTGTGGCGCAGCGACCTGAACCACCACCACGACCTGCACCTCGACGCATCGGGGTCGTTGCACACGTTGGCGCGGGAGGTGCGCACCATCCGCGCGTTCCGGTCGCGACCTACCGTGGAAGATCGAATCGTCGTGTTTGGCCCCGATGGTTCCATGACGCGTGAGATCTCGGTGCTCAAGGCGCTGGCGAAGTCGCCGTTCACGGAGCTGTTCGAGAAGGCGAAGGCGGCGCCGATCGACGTCCTGCACACCAACAGCCTCCACATCCTCGATGGTTCGCTGGAGAAGCAGAACCCGGCGTTTGCAAAGGGTCGCTACCTGCTCTCGTTCCGCACGATCAGCACCGTGGCCGTGCTCGACCCCCTCACCGAGACCATCGTGTGGGCGCAGGAAGGTCCGTGGCGGCACCAGCACGATCCGGTGGAGCTGGGCGACGAGCTGCTCGTGTTCGACAACGACACCCCCGGTCCCAGCAGCGTGGTGCGCTACAACCTGAGCATCGAGGCTGAGACCTGGCGCTGGGGCGGCAGTGAGGGATCTTCCTTCTACACGTCGTGCTGCGGCACGGCGCAGCCGCTGGCCAACGGCAACCTGCTGGTGGTGGTCACGGACGAAGGCCGCGCGCTCGAGATCACCAAGAACGGCAAGGTCGTGTGGGCCTACCAGTCCGACCACACGGTCGCGCGCGGCGAGAAGGTCGCTCGGCTCTTCGACCTCGTGCGCACGCCGGCGGCGTCGCAGCTCGCTTGGCTCGAGGCCCTCTAGGATGCGACCCCTTCGAGGTGCGCTGCTCCTGATCGTCGTCGCGTACATCGTGCTGGCCACCACGTACTGGTTCGTCTGCGACGACGCGTTCATCAGCTACCGCTACGCGTGGCACTGGGCGCACGGCGACGGCGTTCGGTTCAACGTCACGCGCACGCGTCCGGTCGAGGGCTACAGCGACTTCTTGTGGGTGGCGATCGCGGCCGCTGGGGAGTGGCTCGGCATCGCGGCGTTCCGGTTGATGCCGATGGTGTCGATCGCGTCGGGCGCTGCGCTGCTCGTGCTCGTGGAGCGGATGGGGCGCCACTACCTGCTGGCGCAGCCGATGACGGCGCTGCTGGCCACCCTGCTGCTCGCGCTCTCGCCGCCCTACATCGTGTGGGGAACCAGCGGGCTGGAGGCGATGCCGCACGCCTTCTTGTGGACGCTGGCCTTCTACGGTCTGGGCCCCTCACGCGACCTTCGGGGACCTGCGCTCGGGGCGGCTGCGCTGCTCGGCAGCATGCTGCTCCGCGCGGAAGGCTTCGCCTGGGGTGGCGGTGTGCTGCTTGCGGCGGGTCTCGCCCGCTGGAGCCAGGGGCGGCGGCCGCAGGATGGCTGGTGGCGTCCGCTGGTGTCCGTGGGCGTGCTCTACGTCGGCTACCAGGCTTGGCGCTTTGGCTACTACGGTCGCGCGTTCCCCAACACGGTGTACGCCAAGGTCGATCCGTCGCTGGCGGTGTTTGTGCGCGGCGCCGTCTACGTGCTCGGGTTCTTCGTCACGCTGGTGACGCCGCTGCTGGTGGTGCCGTCCTTCGTCGATGGCCTCCGCACATCGCGCGCGAAGCTGCTCCTGCCCGTGGCGCTACTGGCCCTTGGGCCGATGGCCTTCGCCACGCTCGTCGGCGGCGACTTCATGACGTTCTGGCGCCTCCTCGTGCCGTCGCTGCCTGCGTTGGCGCTGCTCGCGATCCCCGGCCTGGAGTCGCTCGCGGCGTGGCGTCCGGGTGCGCTCGTGCCGGTGGCTGCACTGGTGGCGGGCCTTGGCTACCTCCCGGCGATCGACCGCCACCTCCTGCCCGGCACGGTGCGCATCGCGTTCGACGTTCGTGGGCCGTGGCCCGACCTCTCAGAGTTCCAGAAGTGGCGCGCCATGCGCAACTCCGCCGAGATGTGGTTCGTAGAAGGTGTGGCGCTGCGCGACATCACGAAGCCCGGCGACACCATCGTGCTCGGGGCGATCGGAGCCACAGGCTACTCGGCCCCCTACGTGAACATCCTCGATCTCTACGGTCTGGTCACGCCCGAGGTGTCCAACCGCACCATCAAGCCCCGGGACATCAGCACGCCCGGCCACGACAAAGAGGTCCGCATGGGCTTCTTTTACGACGAGCGGCCCACCATCTTCGGGTTCCGGCTGTTTCGGGCCACCGATCTCGCCACGAGCCTGGAAGAGGCCATCCACATGATGTCGCGCCGCGATCCGCGCCGTGACTACGCGCCGATGTTGCAGCTCGTGCCGTCGCTGTCGTCCGAGGGCTGCCCGGTGTACGCGGGCTACCTGCGCCACACGCCCGACCGCGACGAGCGAGACGCTCGGCGGGATGCGTACCGGGTGGCGAAGGCCGAGCACCTCAAGGGCGATGCGTCGTGCGAGACCGTGTCGTCGCTGCGCGGCTTCTACGAGCGCGTGTCGGCCATGCCGGTCCCTGGTCGCGGAGCGCCCAAGCAGGCGGAGTCCGACCCCAAGCTGGACGGGAAAGAGGGCAAGGAAGTGAAGGACGGCAAGGGACGCGGCAAGGATGGCAAGGGCGACCGGCGCTGAGCGTGCCGGTGGTCGGTGATCGCATTAGGAGCGCCCGCCTCCGGGAGGACCCCATGAGCTCGCACGCCCACCGTTCGGTCGACACCAACAGCCCGGCCTTGGATGCAGCGAAGGCGATGGCCTTGGTGGTGGTGCCGTTTGGGTTCTTCGTGGTGCTCGGCCTCACGGCGTTCGCCGGGCTGCCGATCCTGTGGGCGCCGGACGACGGACACGGCGCCGCGCCGCACGATGCCGCTGCGCCGCACGACGCGGCCGCGCCCGCCGAGCACTAAGCGCGTGGTCCACCCGGCGGGGCTCCGGCTGCGGTAGGGTGAGGGCATGACGCGAAGCGTGTTGTGGCTGCTGTCGGGCATCGTGTGCGGGGGCTTCGCCGTGTCGCTCGTGCAGGGCCTGTTCGGCGTGGTGGTCACGGTGCCTCCGATGCCCGTGGACCCTGAGCTGGTCGATGCGTGGGTGGCGGCCATCCCGTTCGTGGCGCTGCTGGCAGTCGTTGTGGCCTGGGGCGTGGGCGGCTTCGTCGCGGGGGGCATGGCGGCCCTGGGTGCCCACGTTCACCCGCTCCGGTGGGGGCAGGGCGGCGGTGCCGTGATGGGTCTCGTCACCCTCGGAAACCTGGTGTTGTCACCGTTCTCGCACCCTGCGTGGATGTGGGTCGCCGGCCCGCTGCTGCCAGTCGTGCTCGGACATGTCGCGGGCTCGCTGGTGGTGGCGCAGGGCCGCGCGCAGCCCGCCCCGCCCATCGGGTGACCCGAGCCCTCCTGGCGCTCGCCGGGGTGCTGCTGTTCGGCGCGTACCTGGCCCAGGTGGTGGCGCTCGGCGACTGGCAGGTCGACGACGCCGGCATCAGCTTCGCGTACGCGCGCCACATCGCGGAAGGGCACGGCCCGGTCACGAACCCGGGCGATGTCGAGGTCAACGAGGGCTGGTCCAATCCTGTGTGGACCGGGCTGATGGCGCTGCTGTGGTCGGCAGGGCTGTTCCACCTCGTGCTCACACCGAAGATCGTCTCGGGTCTGTGCGCAGCGGGCAGCTTCTGGCTGCTGGGGCGGCTGGTGCGTCAGCTCGGGGTGGGGTCCGCGACCGGCTGGGCGCTGGTACCGATGGCGGCGCTGGTGGCCAACGGGGGCTGGGTCGCGTGGACCGTGGGGGGCCTCGAGAACCCGCAGTACGTGCTCACCCTGCTGGCGGCGCTCTCGGTCTACCTCGACGACGTGGAGCACCCCGGTCGCTGGCCGCGCTCGGGGCCGCTCTTCTTCCTGGTGGCGATCAGCCGACCCGAGGGCCTCGTCTACACCGTGGCCGCCGGCACCGACGCCCTGATCCGCGCCGTGCGCACCGGGTCGTGGCGGTGGCTGCTGCAGCTGGTGGCGGGGCTGCTGGTGGGCCTGGTGCCGTACGTGGTGCTGCACCTGGCGGTGTTCGGCGACCTGCTGCCCAACACCTACTACGCGAAGTCGCGCGAAGGGTCGCTGGTGGAGCGCTTGCTCGACCCTCGCGCGGGCGGCTGGCGCTACCTCACCGAAGGCTTGGCCTCGTTCCCGCAGGCCGGGCTGCTCGTGCTGTCGGGGCTCGCTGCGGCGGACCGCGCCTTCTGGCGACGGGGTGGCCTGGCGGTGGTGCTGGCGCTGGGCGCGAGCGTGCTCTTCGTGCTGCAGTCCGGCGGCGACTGGATGATGGAGCACCGGTTCCTGTCGCCCACCTACGCGCTCGTGGCGCTGCTGGCGGCGGTCGGCGCGCGCACGCTGGGGGAGGTGGTGTGGCCCACAGCCGTGGGTCGTGGCGTCGCGCTCGGGGCTGCGGCGATCGCGGTGCTGGCGGTGGCATCGGGCCTGCCGCAGGGCCTGGAGCGCATCCAGCAGAACCCCACGGTGCCGCTAAAGGATCGCCTCACCCGCCTCCCGAAGCTGCTGGTGGTCTCGGAAGCGCTCGGGCTCGACCACCCCACGTTCCTGATGTCCGACATGGGTGGCCCGATGTGGGCCAACGACCAAGGGCAGGTGCGGATCCTCGACATGTTCGGCCTGTGCGACAAGCACATCGCGCACGGCCTGCACGACCGCGACGTGGCGGCCCTGTGGTCCTACGGCTTCGAGCAGCACACGCCCGCGATGGTGCAGGTGCCGCCGACGCTCACGAAGTCCTGGCGCCTGCTGGCCTACCCGCACTTCCTCGATGCGTTCACGCCGCTGGACGACGCCGGCACGCCCTGGGAGCAGGTGCGCTGGTACCTGCGTCGCAGCCTCGTGGAGCCGGCGTGGGAAGACGCCTTCGCCACCGGTGACGTGGTGGTGCAGGGCGCGCTCCGCGTCCACCGCGTCACCCTCGTGGACTCCGAACCGGGCGAGGTGATCGTCGAGGTGGTGTTCAGCCTGCGACGGGTGGGGATGGGTCGCCCTCGCGTGCGCCTCTCCCTGGTGGGGGAGCGTCCTTCCGATGCGGCTGCCGACCTGCTCTCGTTCCTCGACGTGCGCGCGCTGACCGCCCAGCGGGTCTACGTGCAGAGGCTGGTGCTCGCTGTGCCGCCCGACGTGGGCACGGTGCGGTCGGTGCAGGCCATCGGCACACCCGAGCCGTCGGACCTGCCCGCGCCTGCTTCGTGGCAGTCCATGCAGCTCGCGATCGACGGCGGTGGCGACAACCTGCGGCTGCGCGAGTGGGTGGTGCACAACCCTGCCGACGTCGTGCGGGACGGTCCCCGCCTCGTGCTCCAGCCCTTTGACCCCGACCACCACACGCTGTGCACGCCGATGCTGCCGGCCGGTCGACTGCGGACCCAGCTCACCACGCGGCTGCGTGCTGTGGGGGAGGCCGCCACCCTCGATGTGCGCGGCTACGGTCCCGACGGAGTCTTCCTGGGTCGCCAGGAGCTGTGGCGCTGGCGGACGCCCCACGATGACGCCCGCACCCTCCACATCGAGGTCGCCGTCCCCGCACGCAGCCACACGGTGCGGCTGTGTCAGGCCGTGCTCGGTGGCGGCACGCTGGTCACCGAGGCGTGGTCGGTGGAGACGCTGCGCGACCAGAGGTGACAAGCTCCGGCGACACCACCGGGCCCTTGCCGCCGTACCTGGGTCAGACCAAGGAGGTGGTGATGACCCGAAGGACCCTGTTGGGACGTGGCCTCGGTGCGGCCCTGCTCGCTGCGTGTGGCCTGCCGGTGCGCGCGGATGAGGAGGCCTTCGTCTCGCCGCGAAAGGATGGCCTGCGGGTGTCGCCCGAGGCGTGGGCCAAGGTGCTCACGCCCGAGGAGTACAACGTGCTGC
>CAYNFK010000008.1:0-79531 GCA_964396405.1 uncultured Enterobacteriaceae bacterium
GTCGCAGCCGCATGGATGACGGCATCCACTTCACGCGCCTGGGCGGCATGTACGTCGCGTACCACCTCACCCACCGACTGGAGCGCCTCGCACGCTTCACCCACAAGCCGGGTGAGGACGGCGTGCGACCGGCGTCGATGTGGACCTTCGAGGTGCCGTCCGCGGCACGTGGACGCTCCACCGCCTTCGCCTGGGTGCCGGACGACGTCCCCCTCGACGGCCTGCCCGTGTGGTACCTGCTGCACGGCGCGTGGGACAGCGCCGCCGGATGGTCCGACCGCGAGCACGACACGCTCGCCAAGCTGTCCGCCGACCTCCGCGTGGTGATCGTCGCGCCCGACGGCGAGCCCTTCGGCTACTGGCTCGACGCCACCGAGAAGCCCGGGCACCGCTTCGCGAGCTGGATGCTCGATGAGCTCGTGCCCTTCGTCGACCTGCACCTCCCGAGCAACGGCGTCCGCGGCATCAGCGGCCTGTCGATGGGCGGACACGGCGCGCTCACGCTGGCCCTGTCGCGGCCCGGCACCTTCCAGGTCGCCACCTCCATGTCCGGCGTCGTGGACCTCACCGAGGGCCGCAAGGAGCACCTGGAGCCGCTCCTCGGCACCCAGGAGGAGCACCTCGACGCTTACCTGGCGCGCAGCGCCACCCACCTGCTGCAGACGGAGCCCGCTCGTGCGGAGGGCCTGTCGATCCTGCTCACGTGCGGCGACAAGGACCGTCTGCTGGGGGCCAACGAGCGCCTCCACGCCTTGCTGGACGCCCAGGGTGTTGCCCACACCTGGAGCCCCGGCTCCGGCGGCCACGACTGGGACGTGTGGAGCCGCGATCTCCCTGTGCACGCCGCGTTCGTGGCCGAGGTGATCGCGCCCAAGCCTGCACCACCAACGGCACCTGTCGAGGGGTCTGACCCAGGCCCCGAGCCCGCACCGACCCCCTGATCTACCCGCGCCGAACGGGGTGGATCTTCACGCCTTCGAGGCTTGCCAGGAAGCCCGAGCCGAACGCCTTCGTGGGGGTGAGCGCGCCCACGGGCACGCCGCCTGCGAGCACACGCTGCACGGCCGCGAGGCTCGACTGCGCCGTGAACTTGTAGCCCTCGGCGACCTCCAGGTTGCCTTCGACCCAGTGGCCCGCTTCGTCTTCCGCACGACCCCACACGAGGCTGCGCCCCGTGGCGCGCTGCTCGGCCGTGGGGCCCTTCACGCGCTTCTCCACCTGCCCCTTGAGGAAGGCCTGCACGGACGGGCGCGCGATCAGGCCCGACACCAGGGCGGCGCGCTTCATCCACGGCACGGCCGACCGCGGAAAGGCCGCGTAGGTGGTGATGTTCGGGATGCCGGTGGACTGGTAGGCCGTGCTCACATCACCCCAGGGGATGCTGACCACGAAGGTGTCCTTCTCGCCCAGGCGCACCGTCTTGGTCTTCCAACCCGGCGGCACCTTCTTGATCCGGCCCTTGATGCGCGCGGCCCCGCCGTGCGGGAGACCCTCCACCGCCGACTTCGCCGTGCCCTGGCTCACGCCGCCGCCGAGGCCCGCGAACGCGAGCTCCAGGTGGGTGGCGTTGGGCAGCTCAGCCGCCAGCAGGGCCGCCATCGTGTCGGTGGGCACCACGTCGAAGCCCACGCCGGGAATGGCCGAGATCCCGCGCGCCGCGATCTCGGGGCCGCGCGCGAACACGCGCTCGAAGACCGCGATCTCGCCGGTGATGTCGAGGTAGTGGGCACCAGCCCCCAGGCAGGCACTAAGCATCGGCTGCGACGTGGCCGAGAACGGTCCGGCGCAGTGAAGCACAGCGTCGATGCCGTGGAGGGCGGCGATCGCGTCCCGGCGATCGTCGAGCCCGAAGATGCGGTGCTCAAGACCCAGGCGCTCCGCGAGCGGCACGATGGCCGTGGCACGGCGACCGGCGAGCACCGGCTTGTGACCGTGCTCCACGGCCAGCTCGGCGGTGAGCTGCCCGGTGTAGCCATTCGCTCCGTAGATCATCCACGTGCCCACGCGGGCCTCCAAGGGTTCCCCCGGAACTAACGGTTCTGATCCCTGCCGCTTACTCAGATGGTGGAACGGGACACGGGCTGCCTTCGTCGGCAGGCAGCGGCACGAGCGGGATGCCGTCCACCAGCCCTTCGAGGAAGCAGCGCACCTGGTGCCGCGCCGAGGGCACCTGAAACGCCACCTCGTGCCCATCTTCCACGCCGTCTTCGGCAAGCTGAAGCAGCAGCGCGGTGACGCCGCGATCTTCATCGCCGCGGTTCAGTCCGCCGGGCAGCGTTCGCGCCGTCCCGTTCACCCACGCGAGGTCGGAGAGCGCGTCACGGCCAGGCTCGGCGGTGGCCGCATCCAGCGCCGGACCCGCGAGATCGAGCCCCAGCGCCACCGACATCGCGTTCGCCACGGGCGGCGGGATGTAGTGATCCGCCACACCTTGGAACATCAGGATGTGCCGCATGTCGGCGGTCTCGGCATCCCGCAGCAGCTTCGGCGACACGATGGGCGGATCCGAAGACTCCCCAGCCCACTGCAGCAGCGACAGCACCGGGTGGTAGCGGTCCACGTCGGCCTCGGACTCGCCGAGCATCGTGGCGGCGATCGGCCGCGTAGGGATGGGCTTTTGCTTGTGGACGATGTTCTCGATCCACGACCCGCCTGCTCCCGACAGGATCAGCGCCTCGTACTCGGGCTGCAGCGCGGCCGTGAGCGGTGCCACCGTGGCCCCCATCGAGTGGCCGAACAGCACGAGGTGGTTCAGGTCGAAGCGCACGGGGTGGCGGATGTCGGCCGTGAGACCGTCGCAGTCGCCTGCCGTGAGCGTGAGGTTGCGCAGCAGGTTGGGGACGAGCGCCAGCTCCAGCGCGGTCTGGCGCAGGTTGTCGCGCATGGCCACCGGGTTCGCCACGTTGAACAGCAGGAACTGCTCATCCGCACCGTCGGGGTTCCTGTAGAGCCCGCCCAGCGGGCCATCGAGCTGCACGCCCACCCAGCCCGCGCGGGCGAAGGTGCCGGCGTAGCCCGAGAGCGGCTCGGCCACGCCTTCCCCATTCCGCACGCCGCGGTCGAGCATCGGGCGATCACCGCCGCCGCCCGTGCGCACGAACACCACGGTGGGGCGCGCATCGGAGCCCGTGGGCACCCGCGGCACCGTGATCACGAGGCGGGAGCGCTGGCGCTCTTGCATCAGCGGCTTGCCGGACGTCTCGTCCCACACGAAGCCGCCGCCTTCGGTGCTGTAGGGCGGCACGCCGCCCTGGAACACCGGCACGTCCACCACCGACTCGTAGATGCAGTAGTCGGGGTGCAGCTCGGTCTCGGAGATCTCCGGCGACCGAATGAGGCGCAGGCCGCCGGCCTCCACCGCCGCGTCGAGCAGCGCGGGGCCTTCCCGATCCACACCCCCCGTGGTGAACACCGACAGCGCCGCCACCGTGCGGTGCTCCAAGCCCAGCTCGGTGAGCACGGAGATGGCGTCGAGGTACTGCTCGGTGACGTCCTGCCGCCAGCCTTCCGGCCGGGTGCCCTCCAGCAGCGCCGAGAGCGCGGGCGGGGCATCGAGCACGTCGCCGTTGGCATCGAGCAAGAGCCTGTGGGCCACAAACGCGAAGCGCGTGCGCGGCGGCAGCGCCAGACCCGGCATCGGCAGGGCCACGAGCGCGTGCCGCGGACCCCATGGCGAGGGCGTGGAGCGCGCCACGATCTGCACGGGGAAGCGCTTGCCGCGGTCGGGAGACTCCGCGTCCACGTTGATGACGTAGGCGAGCGCGTCGTCTTCGATCGAGCCCGCGTAGGTGGGGAGATCGTCGGCCCGCACGGCCTCGGCGAACGGGAGGTACATCGCCGCCGAGATCGACCAGCCCTGCACCTGATCGTCGAGCATGCCCACGAGGCTGCTCACGAACGGCACGCCATCGGGGTTGGGGAAGTCGCCCACGCGCACCTGGCGGGTCTCAGGGTCCACCCGGTGATCCGAAGGAAAAGGCGAGGCCCAGAAGGGACCCGCCACGTCGAACAAGCTGGTGGTGCCGAGCTCATCGGAGAGGTCAAAGGGGGCCGGCTCAGGCGTGCATGCGGCCAGCGCCATCAGTCCGAGGACCATGCAGCGCATCACAGGCGACGCCAAGCGGCGCGGGGCAGGTCGGGCCCGGCTTTGGGAACGTCCGCCGCCAGCACGTAGACCGCCCGGCGGTTGCGGACCTCGTCGGTCTCATCCCCGGTGCCCACAGCGAGCACCGACTCACCGAAGCCCTGGTAGTGGATCGTGCCCGGGAAGCCCTGGCCCGCGAACCACTGCGCGATGGCCTTGGCCCTGCGCTCCGAGAGCCCCTGGTTCGAGCCCGCGTCGCCCACCGTGTCGGTGTAGCCGGCCACGTAGAGCTGGATCTTCACGACGCTGCCGTACAGATCGACGGCGCGCACCACCTCGGCCCACGCCGTGTGGAGCTTCGGCAGCTCCGCTTCCTGGATCTCGTGGCTGCCGGATGCGAACACAAGATCCTCATGCGGGATGGCGTACGACCACGGCAGCAGCTCCAGCTCGGACGCGAACCCGTGCGCGTCCTGGGCCTCCACCACCATCTTCACCACCTCGCGGCCCTGGGGGTTGAACGCGAAGCGGATCTCGTTGCCCACCACCTCCCCCATCGTCTGGTCGAGCTGCACGTTGCGCGCGCCGAACACGGTGACGCGGGCCTGATCGACCGGACGGCTCGACCGCACCAGCGCCTTGCCGGCCACGAGGTCGATGTCGTCCAGCGTGGACGAGAGCTGCACCACATCGAGGCTCGCCACCTCGAAGCTCATCGTCTGGTCGCCCTCGGCCCCGTCGGCCGACAGGAACGAGAGCGTGGCCTCACAGGCGTAGGTGCCCATCGCGAGACCGTCGAGCTTCACGTCGACGACACTGCGCGGACCCACGTCGCGCGTGACCCGCCACGTGCGATCCCCGCACACCACCGTCACCCGCAGCGAGCCCGACTCGTGCGCCGTGACCGACAGCCGCGGCACCTCCTGCCCGTGGGGAACCACCCGAACCGCCTGCACCGACAGGGCGTCGGCGTGGGCCAAGTGAGCGGCGAGCATCCAGGCGAGCATCCGACCTCCGCGGAGGCCATCGTAAGCGATGTGGCGGCGGGTTGCCTATGGGGCGCTGGCCTTGCCCAGTTCCGGGCGCTTCGGCACCTGGAACGACTCGAACACCGTCCTCGCGGCCTCGGCAACCTCCGGGGCGAGACCGTCGAACACCGAAGGGTCGCCCGCGGCCGCGGCTCGAAGCGCCTCTCGAAGGGGGCGGTGGCGTTCGGAGAGCCCTTCCTGGTCGAAGACCTCCCCGAGGCGGCGCGCCAGCCCGTGGCCTACGAGCCGACGGGTGGCAAGATTGACGAGGAACATCACGCTGCGCTCCATCGCGTCCATCCGAAGTACCTCCACGAGGTCCTGGATGGATGCCTCCATCCGCCCCTGCCGAACCTTCGCGAGGGCCAACACCGCCAGCCCCATCCCGGACGTCTCGCGCGACCATGCCTCCACCACACCTGGGTCCTCCAGGTCGAGCGTCGGTACGTCCTCAGTTGAGCCGCCTGCTAGCTGAAATAGCGTCACGAGCGCTTCGACCACGCCTGCGGCTTGTAGCCCCAACTGAAACTCGGCCTCTTCCCCGAGCAGGACCCGAACACGGCCGCGAACGTCCGGGTCGGTTGCGTCGGCACCATCCCGAACCAGCGGCCTCAGGAGCGCCAGGAGCTGGGCATCGAGGATGAGAGACTCGAGCTCGCCGACCAGATTGTCAAAATCCTTGTTCGCTGGATTCCCGCTCGCCATCCGATCAGACCTCACCCCCCAAGAAATGAAGACGCTTCCGTCGGGCGCGTGCAGCCTGCTCCGATCACCCTCCGGCACCGTCTCCACCCACGCCCAGAACCTCTCCGAACGCTCGCGCCGAACCGCCCGGACCGCCTCCGCCGCTGCGACCTGATCGTCCCCGTCCTCGCACAACGGCCGCCCGCTCGCCTCCGCCGCTTCGAGCGCACGATGGACCAGCGCGAGCCTCGCGCCCTCATCACGAACCGCGTCAGAGAGCGCCAAGGCCAGCTCGGCGACCGCCTCGGCGTCCCGTACGGCGCCACCGGCCTCGAAGAGACGGCGCGCTTGGCCGAGCACCTCCTCCGGCCCGTACAGCAGCTCGAGGCAGGACACGAACCACGCGAGCTTGCGCCGGACCCGTCGGCTGGCACGCATCATGTACCAGATGTTGAAGAACCGCTCGGTCACCTGGAAGGCGGTTCGGCCCTTCGCCGGTCCATCGCCGCGCTCCCCGGAGCGGGCCTTCTCCACGACGCCCTCCTTCTGGAGCCGGTTGAGCTGGCTGCTGACAGCGTTGACGTCGATCCGGGCGTGGTCCGCGATCTGACGGGCCGTAGCGGGGTCCCACAGGAGGCAGAGCGCGTCCACCACCTGCTGCGCCTGGGCCGGCAGGGCCTCGAACCGGGCCTTGTACAGCGGCGTGTGCCGGTCCAGCAGCACCTCCAGGTCGCCCCGAACGTCGCCGTCGGGTCCTGCGGCGAAGACGGAGTACAGCGTGACGATCGTCCGCGGGTTGCCTCCCGCCAGCACGCGCAGCGCCTCCAAGCGCCCGCCCTGCTCCAACACGATGCGCTCCACCTGCTCGTTGCCGTGGCGCTTCGCGAGCGCGAGCAGCACGTCGCGAACCTCGGCGGAGCTGAGCGGTCCGAGCAAGTGCACCCGGAAGAAGTCGTAAAACGCCGCGCCGTAGTCGTACGCGCTCTCGACGGCCGCCGCGCTCGCGCCCACCACCACAAGCTCCGACGAGCCCTCGAGCACGTCCCGGAACGCCCACTGGCGCTCCGCCCCGATGCGGTCGAGCACGAGATCGACGTTGTCGATCAGCAGCACCAGCCGCAGGCCCAGCGCCCGCGCCCGCGAGGTGAGCTCGTGGAGCGCCCGTTGCTCGATGACGGCGTCGTCCGACAGCCCGTGGAGGTCGTCCACCGCCCGGTCGACCTCCTCGGAGCCCGCCACGTCGCCCATCAAGTCCAGCCGGTCCGACAGGGCATCGAGGCAGTTCAACCACACGTCCGACAACCGCGCGACGTTGTACTGCTCCTCGGGAAAGAGGAGCGGCAGGTAGGCGGCCGAGAGCGCAGCATCGTCGGTGATCACGTGCGCCAGTCGGTGCAGCAGCGTGGTCTTGCCCATCCCGCGGTGACCGAGGACCAGGTGGTGCTGGGGCGTGAGCTGCGCTCGCTTCCGGAGGCTGTCGACCAGCCTCGCCAGCTCGGCACCGCGCGCGACGAAGTCCCGCTCTAGCTCCTCCTTGGAGAGAAGCTGGGGGTTGTGCAGCGCGATCCCCCGCAGCGGCGGGTCCTTCGGGTCGATCACGCGGCCCTCCCTCGGGCGTGGAGCCGCCAGAACTCCCGCAGCAGCGGCGAGCGGAACAGCCAGCGCCCATCCTGCTCCACCGCGTAACCGTCGGTGTGGAGCAGCCCGAGCAGGAAGCGGAGCGCTCGCTCGTCCGCCGCCCCTCCAGAAGAGGCGAAGACCTGCCGCAGCGTGTCGTCGGTGGCCCCGCGGTCGTCGGCGCACATGGCGTCGAGGAGCAGGTGGGCACACGCAGCTTCCCGAGCGTCGAGCTGCTCGTACAGGCGCTGACGCCAGTGATCGAAGTAGCTGCGCTTGTCGAAGTTGGTGAGCCGCTCGAAAGCGCGTTCGACCGCGGCGCGGTCCGAGGGCACGCCCTCGTCGCGCAGTTCGAGCAGCATGCTGACCATCAGGTTCACGAAGAACGGAAGCGGCCAGCCCACGCGGGCTACGAGGTGCTGCCGCACTTCGGGTTTCAGCACCAACCCCTCGGATCGGGCCACGGCGTCCACGAACCTGTCGGCGGAGTCGAGCGAGAAGGCGCCCAGGTGCTCGATCTGCAGGTCGTTGATCGAGGCCGTGAACCGGTGGCGCTCGGCGAGCGTGTCGAGGCCGACCGAGCCGGCGAGCACCCACCGCACGTTGGTGGTGTGCTGCCGCAGGTCTCGGAACCAATCCAGGAAGGCCACAGCGCGCTCCCGGCCGTCATCTCCCCGCAGGAGCTTGAGGACGAAGACGGGGACCTCGTCGACCAGCAGCAGCCAGCGCCGGTCCGAGGTCGCGAGCATGGTTGCGAGCGCCCGGCCGAGATCGGTCCATGCCTGCTCCGCGCCGTCCTGGAACTCCACGCCGAAGCCCGCCGCGTCCACCGACTTGGGGAGGAACCGCGCGAGGCCTTTTCCGACGGGACTGTCGGCGAGGCGCTGCAGGAACGAGCCATCGACCTCGACCACTGCAGTGTACAGGCGACGGACGAACTCCAGCTCCGACTGCGCCGGCGCCATGCTCACGAGGGTGGCGTGGTACCGGTGCTCTGCAGCGGTGTCTCGGAGCTTGTACATGAGGGAGGTCTTCCCGACGCGGCGCGCCGAGAGCAGCAGGACGTGGTTGTGCTCGAGCGCACGCCACATCCGGCCCTGCTCGAGCACACGATCGAAGAAGTCGTCCCCGCGGGCGGGGTTACCGATGACGAGTGAAGCCACATCAACTCCGTTTTACAACGAGACTGATGTGCAACGTTTTTGTTTTGGCGTCCACCAGGCCAGCTTGTTTCCGTGCGGCCCCACCTGAGCCCGCGCCATGGCACGCGCGCAGCCTCGGTCGGGCGCGTCGGGCGGCCCGGTTCGGGCGCTACCGGGGGTCTACACAGCTACGGGGACACTCCCGCCCCAAATCGCCTGTATGCCCCTCAACGATCTTTGTACGCCCCTGATCGATCACGGTTCGCCCTCAAACGGACACTGTTCGCCCCCAAACGACCGCTGTTCGCCCCCAAACGATCTCTGTTCGCCCCCAAACGACCGCTGTTCGCCCCTCAACGATCTCTGTTCGGGCACGATCGATCATCGGGCCGGCTGCGATGAGTGGGCGGGCACCACACCGGCACGCACCGCCCTCATCGCGGCAGCGTCCCGTGCAGGTGCGCCAGGTAAGCCTCGGGCGACCACCGCGCTGCGCGCGCTGATCGCCGGCTCAGCCCTACTTGTGCCGATGGTGGAAGGGCGCCCGGCACAGACGGTTCAAGCTGCGGTCTGCCCGGACGGGTACTCGGGCGGGGCCTCGACACTTGACGCATCCTCTATAGATCGAATACACCTAATGAGAGCGCATCGCTCACTTGGAGGTCCTATGTCGAAGCCATCGTCCGTCGCCCGTACCATCCGCCTCAGCCAGGAAGTTGCCGACGCCGCAGACGCGTGGTGCTCCGCGAACGGCAGCTCCTTTTCCGACCTGGGCGAGCGGGCACTCCGCGAGTTCCTAGAGATGAGGACCGGGGCCATCCATGAGCTGCTGGACGAGATCATCCGCAACGCCCGCACCGCCTACGGGCAGACGGGCACCTTCCCCCCAGACGTCACCCTTCGGGCGATGCACCGCGTGAAGGGGGAGCCCACCCTCTACGCGCTGTACGAGCAGGCCCTCGACGAGCAGACCGGGGCCGACGAGCGCCAGAAGCGCCAGCAACTCCACGCGCGGATCGCCAAGGCCATCAAGAAGACGCTCGGCGCGGAGAACGGGCGCGTGGTGATGGGCCTCGACCACAAGGTTGATCTCGTCCAGGGGTTCACCGAGTTGCTACCGGGCTGACGCGAGCGTCAGCCCTCCGACTCGTCTGCCGCGCCGGGCACAGGACGAATCCATGCCACCTCGGCTGAGCGCTGCCCTCGTCGGGTTGGTTCGTGTCCTTCAGGGGCAAGAAGTCGAGCCACGTCGCGCCCACGTTCTCGCAGACGATCACCTGCCCTTGGCGAAACCTACACCAGTTCCCGAGGTGGGAGTAGTCGATGCCGGTGGACCCGTGGAGGTAGACGCGACCCTTCACCTCGTACGGAAGGTCGATGCACCACGTCGCCTCGCCCTCGTAGGGGCAGGCGTCGTAACCCTTGTTTGAGACCTTCCAGTGCTTGATGTGCTTCAGCTGCCGCGCGATCGTCCCGCGAACCCGGTCGCCCCAAATAGAAACGATGCGCAAACTACCGGGACTACTTGCACTTGGGCCGAGTTCCTCCCTACACCACGGCCGCCAAGAATGCGATGAGCCCGGAGATAGCGGCGAGCAACGGCAGGGGGCCTGCGCTGCTCTCTCCCATACGAGCGAGGACGACTGCCGTCGCTCGGCCTGCCGGAGGGTAGAAGCCAGCAATTGCGTCGGCAGCGCACGCCAGCACCAGAACCAGGACCGGGAAGACGCTTGCGAGAGCGATCACCGAGGGAGACGAACCGAGAAGTCCAGCCGTGGCACCCGTCGCGGCAATGATGACCCCCGCCATAAACGCCCCCACCCCAGCGACGCCTACGAGGATTGCGACAGCCAGGCCGCCCCCGTTCCAGATCAGCTCGATGGCACCGAGCGCGAGCACGAACGCCAGCCCGCCAAGGAGGGCGAGCATGTTCACGAGCCAGAGCGGGACTGCAACGATCCCCACGGTGATGGCGGTGAATATGGAGCCCGTCACAGTTCGCTCCGTGCCGTCCAGGATGCCCCGGGCCCACGTTGCGGAGCGCGAGAACGTGAACGCTGGCACCACAGCAGCGAGCGCGTACAGGACCACGTTGAACAGCCACGCCGGCAGCGACACAAGTGTTCCGACAAGGGAGGTGGTCAATGGAATGTACTCGGACATGCCCACGACGTTCGACTCCGGCGGCAACAGGTCCCGCAACTCGGGGTCGCCAACAGCCTCGATGGGAACCCCATCGTAAAGATCACGGAGGGCGGGTTGTGCGTCGCTGAAGTCCGGCAACCCGAGGTAGAGGCTCCCCTGGTTCACGACCAAGTACAGCAGCACTAGCCCCAACCAGACCCCTACACTCAAGGTTCGGCGACGCCTATGCTCGCCACCGCCCATGAATTCGAGGACTGCACCAAAGAAGCGTCGGATGGCCGACCGGACGTCGGCATTGGCTGACGTAGCAAGCTTCTCCGATGCTGACTTACAGAAAGCTCGGTGGGCCTTGAGCTGGTCTTCCGAGAAGACAGCAGCCAACGCCACCAAGGCCAAGCCAGCAAAACCGAAGACGGAACTCATTGCCACCCCTCGCCGAACTAAGGAACCCCGGCGAGGGTAATGCTGCATCGGCGACGGAGCACTGGTCGCCGACCCAGCGGACACAGATGCTCGTCGAACATGTGCCGCGTGCCCCAGGGCGACACCCCGCGCCAGCACCTGCGCCCAGGAGAATCGCGGCCCCCGTTCTCCGCCAGCACCACTCGCGCGACGAATCCAAGTCGGAACTCCGACCACGCGGCCACTCGTGGAGCCACGGCGAAACGGACACCAGCGCCCTAATCGACCTTCCGGTCGGTGGGGGCGCACCTGCGTTTGGGCCAAGTTCTCGCCGAGTTCCCGCGAGAAAGCGTGATCACGTAGCTACCTACGTCCTCGCGGCGACGTCGCCCTCGGTGCTTCGAACCACGATAGGGCGACCCCCGCGCTGCGCGCGCGCCGATCGCCGGCTCAGCCCTACTTGTGCCGGAAGTAGAAGGCCGTCGGGCAGGCAGGGTTCAACCTCCGGTCCAGCGTGGCGGGTACTCGAACGGGGCTTCGACTACCCGCTGCTGTCGCCGAGACTGCTGGTCTCGTTGAGCCACGCAACCTCGGCAGACCGCTGGCCTCGTCGGGTGGTCTTCGTCGCCTCCAGAGGCTGGAAGTCGAGCCAGGTCGCGCCCTCGTTCTCGCAGACGATCACCTGCCCCTGGCGAACCTTACACCAGCTCCCGAGATGGGAGTAGTCGATGCCGCCGGACCCGTGGAGGTAGAAGCGACCCTTCACCTCGTAGGGAGGGTCGATGAACCACGTCGCCTCTCCCTCGTAGGGGCAGGCGTCATAGCCCTTGTTGTAGACCTTCCAGTGCTTGATGTGCTCCAGCTGGCTCGCGATCGTCTCGCGGACCCGGTCGCCCCAGAACGACCCGGGGCGGATGCCGTCCCGCATCCACTTCGACGGACGCTTCCGAGGACGGCTGACGCCTCGGTTCAGCCAGAACCCGATGAGGTCACGGGCAGCCTGCGGCACGTCCAGGTCGTCGACGGTCTGGCCCTCCTTTAGGTCGGGCAGCGTCCTGATGTCGTCGGCCGTCGCCACTTCGATCAGGTAGCGCCAGATCCCGACGAGGGTCGGGTCCTTCTCAACGAGGATGACGTCCCGGTCGTGGTAGCGAAGCGAGTAGCCCGCCGAGCCCGCGAAGGGCTCGACGATCACGTCGTGCGTGGGCTCCGGGTAAAGACGGAGGGTGTCCCTCCACTTTCCGCCGTAGTACCCGAAGAAGGGCCGCAGGGTTCCTGGCATCTCAAGACGGGGGCTAGGGTTACGCCCCCGTCTTTACTACGAGCGGTCCAGACGAGCTCGCCACTCCTTCAATTCGCCGTCGAAGCGCGCCAGGAGCAGGTCTCGGAACGGGCCCAGTTCGCGGAGCTCAGCTGCCTTGAACACGCTGTCTCGCCCGCGCACCGGAAGGTGCAGATCCTCGCCGTCCTCGCCGAGCTTCACAGCACGGTCGACGAGGTTGCCCACCTCGGCGAGCCGCCCGGCGATCGCCTGCCACTGCGAGGCGCGAGCGGGCACGTTGAAGAACCGGCACGCTTGATAGAACGTGATGTCCACCTGCCGTCCCTCCCGGTACAGCTGCCACGCCGCCGACGTGAAGAGGTTGGCCAACTCGACTGCTTCTTGGCGGCCCGTGACCGTGTGGGTCGCTCCTTCGACCTCTCCGAGTTCCCGCGCACGGGCCTTCGCCGCCGATGTCGCCCTGAAACGCTGAGTTCCGCTCTTCTGCAGGAAGCCCTTGGACACGAGCGGAGAGCTCTTGCCCATGATCTTCGTGTAGATGGCGTTGCTGTTCGGGTACGACGGGTAGCCGGGCAGGCAGAAGTCCGCCGGGTACAGCTCGAACGCCTTCACGACGAGATCCTCAGCGGAGAACGGGTCCTTGCCTTCCTCGGCGAGGCGGACGGCTGCGATCACCATCTTGTCAATCTTGGTGGCGCTCATGCCTCGCCCTCGATCTCGTACTTGTCGTCGCTGACCAAGCCGAGGATCTCGTCTGCGGCATCACGGTAGATGCGAGCCATGAGGTCGTCGTACTGGTAAACGATCGTGTCCGCAGCGAGATCCTGGCGGTCCTGGTACTCCCGGTAGATCTCCAGACGCACATACACGTCGATGAACCGCTGGAAGTGGTAGTTCCGCCACTGAATCGACTCGGGTCCATGCGTGTACATCGCCTTCGCCAGCGGCGACTGGAGATTGATCCACCAAGTGTTCGTGCGGCTGTCGTGGAGCCCCGGCCGCTGAAAGACGGGCGGGTCGGACACTTCAAGGATGACGTCCATGTCTGTGGTCGGGTCCTTGTGCACGCCCGACAGCAGAATCCGCGGACGAGCCGAAGACTGCCGGTCCGGCTCGCCGTGCGTCCCCTTCCTCACTTCGATCTGCAACGGGTCGGACTCGACGTCCGTCGCGGAGGCACGGACAATGGTCTCGCCCGGCGCCTGACCCACGACCACGCCGTCCTGCGTCACCTGGGCGATGTTCGAGTCTTGCGCCTCCCAGTTCAGGACCGGGTCCTTCACGACTCGTCCCCCGACGAGAACCACCTCGGCCTGCACCCGCGTCCGCCGGTTTGGGCTCACCTTGACGGGCTCGTCATTCAACAAGCGGATGGAGGCGGCGCGCTCAACCTCGATCTTCACAGGCAGGGCAACGAGCCCTGTCGACGGGGAAGCGCAGGACACGGAGCAGGAACCGGCCGACACCGGCTTGAGGTCCCCGGTGTTGGCGTCCACCGCACAGACCTTCGGGTCCGAGGACGACCACTCCACGTGGCCCGCCGGCACTGGCTTCCCATCCGCGTCCTCGCCTACCGCTCGAAGACGGTACGTCGTGCCCATGCACACCAGCAGTTCCCGGCGGTTGATGCGGAGGCTTGCAACGTCCTTGTGCTCCTTCGGCTCCTTCCGCTCCTTCGAGCGCTTGCCTGTTCCCTCTCCTTCGCCCTCGTCCGCGAGTCCATCGAAGCCCGCGAGCTTGGTCTCGATCCACTTCGCGAACTGCTCGTGGAGCGATTCCAACTTGCGCTTCTTCTTGACCTTGGTCTTGTCGGTCACCTTCTGGTCGAACTCGGCGAGGATCTCAGCGACCTTCCCGGAGACGAACTGCTTCAACGCCGACGAGAGCGGCCCGATCTTGAGGCGCTGGCGCGACTGGATCTCGTACGAGTCCTTCGGGTCGGTGAGCAGCGGAAGCAGCACCTCGCCGTAGACGTGATCTCGCAGCTGAGGGTTGGGCAGGTCCAGCTCCTCCGTGGGGATCTCGCCGATGGACTTCACGCCGCGAGCACGAACGATGAACGTGCTCTGCCCGTGCCACTGCCCTGCGCGCAGGCGAGACGCCGCGACGTTGATGGTCAGCTCACCCGCAGGGAACCCCGGTCGGACAGTAGGAACGCGCGACTCCTCCCACTCAAGCACTTCGGGGATCGGCACCTTGATGCTCTCCGGGAAGTCTGGGTGTGCTGGCGGGCGCTGGAGTTCCACGATGCGCGTCGGTCGCCCCTTGACGTAGATGTGCACCTCGCAACTCCGCAGCGCTTCGCGCGCCTGCGGCGAGCGCTGGAGCATTGCCTCGACCTTGCCGACCGACAGCTGCTCGCTGCGCAGGGGATCTGTTCCGCGCACGATCGTGATGTTCGAGCCAGCGGGACGGCCCGCTTCCGCAAGGATCTTGTTGGCGTGGGCGCGCACTCCCCCCGAGATCGCCTTCCTGTCCTCGGCCCAGATCCCCTTCGACCCGTTGAGGAAATCGAGGTTGAACTTCTCCGCGTCCGTGAAGCCGACGACGGAGAGCTGGCGGTCCTTCACACTCATGAAGCGGAACTCGCCGAAGAGCTGACGTCCGTACGCCTTCCCTCCGTTCCCCTGACCGCCCTCGAAGGCCGACGCGTCCGCCGCATTCTGTGTGGCAGCATCGGGGTTGGCCCACTCCAGGAAGTTCGCCTCGATGTCCTCGGCGGAAATGCCGACGAAGTCGATGCACTCAATCCCAGTGGATCCGCCCTTTCGGCCGGACCCGAGCAGGTTGATGATGATCACCCGCTCGTGACGGTGGCTGACTCCCGCCCGGATGTAGGCCTCCCGCGCGTTCTTCACCCACTCGGGCAGCCCTGCCTCGTGGGTGCCGAAGTGGCCGGCGATGAGGTTGATCGCGTTTGGATGGATGCGTGCGCTCATGGCTCCCCCAGGTTCGTCCGAATCAGAGGTCAAACTGGTCCTGGACGACTTCGCCGCCAGACTCGAAGCGAGCCTTGAGCGCCTTCATCTCCGCGTTGAGAGCCCGGAAAATCTTCCGAACCTGGTCCTCGGTGTACTCGTAGTTGGTCGTGTTCGCGAGGTTTCCGATGAGCTGAAGGTCCTTGATCGCGTTGCGAACGCGGGTGGTCGCCAGCTCACGGAACTTCTCTGCCTTGTCGCGCTTCGGCTTCGTCTCGTTGGCCATCTGGCCCTCCCTTGTTGAGGTGCTGGGAGGGTAGCCACGGCGTCGCATGGCGTCAACTATTATTTCGCTACACGCGCCTCCAGATCCAGATCTGTAGGCTGCTGCACAGGATCTCCTGCCTCTCGTTCTAGGCCGCTACAGAAGATCCTGTGGCGCGACGCATCCATCCTCTCCAAGCCACCACGCGCGCCACACACTGGCCTCATCTGTAGCGATCCCAGAGCGCCTCTCTAGGACTCGCTGGAGGCGTCCCTGTAGCTCACCCGGCCCAACGGCCCCTGGAAAGCGTCGCGCCCTTGCAGACCCCATCGAAGCCTCGGAACGACCTACGTCGGTCGGGTCCGCCAGAAGTCGGGCGTCGGGTGCAGCAAGCAGTCAACCACGCGGCCTCATAGGCATGTAGACGCCGAGCCGTCGGGCCACGTCCGCACCGATGCCGTCGTCGGGCCCTCGGTGGATGGCCTGGGGTGCGCGATCGGCGGCCCGGCGCAGCAGCATACGATGCCCGAACCCCTCCACGACCACGAACGGGTGGTCGGGAGGAAGGACATCGCGGACCCTGCGACACCAGGCGGACAGGGTCTGCTGCGACGTCCCCGAGGCTGCAGAGACCGCGCCCTGGTTAGGCACCCAGTAGGTGTCCGCCATGGCCACTGCGATGGCGGCGATCCGATCCGCCAGTAGATGCCTCTCCGCCTTCCAGACCGCAGCGGCAAGCTCGGGGACAAGCTCCTCTGGCGTGAGGTCCGGCATGCGCGCGGCGAGGCGCATGAGCCGCATGGCCCGCCGGATCTTGTAACAGACGGACATTTGCGTGATGCCGAACCGACGGCCGATCTCCGACTGGCGCACACCGGCCAAGCTCAGTCGGACGATGTCAGCGTCCTCGCGGTACAGCCGATTGAGGAGCAACTCGACGTCAGACGTCGCCTTGGCGCGCTCCGCCGGCGACGAGAACGAGGACCAGGGAAAGGGCACCGACCCGAGCACGTCCCAGTCGCCGTAGGTGTCGCGGATCTGCGACTCGAACAACGTGTGGTGGGGACGCACCGAGCCGAACGGGATCGCCTTCTCCAACCCGAACGCTGCGTCGATCAGCGCCTCGTGCTCGGGGTTCCTGGGGTCAATCTGGGAGACGTCCACGGGTGCTCCAACGAAAAATGAGCCCCCGCCTCGCCGCGCCCGTAGGGGCGAGGGAAGCGGGGGCTCAGGGTGGTGGTCGGCGGCCGAGGGGGCCGGGCTAGGTCAGGTGGCCACGTAGATCATCGCGACGCCCTTTCCGCCGGGCACGTACCGGAACAGGCCGTACGACGCCGGGGTGTTGTCGGCGTCGTAGTAGGTCGAGTCCGACGTGTGCGCCTGGAGAGGGAGGACCGCCTCGATCTCCAGCAGCACGCGGCGAGCGAGCGAGGGGTCCGAGTTGCGGAAATAGAACTGGCAGTAGTTGGCGTCGGAGTCCGAGGTGTCCTGGACGACGTACCCGAGGCCCCCGTTGGTGCTGCCGAGGAGTGAGCCGGGCAGTGTCGTATTGTGCGACGTGCCGAGGCCGGTGGTGAACCGAACCTCGACGTACCCGTCGGTGGTGATCTCGTCGTAGTCGTTCCCGTAGCGGAACCGGACGCGCCACCAGATGCCCTGCTGCCGCAGGCCCAGCGGTGCATCGGACCCGTCCGCCAACATGGCTCGGACACGGACGTGCACCGCGGTCACGTTGTAGTCGACGACCTCAACCTGCGGGTAGATGCGGAGGACGTCCTCGTCCATCGGCGGCGAGGCCATCTGGGACAGGTTTTTCCGCAGCCAGAGCTGGTTCGACACGTTGCCCGAGCCGTTGAAGTACATCTCCGACAGCACCAAGTACTGGTCGGAGGTGACGACCGAGCTGGTGCCGAACGTCCACTGGTAGGGCGCGCCGGTGACGTGGGAGAGGGCTAGGTACGAGGTGCTCCCGGAGCCGCTGACGGCCAAGCTGATCTGCTCACCGGGCGGAAGCACCCGCGACGCGCCGTAGCCGTCGATGATGCGGAACACGCGGGTCGGGATGCCGTTGGTGTCCGTGCTGCCCAGGCGCACGGTCGAGGTCGCCGACGTGCCGTTGTCGGTGCCGTAGACGATCCAGCGCGATGGCTCGGACTTCCAGACGGTGTCGGAGACGGCCATGCCGTCCTCGTAGGGGGTGCCGGTCCCACCCTCGCGGACGAGGCGGATGCGTGGCGACCCGCGTCCTCCTGCCCCGATCAGCGTGCGCGCGTCGAGCACCGCTTCGAGCGTCGAGCCCCGCCAGAACAGGTAGGCGACGGGGACCTGGGTGACGGCGAGAGAAGGAGCCTGGAGGACGGCCGTGTGCGCACCGCCCCCGACCGGGGCGAAGGAGGTCGTCGTCGCCGGAGTCCCGACCTCTACGCCAGCGTCGGTGACGCGGGTCTGCCGAATGTTGAGCGGGGTCGGCGTGACCACGCCCGTCACCGGGTCGCGGACGTAAACGGCAGTCGAGGAGTCCTCGACGTGGGTGCCCGACAGCTCCAGGTAGGCGACGTCGATGCGCGCGTTGCCAGCCGTTGGTGGGGTGGGCAACGTGAAGGTGTGCCCCGGGCACTCGGCCACCTCGTAGAGGTTCGGCTCGTCGAGCACGCCCGTTGCGATCAGCACGCTCCCCTCGCCCACACTCACGGAGGGTGCTCCCAGGTCGGTCTCGACCTGGCATCCGAAGAGGATGCCCCCGTCGGGAGGCGCGGCACCCATCGCGTCCACGGCGTTCGCGAGGGCGGCAACCTGGAGGGCGTTGAGGGCCTCGTTGGTGATGCGCTCGTTGTCGTTGAACAGGCGGATCTTCGTCATCGAGTTCGTCCTTGAATCACGGTGCCGCTGGGGGCTCGTTGTCGATGACCAGGAACCACCGAGCCCCGTGGGGTCGGATGGCCTCGACGGCCCAGACCATCGCGGCGTAGCGGTCGTCGGTCGGGTCCCCGAAGACGTCGGGGACGATCACGGAGAACGCGACGTTGACGCTGCCGATGCGGGCGTTCTCCTGGTCGCAGTAGGCCTGGTCGAAGAACGCGCCGTCCTTCCAGTGCTCCATCAGGCGCGCGTCGTCGGCGAGCGGGTCCACGTCGTTGATCAGCGGGTCGACCGCAGCGATGATGGCCGCCGGAACCACCTGCTCGGGGTAGTCGCGGAGTCGGGACCGGAGGGAGCCGTCGGACTCGCCGTCGGACCGGCGGACGTCCCAGCCGAGAGCGTGCAGGTCGAGCCACTCCCCGGTCGCCCCGCCCCACAGACCGGCGTCGTACAGGGCGTCGATGGTGGTCTCGACGAGCGAGAAGACCTTGGCCACGGAGCCGAGCACCGAGGCCTCGTCGTCACCGTGGTACGCAGGGGGCACGATCGACCGGAGCGCGTCGAGTACCTCCCCGGTGGTCCGTGCCATCAGGCCACCTCGGTCAGGTTCACGGTGATGCTGCCGGCGAGCACGCGCAGCGAGTTCGAGGCCGAGCTCGGTGCCAGTTCCCGAAGGTCCACGTCGTCGTCGAAGGTGACGTCAGCGGATCGGATGTCCTCGGAGAGGCCGTGGACCTCGTGCTCGACGTCCGACAGGTAGGCCGTGGCTCCCGGGTCCGTGACGTCGAAGTAGGCGACCGCGGCGGACCGGATGTCGGCAGTCAGCCCGGAGAGGTCAGCCCCCCTCCTCACCTTCGCGGTGATGGTCAGGTCGACGTACTCGATGGAGGCCCCGACGATGAACACGGGGCGACCCACGGCTCGCCAGTTCTCGATCTCGACGGTGACCGCATCGACGAGCGTGCTGTTCGACGAGCCCGAGGCATCGGCCACGTACACGTAGGTTTCGAGGTCGCTGACCCCGAGGACCTCGGAGACCGTCGCATAGGCGACGTTGGCGACGGACAACGCACCCGTGCGGAGGGCGGCGGCCGTGCCCCGCACGAGCGTCGTGTAGAAGAGCTTGGCCCTCGTTCGGTAGGCGTCGTCGGTCTCGTCATCTCGTCCGCCCGCTGCGTCCTCGTCGGACGTGAGGGTGACGTCGTCCACCGCTTCGAGGCTCGTCCCGGTGATGTTCTGCAAGGCCCAGGTGGTGCCCACCTGCGGGACATTCGTGTCCCTGCCGGTCTCCACCGAGGAGACCAGGAGGCCGTCGGCCCAGGGGCCGCCCTCGGCGCTCGCGAGGAACACGGAGGTGACGACCTCGAACTCGAGTACGGCTCCGCTCGCGAGCGTGGCTTCGATGATGGTCCCCGCCGGGATGTCGATGTCGTTGACGAAGCCGTTGCGGGCGAGGTCCAGAAGCACCGTGCTCGACTGCGCCGCGTGCCGGACGAGCTCGAAGCGGTCCTCGATGAGCGCATCCAGGTCGTCGCCCTGCGCCCGGTCCAGGTAGAGCGCGTCGAAGCGCCGGACCGCGTAGCGGATCACCTGGTCCGCGAGGACGACGACACCGCCCGTGATCGCGTCGAGGACCGACCCAGGCTGGAAGTCCCGCAACCTAGCGGAACGAGCCTGTACCTCGGCCTTCCCAGCCTCGTAGAGCTGGGCAAACGTCGGGATGGAGACAGCCATCCTCGCACCCCGGTCGGTAGTGGTTGAGCGGCCTCAAGCCCCGAAGGGGAGACCAGAGTGATCAGACGCCGACGGCGATCGAGGTCGTGACGCCGACGGTACTGCCGTCCACGGTGGTGACCTCCACACCGACTTCGAGCCGGCGAGGTTCGGTCGCGGACTGACCGGCGAGCACCTTCACGTCGCGGACGCGACGGTCCCGGCGCACCTGCCGCTTGATCTCGTTGGCCAGTTGCGTGGCGGCCGTAAGGATGGGCTGGTCCACGTAGGACTCGACCCCCACCCCGAAGTCGGGGCGGTGGAGGAGCGTCCCCGGCTCGGTGGCTATGACCCGCAGGATCCAGCGCCGGAGGGATTCCTCCCCGACCACCGTCGGAACGTCCCCGATGGGCGTAACGGCCTGCACCCCGTCGCCTGGGACAGGGAAGCCGAGGTCTTCGAGGTCCATTGGCTACCCCCGCTCCGGGATCTCGATGACGGTGCCGGGCTCAAGCACGGAGCCAGGAACGATGTCGTTGAGGTCGGCGATCCGGGTCCACTCGGACCAGGAGCCCAGGTACTTGGCGGCCAGCGTGTGCAAGGTCTCGCCACGCCGGACGGTGTGGGTCTGGCGACGACGACCACGGGACAGCGAGACCAGGGCCTCGCGCACGTTGGCGGTGCTCTCGTAGATGGACACGAGGGCGAGCCGCGTGTCCCGTTCCCACAAGAGGCGGTCGATCTTCCGGCTCGCGAGCATCGAGCCGAAGCCACCCGCGTCGGCCGTGACGTCCATGCCGTCCAGGGCGGTGCGGATGTCCTTCACGCCGTTCCGGACCCCGTCGACCAAGGCCACGGACTGCTGGTCCAGGGCGCTGTCGAGCACGTCCATCTGCGTGGCGACGGCAGCCTGCACGTCTGCGATGGTGGCCATGGGTCACCTCAACGGACGGGGAGGAACGACAAGACCCGAGCCTCGACGGCCCGCTGCTTGGCCTGGGCCACCAGGGCTTCCAGCTCGGCGCGCGTCTGCTGGACCCGGCGCTCGTACTGGAAGGAGCCGTCAGGGTCGGGGGCGGTGTGGACGGCGAACTCGACGGTCCAGCGGAGGCAGCCGAAGTCGTCCCACTCGGGGGTGTAGGACTCGACCATGCCCGTCTTGTCCCACTGCGAGCCCCATTCGAGCCGCACCGGGTAGCCCTCGATCGCGAGGATCCTCATGCGAGTGTCGAAGAACTTGGCAGCCCCATCCCCGACCAACTCGTCACGGACCACGCCGGTGAGCCGCATCGGTTCCTGCGAGGGCCCGAGCACCTGCGTGACGGGTTCCTTTGCACCAGGGAGCCAGACCCGGTTGGTGCGCTGCGAGACCCCGTCGGAGACGCCCCGCTCGGGTACGACCGCAGTGGACTGCAAGGTGAGGCGCACCTCCCCGCCACCCAGCTGAGTGAAGACAACCGGGTCTTCCGTTGAGGCAGCCAAGGGTCACCTCTTCGGGGTGAGGAAGGTGCGGAAGTCAATGGAGAGCGCGTACCCACCGTCGTGGTCCCAGCGGTGCGTCGCTCGGGACACTGCGTAGACGGTGGCGAGGGTCTCGGCGTCGAGCCAGGCATCGGCCAGAGCCTCCGCGACGGACCGCTTCAACCCTCTGCTCTCCAGGTAGGAGACGACCTCGCCTCGGGTCATGCCCTGGACGGTGACGTCCTTCTCGGTGCGAAGGCGGACGGACAGCACGTCGCCCGTCCGCAAGCCCAGGAGGTCGAAGGCGTCGGCCTCAGCCGAGTCGCGCATGACGACGGTGTCGAGGGTGCCCCGCATCTCCTCCTGACCGAGCGCGTTGTAGTACCCCTCGGCCCAGGCGGTCAGCGCGTCCTTGCTCCACGCGCCCTGCGGCAGGAGCAGGTTGATGGTGCCGCCCGGTGCCTTGCCGTCGTCCGGGAAGGTGACCTCGCGGACCTGCCGCGCGCGAGCGTCGTAAGCTCGCACCTTCACCGCCTTGCGGGCGACCGGATTGAGATTCCGACGGAAGGCCAGGGAGGCGACGTTCTCGCCGTAGAGGAAGGTCGCGACAGGCCGGTCCTGCACGCGCACCGGCTTCTGCAGCAGCAGGGTGTCGAGCCGGAACTCCGCCGTCATGCCGGCGACACGAGCAAGCTCGTTGATGACGTCCCAGGCGCTCTTGCCCCCAGGCGTCCACCTCGTCTTGCCGAGGATGTCGGAGAGCTTGGGGTCCCCGTCAGGTAGCGAGGTCGCTACGTCGGCGTACCCTGCGACGCCGGAAGCCTTGATGACCGCGCTCACCACCGTGGAGAGCGGTCGGTCCACCTCGACGGACTCGCCGATCCACGGGGTGGACATGAGCCGCCCCGAGTAGTCGCGCGCCCGGAGGGTGACTTCCCCTCCACCGTCCCCGAGGGTGCTGGAGGGCTCGTCCACGAAGCCGATGAACCGGACCACGGCGTCGTTGCCCACGTAGAGGTCGACGGCCGGGTCCTCGACGTCCGCTGCATAGATCAGGATGCGGGCGGAGCGGATGGTCCTCGGGTCGAGGGGAAGCTCCCGCCACGACAGGCGGACCGTCGCCTCGTCCGCTTCGTGCGGCGGCGAGGCCGTCCACTCGGCGGCCAGCGGGATGGCTTCGATGCTACCGGAGGTGCCCTCCTCCGGACCAAGGGACTCGAAGTCCTCGAAGACCGGCTGAATGAGCACGAGGCAGCGCGGGTAGTAGACGGCCATCGTCGGCTACCCCTCGTCCGTAGCTCGCAGGATCGGCGAGCAGTGCGGAGCCCCGCCGGTGCCGCCCTCCGCGTTGCGGCTCTGTTCGACCAGGGTGCGAAGCGCCTGCGCGGTCGCGCCAAGGTCGATGAGCAGCGACCGGAGCGTGTTGATGGTGCTGACGGTCCCCGCGTTCAGCGCGGAGGACCCCGTGACCGCACCCGAGGTGAGGTTCGCCGAGCCGGTAATCGTCCCGGATCCCGAAGCGGACGCCGTGCCCGACGCCTCGTTCCCGATGTCGATCAGGTCCTGGAGGTGGTCCGACAGATCGTCCAGGAAGGTGCGGACGACGACGCCGTGGACCTCGTCGTCGCCGACCCCTCGAACCTCAACGGCCTCGGGGTGCGTGATGCGGATGCGGTCGTTGTCGTACTCGGACTCGGGCCGCTGCGGTCGGCTCACTGGCTTGCTCGCCAGGACGACCGCGTTGTTCACCTCGCCCGCATCGAAGACGAGGAGGACTTCGTCGTCGACCTCGAACGGCACATAGATGCCCGAGCCGTCGCCGAGCCCGACGTGGGAGGGTCGAGCCTCGACGGTGCGTCCGTCGGTCAACTCGACGCTGATGACCAGGCCCCAGTCGTCGTGGTCGTCGACGGAGCGGACCAGCCCCGAGGCGAACCAGTCGCGGGGGTCGCGAGCGATCTTGCGGATCGCGTCTCCGGTCCCCATGGCTATGCCCCTTGCAGCGCGAAGGCCGACTCGCGCGGGTTCTCGGCGAGCTGGGTCAGGGCCTGTTCGACGGCCGAGGCGATGGTCACCGCCACGGACTCGTTGTCGTTCCAGTTGATCTGGGCCTCGACCTTGACCTTCACCTCGGACTTCTTCTTCCGGTCCTTGGCGCGCTCCTTGGCGTCGTGCTCCCGGTAGGCGTCGGCGTCCTGCTCGCGCTGGCGGCGCTCGAAGGTCCAGACCTTGTCCAGCTCTGTGCCGAGGAACTTCCCGACCTTCGAGAAGTCGGCCTCACCGAACCCGTTGAAGCCCACCCACCCGGCGATCAGCTTGACCAGCTCGGCGAGGGCCACGCCCACACCCTGGGCGACAACGATCACGGACTCGAAGGCCCGGACGGTCCCCGAGAGGAGCTCCCCGAGGTAGGTGAAATTCTGCTGGAACTCCTCCCACCGGAAGGCGACCAGCCACCCGAACAACGGCCCGAACACTTCGGCCAGTCGGGTTCCGAGGGAGTTGAAAGCGTCGGCAACCCAGGCCCATGCGTTGGCGAGGTCGTCCGTCAGGTTCGGGAAGCGAGCCATGAAGTCGCCGACCGTGCTGAAGAGGCCGCCGACCAGCCGAAGCGGCGACACCAGCAGGGCCAGCGCCTCGCCCACCAGCCGGGCACCGCTCTTGAGGGTGTCGGTGTTCTCGCCGCCGAGGCCCTCGTTCACGTCCCCCAGGACTTCCTTGAGGACGTCGAAGGTCGGGGCGAGTAGCTCCGTGGCGATCTGCTTCATGGTGTCGAGCAGCGTCGACCACTGGGCGTCGAAGCTCTGGCCCGCCAGCGCGGCGGCACCCTCGAACTTCGTGAAGGCGTCCTTGAGGACCGCCAGCTGCTTGTCGTCGGAGAGCTTGTTGAAGTCGTCCTTGGAAACGCCAGCTGCCCCGAGGGCGGAGTTGACCAACCGGGTCTCGCTGTTCGCGGACTCCTGGATGGCCCGGCGGATCTGCTCACCGGCCGAGCCAAGTTCGATGCCCGTGGCGTTCGCCGCAGCGATGGCCAGAGGGGTGAGCTTGTCGAGGTCTTCGAGGGACGCTCCGGTCTGGTCCATGACCTGGGCGAGGTCGGCCCAGGTCTTGATGTAGTCGGCCACGGCACCGGAGCCGTGCGCTGCGTGGTCGGTGAGGCGCTGGAGGACGACGTCTGCGTTGAAGAGCGAGTCCTCCAGGGAGAACCCGCCCACGCTGTTCAGCAGGCCGACGAGCTGGTTCCTGTTCTGCTCCACCTCGCCGCCGAACTTCACGGCAGCGGTAGACAGGCCCGTGATGACGCCGACGAGGGTCGTCCCGACGAGGGCGATGCCCTGCACGATCGGCCCGCCCGGCAGGAAGCCGGAGAACGCGCTCAACAGGCTGCCCTTGATCCCCTGGGACTTGGCGGCGGCGAAGGCGTCGAGGAGGGTCAGCTCCCGCTTGACCGGCCCCATGTCGGGCTTCTGGACGCGGATCTGCGCCACGACGTCGTAGAGGGTGCCAGCCATGTGGTCCCTCCGTGTCGTAGGTGTTCAGCGTCGGCGGTTCTCCTCGGCGACGAGATCCACGAGGGCTCGGCGGAGGGACCGGAAGTCGGAGATGGGCAGCGCCCACACCTCCGACAGGGGTTGGTGGGCGTACCGACAGACGAAGGCGATCTCGGTGAACAGGTCGTGTTCGGGGTCGAGAGCGCGGAACGGGCGCAGGTCGTCGTCGTCGGTCAGCTTGCGACGACCTGCACGGACCCCATCACGGCCGCCATCTCCTCCTCGTCGGGGGCGATGAGCTTGGCGATGATGCGCTGGATGGCCGCGTAGTCCTTGGCCGTGACCAGGCTGTCCAGCGCGTTGCCCTTGAGGTCCTCGTAGGAGAGCACCTTGCCGTCCAGCTCGCACCCCAGGGTCGAGAGCACTACGGCGTCGCGGTCCGCCTCGTTGACCTTGGGTCCGAGGTTCGCGATCTTCCGCACGTCCGCCACGGTCGGCTCACAGAGGGCGAGCTTCTTCCCGCTGGGCAGCTTGTAGCTGTACTTGGTCGCCATCAGGACACCAGCCGCAGGTTGCCGCAGGTGAAGGCGAACGTGACCTGGGTGGCCTGCTCACGCTGGACCTGCCGACTCGGGGTCAGCTTGCAGTCGACGTAGGTGTGAGACACCGTTGGCCCGAGCTTGTGGATCCGGGTGTGGATGACGGTGACGGGCAGCGGGATGCGCGCGACCATCGCCGCCTCGATCTGCGTGACGGCAGCCTCGATCAGCGGGGTCGAGTCGACCACGGTGACCGAACCCGTGTACCCGGCGAAGTCCTGCGATCGGACCGTGCCCGACCGACCCAGGGGCTTGTAGGAGATGTCGTCGTACTCGGGGGAGACGTCGAAGCTGACGACGTCCGAGAAGACCGTGAGCAGGGTGGTGCCCACGATGATCTCGACCCGCTCGTCGACGCCCGTGATGTGGGTGGCGGACATGGAGGCTCCAGGCGGGGCCATTGCCCTTCCCCACCGAGGGAAAGGCGGCCTCGGTGATGTGGATAGATGACGCTGCCGTCAGGTCGTCAGTCGATGGAGACCGACGGTCCCTGCTGGTGGCGGATGACGATCTGCTCGGCACCGGGCACGTCGGTGACGCGGACCACGATGTCCCACCGGCCAGCGGCGAACTTCGTCGAGTCCATCGCCTCGAAGGGGTCGATGTCGTAGGCGATCAGGTGCGAGACGATCCGCTCGCTCTCCAGGAACTGCCGGATGGCCCCGACCTGCCCGCTCGTGTTCGGTCCCAGGACCTTGCCAGCCACGTTCAGGTCGAGCGGCGAGTCCACGTAGTCCTCCAGGTAGAAGGCGATGGACTTCTGGATGAACGTCTTGTACCGGCGAGCCCGGATGCGGGTCCCGTCGGTGCAGACCGCACCGCGGATCATCGCGCCGTTCTTCGAGGACATGAACCAGGGAGCGACGCCGGCCTCGACGAGGTTCGCGTAGGCCTCCGCGGAGATGGACGTGTCCTCCAGGTCGAGGATCTCCCCCGTGTAGCGAGTCCCCTCCTTCGAGCCCGGCGAGATCCACGGGTCCGTGTTCGCAAGGATCGAGGCGAGGAACGGCCCACCGTCCGTCAGGGTCTTCGCGAGGTTGCCGTCGGTGCCAGGGAGGCGCTGGTAGACGCGGCTCCATAGCTTCACGACGTTCTCGGCCGAGTAGGAGGCCACGTCGCTGATGGCGGAGGACACCGACTCGGAAGCAGCGGTCCGGAGGAGGACGATCTTGTCAGGGTTCGACCCGGCGAAGGTGAACAGGCTGCCGTTGACGTCGGCCGTCGAGATCGCCGAGGTGGGGGCCACGGGGCAGACGATAGCCACCGGCGAGGACACGCCACCGAGGCGAGCCAGGGCCGTGGTGTAGGCGGCAGCGTTGATCGTGCCGTCCGTCCCAACGGTCGAGGCGTCGATCGGGTCGGCGACGGTCTGCCCGAGGGTGTAGGTCCCTGCGTAGGCATCGGCGGTGGCGCCGGAGGCCTTCTCGAACAGCACGTAGGGGTCGCCCGGGTCGGTCACGTTCCCGTTGGCGGACTGCACCGCCTCGTAGGAGGCCGAGTACAGGGAGCCATCAGCCCTCGCGAAGCTGACGGTCACGTCAGCGGCACCGCCGACGGTGGCCACCGTGATCGTGATGTTGTTGCCCTTGGCACCCTTGTACCGGGCCGTCGCCTTGAGAGAAGCTGTGCCGCTGGTGGCAGCGTCCTCGATTGTGACGGAGGCAGCGGCAGCGTCGGTCCCGAGCACGCGGGAGCAGATGACGCGGCCGAAGCGCTTGCCGTAGAGGGACTGCCAGGCCGCGTAGCCCTGCCCGCAGGGGCCGAACATGGCGTCCCGCAGGTCGGTGGAGCTGGTGGGCTCGTATGCGGCCTCGGGACCCCAGCCGAACTCGCCGACAAGGCCGACGACGTTCTGGGCGCCGCTCTGGACGGTGCCCGGAGGCGGGACCTCCAGGATGAAGACGCCGATGCCGCGGATGGCCCCCTCGTTGGAGGCATAGGAAACGAGAGTGCCCATGGAGGCGTCTCCAAAGCAGAGAGCCCCGCCGGCACATCCCTGGCAGGGAGGCGGGCAGGGCTCGGGTTGGTGTGGCGGTCGAAGAAGAGCGTCAGGTCGTCGGCGTGACGGTGACGTTGTCCTCCGTGATGGCGGGGAACTCGGCGACTCGGACGAGGTCGCTACGGGAGGTCAGCGTCCAGGTGGAGCGCCACTCGCCGAGCATCGCCGTCTCGGTCTCGTCGGTGCTGCTCTGCCCGGTGATCTCGTAGAGGACCGGGCGACCGTGGTAGCCGCTGGACTCCAGCAGGAGCCCTCGGGGGGTAAGCAGGTCCACCGGGTCGAGGGCGACGTGGACCCACGGCGAGACCTTGTCTCGGGTTGAGCGGTCGTCGCAGAACACCGTGACGGTGAACGTCGCCTGCCAGTAGGCGTAGACGACCGCGGAGACGACATGCCCTCCGCTCGTGTAGGAGGCGGCGCCAGACGCAGGCACGCGGGTGATCCGCATCGGTCCAGGGGTCACGGAGACCAAGACTTGCGGCGTCGACGGCTTCTCGGTCCCGTTCTGGTCGGGCCAGCCACGGACAACCTGGACGAGTCCAGCGGAGCCGTAGGAGGCGTCCAGGGACGCGTCGAGTGTCTCCTGAAGGTAGGCGACCAGTTCGTCGGTCGCCGCTGCCAGAGGGTCCAGCAGACCCGTCCCCGAACTGGGGAACAGGTACAGCGTGTCGTCGGGGAGGTGCGTGAGCCACCACCACAGCTGGTCCTTCACGGACGCACGCATGGATCACCCCTCGAACGACGACGTGTCGATCAGCTTCTTGACTTCAACCAGTCGGCCGTTCTCGTAGACGTACTGGAGATCGACGACGCCCAAGGCGTTGGTCTCGGCCACGGCGTCCGCCCTCGTCGGGTAGACCGTCATGGTGCCTACGAGGGGTCGGCCGCCGGAGTCGAAGCTCGTGTAGGCGTACTTGGTGTTGTAGCCCAGGAGGCCGACGAAGAGGCCGGGGTCGAAGTCGCCGTTGCCCCCATCCGAACCCCCGGACGTGGTCACCGACACCATGTAGGTGTGGGTCGGGTCAGCCGTGAGCGTCAGGGCGAAGTACGCCTGCCCAGAGCCACCGGTCCACGGATCCGCGTCGATGCGGAAGTGGTAGAGGCCCGGAAACGCAGCACCAACCTCGGCCCAGGAGCCAGTGAAGGCCGCCATGGCCCCGAGGATCGGCACCTCGGTGACGAGGGACTGCTCCTCGAACTTGATGGCGGTCAGGGTGGCGAGGTCGCCTTCGACAACCCCGGTGACCGGGTCGCCCGACGCGTCCTGCAGGTAGACGAAGATGAAGTTGTCGCCGTCAGCGTCCATCCTCCTGTTCATCGCGAACGGGGTCCAGAAGACGGACATGAGACCTCACTTGCGGCGACGCCGCTCGATGTGCAGCTCCACCGCCTCGGCCAGCCACCGATCCCAGTGCTTGTCCACGGCATTGCCGAGGATGCGCTTGGCTGGCGTGCCGTGGATGTGGATGTCCTCGCGGACGGCCCAGGCGAGCGAACGCTGCTCGGCTTCCGAGAGCGTCGGGTAGCGGCGCTGGACCCAGCGGAAGATGGGCTCGAAGGGCGGCCCGGGTCGGTTCGGCCGGCGGCCGAGTTCGATCACGCCCGCGTAGGGCACGGTGTTGAGCACCCGCCAGCCAGTGCGGTCGGACATGGCGTCCGCTTCCCAGCCACGAGCGTACTCGCCGGTGTCGCGCGCGACGGTGGTAGACAGCTCGGCCACGTAGGCGAGGGTCCGGTTGGCGACCTCGGCAGCGACCGTACTGCGGAGGATCTCCTCGTCCTCGGCGATCTGGCGCTCGACCCACCGGGTGAGATGCTGGCCGAGCTGGTCCAGCTCCACGGCCTTGGAGGGCCGCTTCGGCATCGGGACCTCCGGTCAGGGGTTGCGGGTCATCCTGCGAAGGCGGACGACCCACTGGGTGAACCGCTCCTCGACCGACACCACCCGGTAGGGCTGGCCGTCGACGAGCCAATGGCTGTCCCCGCCTGGGTCCAGCTGCTCGCGCGTGTAGGTCGCCGACAGGCGGTCCACGACGACGTCGCCGGTCTCGACCTTCCCGACCTCGGAGCCCAGCCACACGGCGGCCTGTCGCACGCGAGGTGCTGGCTCGATCGCCAAGGTCGACGAGGTCCTGGTGGGGGTCAGCGACGAGGGGTCGTCTACCTTGGTGGAGGTGATGACCTCGGCGGACCGGACACGTAGGCCCAGGTCCTCGACCACCGCCCGCGCCTCATCGACAACGGCGATGATCTCGGGGCGGATGGATGGCACGGCCTACTCCTTCGGAGGGAAGGGCTCGAAGTGGTCGGGGCCAAGGGTCGCCCACAGCCATGCCGCTTCCTCGCCGAGGAACACATCGCGGTAGTTGACGTTGAACGAATGCTCCCGTCGGAACGGGTAGGACGGCACGAAGGCGGGACGCGTGCAGCGGATGACCGCCGGAGCGGCCCCGGGCACCTGGTCCTCGGTCTTCTTCGGGGGCATGGTCACCCTCTCTGGATGGGTCCGGTCGCGAAGCCGGAGGCGAAGGGGGAGCGGCGCACTTCGACGCCGAGAAACCGGGCGAGCCGACGGACAAGGGCATTCCCCTGGGAGCCGAGCATCCCCTGGCCCTCCGACCCCCGGAAGGTGATCTCCTCAGCGCGCTCGTAGACGCCAGCGGTCTGAACCGAGCTGGTCATCTTCGAGTCGATGTCGTCGAGGCTGGCGAGGAGGGCCTGGACCTGTACGTACTCCTCGGCCGAAAGACCGGTGAGGTACGGCACGAGGTCCAGATCCCGGCGGTCGTAGCCCAGGTAGAGGCGCACCTTGGCCGCCTCGGCAGACGTGAGGTCAGCCAAGGGTCACCTCACGGAGCGACGAGCTGGATGCTGATCGGTACGGCGTTGCGGCTCGGGAAGCCGTGGCGGAAGGTGCCCTGGGCCGCCAGTCCGGCAGCGCCGTTCCAGTCGGTCTCAGGGTCGGCCACGTAGACGCCGACAACGCACACACCGTCTACGTCGTCGCCCGAGATGGAGTCGATGGCGTCCTCGGCGGAGTCCGCGACCGTCCCTTCCACGATGGACGCGGTTCCAGCGTCGTCGAGACACAGGGCCACGGCGAGGTACTCGCCAGCCTCGGTGTCAGTGAGGCCAGTCAGGTCCCACAGGTCATCGGTGGCCGCCTTCGAGAAGACTGCGCCCCCGATGCCGTAGGCCACAGCGGCCTGGTTCTGGATCTTGCCGTCAGTGGTCCCGTCGCCGAGGTTGGCGAACGAGAGCACCTGGGCGCGCTCGTACATCCCCTGTGCCAAGCTGGAGAGCATCTGCCAGACGTAGTCCAGCTCGGCTCGGTTGCCGGTCTTGCGGATGTTGATGGTAGGCATCTCGCCTCCTGGATGGGAAAGGGGGTGGGGTGCGCTGGCCCGGGGGGCTCACGGGCCAGCGAAGCTCGATCAGGAGACGACGGCCTTGGCGAGCGCGTCGCGACGGCGAACCTCAAGCTGCATGAGCGGGGTCCGCAGCATGAGCTTGGTGGACAGGCCGGTCTTGTCGAGCGGCACGAGCACGGGGCTCAGCGAGAGGCGCTGGGCCTCAAGACGCTGCGCGACCTCGGCCTCCGACGGGTAGACGCCGGTGAGGGCCTGAACGGACGCGGCGACCTCGGCAGGCGTCACCTGGGCACGCGCGACCGGGACGAACCGGACGCGGAGCGCCGACTTGGTGATGCCGTAGAGGGTGCTCGCCGTGCAGTGGCGGTCCTCGATGATCGGCACGCCGTGGGCGATGACGATGCGGACGCCGATCTGGCTCTGGAGGAACCCGAACGGACCGGAGGCCACCATCGACTGCATGGCGTCGGCCTTGGTGTCGAACAGGCTCGCGATGTAGTCGAACTGGGTGCCGTCGCAGACGATGAAGTCGGGGCGGCGACCCGTGGCATTGATGATCGGCCGAATGATCTGCGTGTTGATGTTCGCGATCGTGTAGGAGCCGCTGGTCAGCGAGCCCTCGGTCGACTTCCAGTCCGTGTAGGAGCCAGTGTTGATCCCGCCCCAGTCGTCGTCGGACGAGTCGATCGCGGCGGCGAGGCCCGCGATCTGGGCCGGGCTGGCGCTGTAGTTGCCGCCGAACAGGTGGGTCGAGACGTCCTTGCGGATCTTCCCGATTGCGTCGTCCACCTCGGTCTGGATCAGCGAGCCCGAGAAGGCGTTGCCGGTCGCCTGGGCGACGTCGACCGCACCATCCGAGAGCTTGACGCCCGAGCGGTACAGGGACCACGGCAGCGACACCTGCTGGGTGGTGTGGCTGTCGAAGTCCCCGTCGGCCATGTCCGCACCGTCAGCGACGGCACCACCCGCCGAGCGGGCGTCGAACTTGACCGGGTAGACGAGGTTCTCGCCGCTGGCGGGAGCCACATCGAGGACGTTCAGGAGGACGGAGTCCTCACGGAACTGCTTGACGAGATCGTCCGCGAGAACGACGTTGAGTCCGGCAGAAATGCCGGAGATCCCGAGAGTTGCCATCGGGGATTTCTCCTAGAGATCCCCGGGCGCACTCCCCCACCTGGGAGCGAGTCCCAGGGGTGGGTTGAGTTGTGTGGTCAGCGTGAGGAGAGGCCTCACAGACCGGTGGCGGTGGAAGGAAACGTCAGGCGTCGCCGCGCGCGATGGCGGCGAACATGCCCTGCTTGAGCTGCGACCAGTCGGTCTTGCCCTCGGTGGTCCGAGGAGCCGGGCGACCTGCGCCCGTGCCGGTCCCCTGCGAGCCGGAGGCAGGCAGGAACAGCTTGCCCTCGGTGGTCTTGAGGAACGCGGGGATGGCCTCGTCGAAGCCCTGAACCGTCTCGGTGCCGAAGCGATCCATCGCCTTCATGCCGATGGCCTCGCCATCGTAGGCGAGCCTGTCGCGAAGGAAGGCCATCGCCACGGGCAGGCGGTCGGCTGGAACACCAGCCTTGGCGAGAGCGTCCCTGGCAGCGCCCTGCAAGCGCTCCTGCTTGGCCTGGGCCTCCGCCTCGGCCAGCGCCTTCTCGCGCGCCTCGACCATCTTGCGGAGCTTGGCGACCTCGTCCGCGACCGAGTCGCCGAGGTCCACGTCGTCGCCCTTCGCCTTCTTGCCCTTCGGGTCGGCCTTCGGGAGCGCAGCCGCGATGCGGGCGTCTACGTCGCCGAGGGCAGCGGTCACCTGCTTGCTGACCAAGCCGGGGAGCGCCTTGTCCCACTCCCCCGCCTGCTCGGCAAGGAGGTTCTTGATGGCGACCAGGTCGTCGGGGTCGAGAGCCATGGGTGCTCCATGAGGGTACGTCTCGGTCAGGCGCGCGAGTCCCCTGCACCGTCGGCGGCCCAGGACTCGCGCCAGGGGATGACCCGAGAGCGATCGTTGAAGTGGATGGGAGGGGCCATGCCCTCCCAGTGGTCCCCCACCAGGTGCCAGACGACGCCGGTCACCTTGACGCTGGACTTCTGGCTGGTGGGATGCTGCTGCCGGTAGAGCTTGATGGCCTCGATCTCAACGGGGTCCACCGGGAGCCGGAAGGCCTCTTTCGGGGACGCCGTGAGGCCGTGAGCCACCCTCGAAGCGGGGTGGTTGCGTCGGTCGCGGACCTCGATGATCCGCTTGAGCACCGGCACGTCGCTCAAGTCGGCGAAGGTCTGGATGCCGGTAAGGTGCGAGTCGTTGTAGGCCCGGCTCAACTCCATGCGGGCGATCAGCTCGGCGCGTGGCCGCCCGTAGACGTTGACCACGCCGTCGACGCTGGAGATCGCCTTCACGGTCTCGGCCACGCCCTCACCCTTGGCCAGGGCGACGCCGACCTTGCGCTGGACCTCGTTGATGACGTCCAGGCTGTACCGTTCCAGGCTGTACCGGTGGAGCGCGAGGCCGTTGGTCTCGGTGATGCGGGCCAGCGCGCGAAGGTTGATCTCGTTCCCGGTGAGGAGGAACTCGGGCTCGAACTCGCCGATGATCTCGACCAAATCAGCGAGAGCACGCTCGGAGGTCGCCTGGATGCCGTCGGTGAAGAGCGGCCCCCACTCGGCAACGAGCGACCGGAGCGCCCCTTCCGTCAGAGCAAGGGCTGCACGGGCCCTCTGAGCCGTCCAGGGCGTCGGGCCTAGCCCGGGGTCCCCCTGCGGGATCAAACGCTCCAGATCCTCCTTGAGAGCCCTTCGAGCGGCATCGAAGGCACGGGCGATCGCGGTGACGTTGCGGAGCCGCAGGGCAGCGAGCCGGTCGCCCTGGCGTTCCAGGAGCCGCTCGATACGTGCGGGCATCGAACACCTCAGGAAGGGAAGATCGCATGTCTGGCTCGCAGTTGACGTTCGCCGTCGCGCTCACGTTCGAGCCACCCGAGAACTCCAAGCACATCGTGCAAGCGCTCGCCTACCGTTGGGGGGCGCGCGTCGCGTCCATCCGGGTGAACCCCCCGCTCTCGAACGGCATGGCTACAAACATGGTCGTGGCCAAGCTCTGGATCCCCGACGACGCCTGGACGTCCAAAAAACCAAGAACACCTCGACGGTGACGTGAGGTCGGCCCTGGACTTGGCACACGGGCAACCATGGCTCGAAGGCGATGAGGTCCTTGCCGTATTGGAAGCTGAAAAGGAGGCTCGCGCGGCAAAGCTAATCGACGTGTCGAACATGTTCGCCGAGCTACGGACGAAGCCGAAGTCGGCGTGGGCTCCCTACCTGGAGACCATCAAGGACGCGCTTCCGAAGCAGGGTGTGGACGTGAGCATCAAGGTGATCGGGACGATTGTGGCGGAACTCCTAAAGAAGTTCGCGACGGGCGGCGTCTAGGCAGGAGCGGGCACCGGCAGCGCGAACGGGACGGACAAGGACTCGAAGTCGGCCACGTCCAGCTCGGCGGCGATGATCTCCCGGTCCTCGGGGGTGAGGTCGGGGAGCAGCGCGTCCACCGCCCTCTTCGCGAGCATCCGCTTGGCGGTCGGGCTCTTCGACAGGAGGGGCTCGCCCACCGTCGCATCCAACAGGAACTGCGAGGGGTTCGACGCCTGGAAGCCGTCGAGGCCGGTCAAGTCGAGCCCGGTGTCATCCTCACCGCGCGCATGGGACACGAGGTCCAGGATGTCGCGAGCGAAGTCGAGGACCACGCTCGCGTACCCTGAGAGCACGACCTCGAAGGCCTGCCAGTCCATCTCCTTCGAGATGCCCGACTGCCCCTGGAGGGAGTCCGAGTGCGAGGCCTGGGTGAGCGAGTGCATCGCCCGGTATAGGTCGTCCCTGGCCGTCTCGATCTCGCTGGCAAGCTCGGCGAGGGACGCGCCTCCCGGCTCCAGCCACTCCGCCTTGGCGTCCAAGGGGAACTGCATCCACCAGCCCTCCCCGCCCTTCAACTCGGACAAGTCGCGGTCGGTGAAGATGCCGAGCATGGCGTAGGCGGACTGCTCGATGGCCCACTTCCGTGCCGTGCGGGCTCGGAGGAGGTCCACCGCCGGGTCACGCAGGCGACGCATGGCGTGCATCGTCGGAGCCAGCTTCATCCGCACGACGGGAAGACGGCCGAAGCCATGCTGGACCGTGAGCACCTCGGGGGCGTCATCGTCGGGGCTGGCGTCGTCGGGGGCCTCGAAGACTCGGATCGTGGTGGAGTCCACGTAGGTCCAGCGGTGCTTCGTAGTGAGCTCCTGGCCGAACTCGTTAACGGGCACGCTGTCCTTGGCCACCACCCAGGTCAGCCGGCCGTGCTCGTCCTCGCCCCAGCGGAGCACGTGCTCGGCGGTCCAGGGAACCAGGTAGGCATCGAGGAGACCGAGGGCCTCCTCGTCGGCTCGGTTGGTGACGACTGCGCCCCGCTGCGGAAGGGACACCAGCGCGTAGGCGGCACTGCCCACGAGGGCGTCCGTCAGCCGATCGGCCACGAAGGGCGAGAAGGCGGAACCCTGGCGGTCCACGTCGGTGAGCCAAGTCTCCCACCAGGGGTTCGGCGCACCGGCGACCACGAGCGGGGTCGAGAACAGGTAGCCGGTGAGGAGGTCGAGCAGACCGCCCGCCTCGTTCTTGTAGGTGGCGCTCGCCTTCCGGCTGTTCCACCGGTCGAGCTGCTCGGCAGGACGGCGCGGGAGCCACCGGCTCCACAGCTCTCCATCCCCCTTGCCCGGCCCCTCGTGCAGAGCCCGCCACTCGGCCTGGTTCTGCGCGTCGTAGTCGGGGTGTGTCTGGTCGAGGAGGCGGATACGCAATGTGCCTCCTAAGGGTGAGCGGATGAGCAACTCGAAGCTGGTCGCGGCGGCGGGCGAGCACCACGTCGCATCCGTGTTGGCGCTGCTGGGGTTCATCCCGGCGATGGTGCGGGAGGGCTCCCCTGCTGTGGACCTGCTCGCGTCCAATGCGCGCGGGTCACGAGCGGTGGGGATCCAGGTGAAGACCACGGGGTGGGCAGGCCGAGAGCGTGGACGCGGAACATCGCGGAAGCCGAGCTACCTGGACTTCCCGCTCGGCCACGCCGCGATCGAGTATGCGAAGCAGCCGATTCTCTTCGCGTTCGTCGACCTGCGTGGAGAGGATCCTCGCGTGGCTCCCGACGTCTACCTGATGACGGGCGAGCAGCTGCTGGCGGGCTTTTCCGGGTTCGACCCGTCGAGCACGACGTACCTGCGACTCCAGTGGTCGCTTGAGGCGATGGCCCCGTTCAAGAACAACTGGCAGCCGATCCGCGACGCGCTCGTGTAGAAGTCCCGGGGGGCTCAATGCTCGGAAAGCTGTTCAGCGCGTTGTTCGGGTCGTCGTCAAAGCCGGAGCCCGCCGTGGCCCCGCAGACGGCTCGGCCCACGATCCCGGAGATCCCGATCGACCCACAGGAGGCACGGGAGCGGGACGAGGCGAGGGTCCGCCTGCTTTCGGCGTCCACCCTCTTCAAGCCCGAGAAGCGCGAGGTGCTCCTCAAGCACATTCGGGGCAGCATAAACCTTCACCAGGTGGAGCCGTTCCTGTCGGCGGACGAGAAGCGCGCCCTAGGGCTCAACACCCGGGCGAAGTTCTCGGCGGCGTTCGTGGAGTGCCTGACACCCGAGGGCGTCGCACACGACGACCCGAAGGGAGCGCTTGCCGCGATCGGGCACATGGCGTTCCACAAGGCGGCTCGGGCGCAAACGCTTCGATCGTTCAAGCTGGCGGGGATTGACCAGCTGGAGATCCTCAACTGCGGCGACAGCCGCGACTGCGCGTGGAGCCGCAAGAAGGCAAACCGCCTTCACCCGGTCACCACCGACGTCGAAGCCCTGATCGAGCAGCACTGCGATGCCGAGTACTGTCGATGTATCCTTTCGCCTCGCGGCCTCTGACTAGCTGCCCTTGACCCCTTCCCGGATGGAGTGGACGTCAGCCTGGATGCGGACGACGTGCTCCTCAAGGGAAGTCTGGCGCGCGGCCAGCTTCGTGAGCTCTTCCCGGTGGAACTCCCTGTCCGCCTTGATCTCGGTGGCGATGGCGTGGAGGCCATTCTCGAAGCGCTCGGAGGTGTCCCGTAGCGCCTGCTGGAGCGCCTCGTTGGAGGCGACGGTGGCGTCCACGAGCGACTTGAACGCGTCGCTCTTCCCCCTCTCGCCGGACATGAAGACGATAAGGACGACGATGACGACGAGGGGGACGCCGGCAGACAGCAGGTTGGCGACGAGCAGTTCCATGGTGCCTCAGAAAAGCGGGCGGCCGTGGAACCGTGCCCCCGTCTTGGTCAGGTGCGAGTAGGCCATCTCGATGGCGTCGAGGATGTCGTCGCGGTTGTCCCTGCGACGCGGGTCGAACGCCTCGATCAGCCGCAGGTGATGGGTCGGGATGTCCTCGCGCACGGCGAGCAGCCCGTTGGAGGCCGGAGCTTCCAGGGCGGAGAGCCGGATCTCCTTGTTCCGCGTCTGGCGGACCTCGATGACCGACAGCCTGACCCCTTGTTCGCGGGCCTCATCCTCGATGGCCTGCCGTAGAAGGCTGGGCATCTGGTTGGCCTCGACGAGGACCTCGTTCAACCCCCAGCGCTTCGCCATGCTGACGACGTGGGGAACCTGGAGGCTCGCCCTGGTGGTGAGCCGCTCGGAGTCCAGGATGAAGCACTGGCCGGTCTGAGCGCGGCCCAGGAGCGCGAGGGCCCCGTCGTCCCCACCCTCGGAGGGGTCGTACGCCAGGGCGAGCTTGAGCGACTTCCAGGCGCGTGCAGTGCCGTCCGCTGAGCGAGCCGTCGGGCCGTCCACCCGGAACCGGGGCCAGCCGTCCGGCTCGAACAGGGTCGAGCCCGGGACCTGCGGAAGGACCTGGAACTCGCGAGCCCAGGCGATGGGGCCACGGTCGATCTTCCGCCGGAGGGCGGTGGTGATCGGCATCCGGACCGGGTCGATGGTCTCGGCCCCGTCCAGGGCGTCCGGGTAGTCCTGGAGTAGGGCGAGCGCGGCGGTCCACCGCTCGTCCGGGGTCAGCCCCGACGACACGTCCCGGTAGGTGGCCTCGACCTCTTCCCAGACGGAGTGCTCGGGCCAGCGGACCACGGCGGGCCAGCGGTGAGCCACCCACGAGGTGAGCTCCGGGACGTCGCCACGATAGATGCCGGCGGACACGCAGTCGTGGGAGACCGGCGTGGCGAGCATGTCGATGCGGTGGCCACCCTCGTTCGGGCCCAGGTTGGCGACGGCACCCTGGAGGAGGTCGCGCGTGGCCTCGATGGAGGCCAGGGTCCGCGTGTTCCTCTCGGACTCGATGTCGTCGAGAATGATCCAGGTGGGCCGGACCGCCCCCTGCTTGAGGCCACGGACGCTGGAGTTCCAGCCCCTCGCCCACAGGTAGGTGGCGTTGAGCTTGAGGTCGGCCTGGGTGCCCTCGATGATCGGCGGGCCGTACAAAGCCACGACCTCAGGCTCGGCGGCCCAGCGCAGGACCGTGGAGGTCCAGCCGATGGCGAGCCGGTGAGCGGCAGCCAGGGCCGCGATGCCCGGCTCGTACCCGTAGAGGCACGCGTGCAGGGCCATGATCTGCTTGCTGGTCGTCTTGCTGACCCCTCGGGGGGCGAGGGTCAGGTCCGAGGCGACACTGGCTCCCCTGCCCTCGAAAGGCACGGGGACGGTGAGCATCGCCCGGTTGAAGTCGGTGAGCGGCGACCACCGAGCCTCACGGCTGATGATCGGTCGCATGATGGCCTCGGCGAACTCGTCGGCTCGCCAGCGGAAGCGCATCTTGAGTAGGGCGGAGCGGTCGGCGCTGGGTGCCGAGCGGAGAGACGTGGCGAACTCGGGCCGAGGAAGAGCCGCCACCTGGGACGCAACGTGGTCCCAGGAGCGAAGGCTGTTCATGGTTCAGTCGGTGTCCTCGTCCTCGGCCAAGTAGGTGGCCGCGATCCGCTTGGCCTCGGCCTCGATGTTCGAGGTGTCCTGGCCGTCCGAGTCGATGCGGAGGGCGTCCGGGTACTTGTCGACGAGGATGCCGAAGATCACGGCCTCGTCTTTCGGCTTGCCCAACTCACCGGTGGCCAGCAGCTCCAGGCGGCGCGTCATGGCCGTCTTGAGCAGGCCCCGGACGTCGGAAGGGAGGTCCAGCGCCGTGCGGACGATCGTTTTAGGCGATTGACCGACCGATTCGTTTGCGACCGAAGCGACGGGCGTGAGGTCAACGCCTCGCAGGTTTCCCCGCAGGGTCACCGGATGCCAGCCGTGCAGACGGGCTGCCTCGGCCTTGCTCACGTCGGGGTTCGCCTTCAACCAGGCGATCACCTTTTCGATCGGTGCTCGCTGGGACACGGCGGCTCGCTCATTCGCAGATGTGTTGGTTCAATACGTCAATACCGTCGATCGCATTCGCTACACCGCGAGCACGCCGGCATCACGGAGGGGGCGGACGAGCATCGCCTCTCCCTTCCCGATCCACCGGCTGACGGTGCACTGGGCCACCCCCATCATGGTGGCGATGGTCGTCTGGAGCGCTCCGTCCTTGTACGTGTGGACGAGCACCTCGTGGAGGTTCGGGTCGTGCTCCCGAAGGGCGGCGAGGCACCGGGCGATCGCTTCCGCGTGCCGGACCTGAACCACGTAGAGGGTCGCAGGCTCCCACTCCGGCACCTTCGAGGTCCCGTCGATGCGGACGCCGTACCGAGCGTGGGCTTCGAGCCCAGAAGTCGAGCAGGAGCCGATGGGGATCGGGGCCTCCATCCACCGGAAGTACCAGCGGAGGGCTCCCTCCACGCTGCGGTGGGTGCAGGGTCCTTGGTCCCTCCGGGCAGCGCGCTCGGCCTCTTCCTGGTCGATGCGCTCCAGGATGTCTTCGATCACGGGGGACAGGGTGCCGAACGCCATCACTCCTCCTGGTTGAGCGCCGAGCGAATGGCCACCCGGCACTGCTTGATCAGGCTTACCGCCTTGGTCTGCCTGCACTCCCCGGCGGCCATGACCTCCTGCAACGAGGCTCCCCTGGCCAGTTCCCGGAGTACCACGCGGTGCTCCTCGGAGGGCATCAGCGCCTCCAGCTCCAGGAGGCCCACCCGGTACGCGTCGGTGTCGGTGACGTCTCCAGCCAAGCCCTCGTCGGAGGCAGGGTCGCTGTCGTTCCCGTGGCTGTCAGTCCAGGGTCCGATCAGGGCGGCGCGTCGGCGCTCCTTCCGCAGCAGGTTGAGCAGGGAGCAGCGGGCCACCATCACCACGAAGGCGGTCCGCGGAGACCCCCTCGTCGGGTCCCAGGGCGTCCGCGCGAGGAGCCCCAGGTGGACCTCCTGGAGCGCCTCGTCCTTGTCCACCCCGAGGGCTTCGAGCTGTCGGAGGAGGGGCCCGTGGGCGCTCACCACGAGGTTCTCGACGTGGTCCGGGGTCAGGCCCGCCAGCGTGCCGTCCTTCATCGCATTCACGCCGTCGCCCTGGTGTCGCTCGGGGCAAGCACGGGCCACCACCGCCGCTCGTCCTCAAGCCAGCGGGGCGCGTGCAGCGTCGGAAGCCCGTGCAACTCGGCGACGGCCCACAGCACTGCCCACAAGCCGGGATCGCATTGCCCCGCGTGCACGGCGTCCGCGTACATCTCGACCACCAGCCCGAAGGTCTCGCCCGTGCGGTCGTGGAGAATCTGGGCGAAGGCCTGCCACTGGTCCCGGGGCACGTCGTAGATCATCGGGCACCGCCAGCGAAGTCGAGGAAGTCGAAGAGATCGACCTCCTCACCGCTGTACCCGCGAGCTTCGTTGGCCCCGTCGTCGACCACAGACCGCACGGCGGCTTCCACGGCGTCGGCCAACCGCCGGGCGAGGGCTCGGTCGGTGCCACCCGACGAGGGGGTCACCTCGACGGTGCCGTCCTCGTAGATCCACACCTTCGCGCCCGCCACCTTGGTGGCCTTCGGCTGGGTCCTGCCGGCGAGCCTGTACCGACCGAGACCGGAGCCGTCGGGGTCGGGCTCGCAGTCGATGACCCAGCCTTCGCCGCGAAGCTCAACGACGCGGGCCTGCGCCTTGTGCGCGTGGCTCGTCGCCATCAGCCGGTCCGTGCGGAGCCACCCGGCCCCGAACAGCTTTGCTTCCTGCAAGGCTTGTAGGACCCGCTGACGGGCTAGCTTTCGTCCAGACTGCACTTCTGACCTCCTAGTTTCACAACTAGGGGGCCTCGATACGCAAACTACCGACTACTTCCGCTTCTCGGGGGCCTTCGACTTCGACCGGTTCGCATAACTCTCGCGAGCACGTTGAAGCACAGCGACGTCCTCACACACCGCGTGAACGAACTCGTCCACCGCTCGCTGAGACCAGTAGTGGTATTCGGGTCGGGTGTTCTTGTGGTGGTGGCTGTTGTTGCTGTTGCGCCACCCCTTCTTGAACACGAACGCCCGGAAGTCGTTGTTCGTCACCTCGGTCCGGTTGGAATCCCACGGGTAGCCAAGACGCTCGCGCAATTGCTCCGTCGACAGCCGTGACTTGAGGAGGGTGTTGATCGCGGCGACCGCATCACTCTCGAAGTGGGGATGGCTCTTCTCGCGTGACACCGGCTTCTCGACGACCACTGCGTGCCGCAGGTCGGAGCCAGGGCCGCCGCGCGCAACACGGACAAGGTTTCCTTCCTCGTCCTCCTGGGCCCAGACCAGTCTGACCGGCAGCGGAACGGCGAAGCGGGAGTCGTTGCGTTCCTCGATCTCGTCACCAAGCCGGGTCGCGAGATCGGCGAGTTGCGCGCCAACCTCCGGACCGTAGTTGCTCTTGAGGACGGCGACCGTCGGGGACCGCACGTCGCCAACGAGTGAAAGGAGGCCCAATGCCGATTCCGGTAGGAAGGGTTGGTCGGCGAGGTACTCGTAGGCCTCGGTGTAGTTCTGGATCCCGGCCTGGAACAGCCTTGCCATGAGGGGCTGGAGGTCCGGCATCAGTAGGTGGGCGGCCTCGTCCCGATAGAAGATCACCTGCTCCAGGTTCCGCCGAACAGGGTCGTCCTCCTTGTAATACTGGGCGACCAGGTGTCGGATAGCGTGAGTGGGCAGCGGACGGCCAGGACGCGCCTTGCCCGAGTAAATCGCGGCTTCACCCTTGTCCTGGATCAACCGAGCCTTGAGGAGTTGGTCCCACGCGGTGCAGTAGAGCAGCGCGAAGCCGTCGAGCCGGTTCTCCAGCGAGGGCCGATTGTACAACTCCAGGGCGAGCACCATGTTGTCGCGGGACCTGCGCAGCAGCGCCCGCGCGAGCCGCGAGTCGAGCTTGTGCCCGATCCCACGGATGTTCTTGCTTTGCGTGAGGACCTTCGCGAAGGTCTCCGGCGTGATTCCCTTCGTCCCGCCGGCCTCGAAGACGCCATCCTCGACTTCGACGAGGAAGTCGGAGAGCTGACCCTTGCCAAGGTAGCTGGCAAGGGTGGCCGGCTTCCACCCCGTGGTCTCAAGGATTTCTGCTTCGAGAAGCTGACGGCCTTCGGCCTCCGCCTCCCGCAACAAGTCGAGTAGACTTCGCTGTGATTCGCGGACAGCCACCGAACCCCCGAGGGAAACCGACGTCAGCCCCCGTTTACTCGATGAACGCACACGCCGCTTCCCTCAGAAGGATGCTCGGCGAGCTTCTCGGCGGTCGCCACTTTCACCGTCTGAGGCCAGTCGCTCCCCACGATGCGCTCGCAGGCCTCCTCAATCTTCTTGTCTTCGGCCTCCTGCCTGCGGGTGATGGCGATGCTGTCCCGCATCAAGCCCTCCATCGCGCTTCGGCGTCCGGCGACGACGCCTGGTGCCCACTTGTCCTCGACCCCCTGGCGCTCGTCCTGCAGCGCCGTCCACCGTCGAGCCGACGCGGCGATCAACTCCTCGACCGCCGCTACCTCGGGCTGGATCCTCGCGATCCACGCGGATTCGGCCGCCTGCTCAGCAGCCTTCACCTTCGCCGCAGCCTCTGCGACCTTGGCCACGTCCGCGTCGCCGCCGGGGCAGGTCTCCTTGACAGTGACATAGTCGCCGCACTGCTCGCTCGCGGACCGGATCTCGTCGGGGCTCCCCAGGGGACCACCAGCGGCCGTCAAGCAGTTGGCGTAGTCGTGCGTCTCCTCGACGTACTCGCAGGCCCATGACCGGACGACCTCACCGAATCCGTCGATCGAGGTCCCCTTCTCTCCCACCCGGCGGGCGCTGTACATCGACTTCCCGAGGTCCGTGCTGGGCAGGGCCACGAGGAGGCCGAGCCCGAGCATGGCCGCACGGATCGGGTTGTCGTCGACCAACGACTTGGAGGACGGCACGTGCTGGGGGGAGATCATCACCATCGCCGGGTCCGACGCTTCGCCCACGCGGTCGCGCGCCTGCTCCCAGGCCTTCACCGCCTCGGTGCCCGCCTCCATGTACCTATTCTCCCCGGCGAGCTTCTCGACGAGCGCCATGCGCGTGCGAGGCTCGCTCTCCGCCAGGGCAGCCGCCTCCGGCGAGTCGGGCCAGCGCTCGGTGACCTGCGCGATCAACGCCAAGGCCTCCTGGTAGTCTCCGGCGGTCTCCGCCTTCTTGACCTGCTCGGCCAGCGACTCGGCCGACTCGAACAGACCGCACCCCGAGATCACGAACGACAGCAGCAGCACAAGGCGCATGGGCTTCCCTCCTATGCAGGCAACCAGACGCCGCTCCTTATACCGCGTCTTGTCATGCGCGTTCGCCATTCAGGTCATCGACCTCCGTGGAGACCCCGGTCACCATCGGGGTCTCCATGTCCATCAACCGCACCGACCAAGACCTGCTGCACCGCATCGGCCGTCGCATCGCCGACGCGCGGAAGGCGATCGGACTGACCCAGGCCGATCTCGCCGAGAAGGCGGACACCGAGGCCGCGACCTTGTCCCGGTGGGAGACGGGCGCACGTGCCCCGTCGATCACGGCGCTGGCGAAGCTGGCCGAAGCGCTCGGCATAGGCGTCGGGGACCTCGTCGACGAGTCCGATCGTCTCCGGATGCCTGTCGAGACGCAGCTGGCGGCCGTCCTCGCCCAAGCCACCGAGGACGAGCGGCACCTGATCGTGCGTCTCGCTGCCGAGGTCGTGCGCCGGTCCGCGTAGACGCGCCACTCGGCGTCGCGGCGGTGATCGCGACGCCGAGGAAAGATCGCGGCTCGCGACCCCTACAGGCCGGATCCGCAAGATCACCGCCGCGACGGGCCGCGCGCTCGGGTACTCTGCCGTGGCCGGACGCGCCGTCCACCGACACCGCTCGCAAGAAGCACGTCTCTCCTCACGGCCCCGGTGCTTTGCCTATCCACCCACGGAGGGTGGAAATGGTTGACCCCGCACGAGTTCGCGCTCGTCGGGGTCGTGGAAGCACCACAGGAGTGGAGAGAAGATGCCTCACAGTCACAGTACCCCCGAGCGCGATCCGCGCGCTCCCCTTCCCGAGATCGCGGCGCACGTCGCGCGCCTCGGGTTCTTGCCGGTGCCGGCCGGTGCGGTCCACGTGCGCGAGAAGCGGGATCGCAGCAAGAAGCCCGACGTCGTGTACAAGGACGCCCTGGAGAAGATGGCTGAGCGCGGGAAGGTCGCGGAGGGCTGGACTCGGTTCCACTTCGAGGACCGCGAGGACCGGAACGTCCTCTGGGTGCTCCGCCCGGTCGAGCACCACTTCGGGCTCATCGTCGTGGACGTGGACGACACCGCATACCTGTCGCGGGTCGGCCAGACGTTCGGCCACACGCCGATGGCCGTGGCGACGGGCCGCGAGGGCGGAGGCGTCCACCTCTACTACCGAGCGCCGGAGGGCGCGCGGCAGGTCATCGGCCTCTACGGGAACGGGACCGTCGACTTCAAGGTCGGCAACAACTACGTGGTGGCGCCTGGTTCCCAGCACCGCAGCGGCGCGACCTACCAGCTCCTCTGGAACGGGAAGCCGCGACCGCTGGCCGACCTGACCCTGCGGGACCTCGTCAACCTTCCGGTCCTGGACTGGGCGAGGGTGAAGGAGATCCAGGGCGAGCGCGGGCGCTCTGCTTCGGTTCGCATCGACGTCGCGCAGGACGACCCGAAGATGGCGCAGGTCATCGCGGACGGGCGCGAGCGGCAGCCGTGCCCCTGGTGCCAGCGCGGAGGCGACCGTATTCTCCGCTGGTCGGCGGACAGGGGCCTCGCCTACTGCAACTGGGAGGCGAGCAGCCGTTGGGCGCGGACCTCGACCGGCGGGCGCGGCACCGACCTCTCCGCCTTCGACCTCGACGGGTTCCTCGGCGAGCGGGACGAGGAGCCTTCCACGGTTGAAGCTCCCGTCTCGGACGGAATCCCCCCGGATAGCCTTATACTGAAGGGTTCTGATCAAAGGCTATCCGGGGGGTTTCGCCAGGAGAACCCAGGTTCAACCGTGGAGGTTCCCAGGGCCGCCGGGCTTGACCTACTGGAGCGCCTCGTCGCCGACGGTGTCGTCAAGGACCGAGAGGACTTCCTGGCGGCGGTTCACCCCAGGTCGCCGCGCGAGATGGCGAGGGACGTTGCCCGCTCGATGTTCGGGTCGGCGCTGGAGAACGAGCTCCCCGACGCGCCTCCGTCCATCCCGGACGGCTACGCGCCCTGGGACAGCATCCCGGCGGACGTCCTGCGGGCGAGCCGAGCCGAGTACGAGGAGCGGCTCCGCGAGCTGGGGGGCGACCCCGCGAAGTGGGTCCGGTGCGGACGCGGTCGGTTCCTGCTGTCCCACCCCAAGGCGGGCAGCATCAAGGCCCACTACACCTGCTGCGGCAGCTACCAGTGCGGAACTTGCGGTCCCGTGATGCGCGCCCTCCTTCGGGCGGGCGTTTCCGGGGCCGGGATCCTGCGGGCGCTGCTTCACGACGGTGAGGGCCTCCTGTTCCGCACGTCCGGCGACGTCGCGACCTGGACCGAGCGCGTCAAAGGCTGGGCCAAGTCCACCCAGGGGGCGTGGTACGTCGGGATCCGCACGTCGCCAGAGGACGTCTGCTGGGTGCTGCACGGGCGCGAGCCCCAGCGGGGGCACCTGGGCCACCAGATCATGTGGCACGGCTGCCACGGGCTACTGAGCGGCCTGCTCGCGGAGGCGCTCGGCGAGATCGACTGGTCCTCCTGGGCGACCCAGACCCGCACGACCATCGTGGTGTCCAGCCGCGAGACCAAGCGCGCCATCTACGCGATCTGCGAGGAGGTGTTCTCCCTCGGGTACGAGTCGAGGGGGACCGGGCTCCGCATCCACACGAGCACGTCGCTGGAGGAGATCCGCACGTTCGCCGAGGCGTGGCTGAAGTCGATCGGCATGGACACCGACGGGCTTCGGATCGAGGGCGGCACCCTCTACTTCCCGAAGAACATCGACCCGGCCGAGTTCGCGCGCATGGCCCGGGAGCAGGGCGTCATCCACTCCCCGAGCCGGTCCCGCTCCCGCCGCCTCGACCTCGACGACCTCTCAAACCTGATGCTCGCGTAGGAGGACACCATGGCAGTCTTCAACATGAAGGGCGAGGAGATCGACACGCAGCCTCGGGTTCCCACGGCGCTGATGGACGCAGCTACGTCGCTCCTCGGCCACCCACTGGAGCCGCTCCCCGGCTTCGAGGCCAAGCTCGTCTCGGCCCGACCGTGGGAGAAGCATGGGAAGGCGCGCATCTACGCCGACGTGCGGGTGACGTGGGTAGCGGACCCCAACCTCTGCCAGACCACCACGCTCTACTTCGACTGCGAGAAGTGCACGTGGACCTACAAGGACGAGGACCTGCTGACTCGGCTCGCGTGGCGCGCCCTGGACAGTTGGATTCGGGCCACGCCCGCGCCGTGATCGCATAGGCTCGCTCGGACGGGAGGCGAACGATGCGAGACACGCGGCGGGTGATCGGCACCACCACGACGATCCCGTCCTACGTGGGCGAGTACACCGCCATCTCCCCCATGCTCACTGACTGCTTCGTCGTCTACGAATGGGTGAACCAGTGGCTACCGGACAACCGGCACGCCGACCGCCACACCTGCGGACGGCTCCAGCTGTTCGAGCACCAGATGCAGACCTACGACGGCCCCAAGACAGCTCCCCACGTCGTCTACACGGTGCCTCGGGGGCGCCAGGAGAAGCAGGACTTCCTCGGACCTGGCTCGCGGGTGGTGGTGCTCGACTCGAACCTGCTTGGCTGGAGGCCGACGCAGCCCGGCATGGCCCACGCGGTGATCCCGTCCTGGGAGGAGGCGATCCGTCGCCTCAATGCGACGGCGCCGCGGTGGCGCGAGCACGTGCTGTTCGAGTACCCGCCACGGCGAGCTCCTGACGGCGCGTTCGTCCCGCCCCGTGACCCGACGAGCCACGACGGGTTCGCCCGGAATGCCGCCGTGCGAGCCTGGGCGCTGGAGCGCGCGGGCTGGAGGTGCGAGGCGTGCGGGTGCCTTCCGCCATTCCGCACCGCGCAGGGCGACCCCTACCTAGAGGTCCATCACCTTCGTCGCCTCGCGGACGGCGGGCCCGACACCGTGGACAACGTCGCCGCGCTGTGCCCGTGTTGTCACCGCGAAGTCCACGTAGGTGAGCACGCCGATCAGGTGCGGCTACGCCTCGTCGAGCTTCGCGGACGCGGGGCGTAGCTCCGCCGTGCGGTCCGGCGAGTACTGCGATTTCTCCGGAAGGATTGACATGTGTCAAAACTGGGCCTGACGGATCCCCCAGGCCAGATTTCGGACGCGATGCGGGAGTACCGGCATTCAACCGGCGCATCGGATGGTTGAACATCGCCGCGCGGAGACTAGGATGAGGACGTCGAGACGCTGCTGCTCTCGCTCGCCGACCCCGGCCACGGTCCGCGAGTTCCTCGCTCCAGCCCACGACGTTCAGCACCGAAGTCGTCCGGTCCCCCGGGGACCGCGGTGAGGTGCGCCTTCACCCAACCGTCCGGAGTTCGCACCCATGTCTCTCTTCTTCACGTACATCCCCTACAAGCCCGACGAGGACGCCTCCGGGCTCGGCGCCGAGCTGGAGGCGGTCGCCCGCAAGCTCGCCACGTCCTACCCGAAGCCCATCCCCGCGCTCGCCTCCGGCGACATCGCTGAGGCCGTCGCCTACTGGATCATCGAGGTCCGTCGCCTCGCCCTGGGCGGGAACATCAACACCGCGTGGTGGGCCGTCGACGGAGCGTCGCGTGGCGCGTTCTGGAACATGAACGGCAGTGGGTCGCGCGCGGACGAGCCCGCGGACCAGGAGCAGTTCCGGAACATCGTGCGCGACCTCGCTCGGTCCACGTTCCTTCGTCTCGTGGCCGAGCGCGCCATGGTGAAGGCCGAGGCCGCGCTGTTCGAGGTCAGCCAGACGGAGTTCGCGTCCATGCGGGAAGACGCCCTCGACATCATCATGCGCGCGCTGGACGACTTCGAGGAGCATCAGAGCCTCCAGCACGTGTACGCCGATGCCTGGTTTTCCTACACGAAGGACGCGCCCCGGAGCCGCTCGAAGGTCCGCGCCCTGACCGTCCACGCGCTGGCGTGGCCCGCCCTGGTCGAGCTGACCTCGGCTGACCGGAGCTGAGACCCGGTTCTTCAGATCCAGGTTCGACCGTAACGAAAGAGCCCGCCCCTGGAGGCGGGCCAACAACCCCGAGAAGCCGCCCCTCAGGGCGGCAAGGAGAAGTCATGCCCAACGAGAACGCCATGAAGTCCAAGAAGTCTGTCGCCATCAACCTCAACAATGGAGAGGCCATGCCTCGTCGAAAGAAGCCGCAGCCCCGTCGCATCAACTACATCGCCAGCGCCCAGATCCCGTGCTCGCCCAACGAGAAGGCCAGGCGCACGCCCGACCTCTTGTTCATCATCGAGGACCAGATCGACACGAAGACCACCCCGCTGCCCGACGGGTGGTTCGGCGCCATTCCCACCTGGATCTTTGAGGTCCGGCGTGCTGTGCATGAGGGCAGCGCTGACCTCCGCACCGCCGAGGCTCGCGCGTTCGGAGAGGTGCGGCGAGCCCACGGCGAGGTGGTGAAGCGCAACAACGAGCGCAAGTTCGCGGACCTCGCGCAGCACGTGTGGCTGGAGCACACGCTGCGGGATGCCTGGCACTACGCCACGGACCTTGGGGCGGACATCGACGATGCCGAGACGGCTTGGCTGCTCGCGTGGAGGACGCTCGTCCTGGTCGACGGCTTCCTGTCGGAGGATCCCGGCACCGACCTCGATCCGCTCGTCGAGCAGGCGTTCAAGGCCGAGCTGGAGAGCGCCCCCTACAGCCCCGACATCAGGGTGTTGGCGGGGTTCATGGTGAAGTTGGCGATCTCGGGTGGGGTCGCGTGAAGCGCACCGACCTGACCTCGGCCAACCTGACCGACTGGTGGCGGCGCTCCGATCGTTCGAGGGCACGTCCAGCGGTGCCATAGCCGAGGCGTGGCGGTCAGCAGAACACGCCCTCCCGGTCCGGGGAGGGCGTGTTTCATTCACAATACTCATAGCTGCACGATCGTGTGCATACTAACTCCAGTTTGGCCAGATCCCGAGCGCACCTTCTGCGCCAAGGGCCTCGCCGGAGACCACAATGAAGAAGACCGTCGTCCCCATCGGGGACGCGCTGAGCACTGCTGTGCCCGCGCTGAAGTACGAGACAGCCCAGGTGTCGGCAGGATGGGCCGTCCGCGTCCATGCGACCGGCCCATCCCGGGACACCAACTACCGTCGCACCGTGGCCACCTTCAAGAGCAAGCGGGAGGCTGACGGCTTCATCGCCCAGGCGACCGCCTTCTTCGCCGACCAGGGCGTGGAGGTAGCCCATGGATGACTGGCGCACGTCCATTCGCGTCGGGGACCACCTGCTCAAGGAGCAAGCGGGCATCCACCTCTACCAGGAGGTGAAGGGGATGACCCGCACGCCGTCGAAGACCCGGCTCGTCGAGGGCTTCTCCGCTGGGTGCCACTACGGCGACCTCGGCGAGACCTACATCGCCAACGTCGTCTGCCTCATCGACCCGGAAGCGTGGGCGCACCTCAAGGGCCTGGGTTGGCCCGCCCGCATCGACGACCGCTCGCGCCTCGCGGTCGCTCAGCGCGAGCGCGACAGCTCGACCGCGCCGACCCTCGTGCTGCTGCCCAAGGCGGGCGACTGCTACGAGGCGAACGGCCGGTGGCTTCTCGCCCACCCGGACCCCGACCTCGTGCTCGTCCACGGCATCGTCGCGGGCCAGGGCGCGCTCGCTGGGCAGACCTTCGGGCACGCCTGGGTGGAGAGCCCGACCGGCCTCGTCGTCGACGTCGCCAACGGCAGGGACATCAGGATGCCGAAGGCGACCTACTACGCGCTCGGCCGCATTGGCGACGTCGGCCCCGTGCGCCGGTACACCTACAACGAGGTCCTCCGGCTGACGGTGGAGACCGAGCACTGGGGTCCGTGGGACGGGGAGGTGGCCCGATGAACGCCACCCCGACCAGCAAGCCCGAGAGCATCTTCGTCGGGCCGCTCCTCGTCGCCCCCTACAAGGAGCCGATCCGCAGCCACCCGAACTGGATGTGGCGCATCAAGGTACGCGGCTCCGGTGGGGCCGTGCTCCGGTGTGGCCGTTGGACCCCCGACGAGGCGCAGGCCATCGCGGCGGAGCTCCTCGCCGATGGCGCGCACATCGAAGCCGGTGCCGACCCCGTCGTGGTCAAGACGGTCCAACACGTCCTCCAGGCCTGGGAGGCGCAGTACGGCCCCGACAGCCCGCACGCTCCGAACACCCGGCGTTGCGTCCGCTACACGGTGCTCCGTCTCAAGAGCCACCTCGGCACGATCCGCGTCGAGGACGTGAACCACCAGACCCTCCACGACTACGTGCGCGCTCGCCGCCGTGGGAAGGACAAGGGGGCGTGGAGCACGATCAAGCTGGAGCTGGACCACTTCCGCTCGGCTTGGTTCTACGCCCGCAAGCAGGGGACGCTGCCGTCGCGCTGCGTGGCCGACCCTGACCGCCCTCGCCTCCACCACCTCGCGAAGGAGCCCACCTACAACCGGTTCACGCCGTCGCCCGAAGCGGCGCTGGCGGTTGGCCGCGCCCTGCTGGAGCGGGCGGAGGAGAGCCCGTGGGCACGCGCGTGGGCAGGGCGCGCGGTCATCGTCGGCTACCACATCGGTGCGCGCGTCAGCGAGCTGGGTCCGCTGCGCTGGGAGGACGTCGACCTCAAGCGCCGGACGATCATCATCCGCAAGGGGAAGACGGGCAGGCGCACCGTCCCGATCACCGAGGAGTTCCTCCAGGAGTTGACGGCCTGGAAGGGGCTGACCCCGCGCGACCCGTTCGTCCTCGCGCACGCCGGGCGCTGGGCAGCGTCGAGGGGACGGGAGTTGATCAAGGAGACGTGCCGCCAGCTCAACCAACCAGAGTGGAGCTGGCATGGCCTCCGCCGCCTCTGCGTGCGCCGCCTCTCCCGTGCGGGTGTACCCGTTCGGACCGCAGCGGAGTGGATGGGGCACAGCCCCGGGGTCATGCTGCGGCTGTACGACGCCTGCACCGAGGACGACCTCCACGCCGCTGCAGCCCGCCTGGACAAGGCGCAGCGCGACAACGCGGAGCCGGTCACCATCGACGAGCTGCTCGGGGGTGTGCCATGAGCAACGGCGAAATCGTCCGCGCGCTCCTCCGCGACCGCACCGGCAAGGACCCGCTGTTCGACCTCGGACAGTGCGTGATGACGCCCGGAGCGGAGCGCCTCCTCCATCGGGAGGGGATCTCTGCCCTCGCCCTGCTCGGACGCCACGCCTTCGGCGACTGGGGTGACGTCGCGCGGGAGGACCAGGGGCTGAACGACGAGTCCCTCAAGGACGGGTCCAGGCTCCTGTCCGTCTACAAGCTGCCGAACACGGGCCAGACGATCTGGCTGATCACGGAAGCTGCCGACGACGACGGCCACCGGCACGCCACGACGGCCCTGCTGCCGGACGAGTACTGACGTGCTGCGTCGACAGCTGCGCGCCCTCGTCTACCGGACCCGTGGCGGCCACACCTGCCGGACGATCCTCGCCCGGATCGAAGACGGCTCGATGTCCGAGGCCGAGGCGCAGGAGTGGTGGCTCCTACTCCGGCACCTCCAGGACGACGCGCGCGAGGATGGCAAGGCCGAGGTCCGACGACGAGGCGGCTGGTAGAGCCCCGTCGACAAGGCCCGCGCGCCCTCATCGACCCTCAGGTCGTTGGGGGCGCACCTGCGTTCGGGCCGGGTACTCGAACGGGTACTCGCCGAGTACCTGCGGGGAGGCGCGAACACGTAGCTACCTACGTCCTCGCGGCGACGTCGCCCTCGGGTACTTCGAGCCTCGATCTGGCGACAACCACGCTCATAGCGCGGTTATCGCTGGCTCGGATTCACTTGTGCCGGAAGACGATCCGGCCCTTCGACAGGTCGTACGGGGACACGGCCACCGTCACGCGGTCGCCGAGCACCACGCGGATGTGAAAGCGGCGGAGCTTGCCTGCGAGATGGGCGTGCACCTCCGTGTTCGCTTCGGTGCGCACGAGGAAGTTGCCACCAGGGAACACCTCGATGATCTCGCCCTCAATCTCGATCAGGTCCTCTGCTGACAAGCCGCCTCCGTCATGTGGACGGGCGGACTAACGCCCCTTCCCCCAAATCACCACGCGGGGATCAGCGTCGGCGGCCGCCTCCTCGCCCTGGCCGACGATCCCGCCCCCCACCGGGCGGGTGATCCCGTCGCGGTGCGTCGTCGTGGGCCTCTCGCTCGTCGGCGAGATCGGCCGACACCGGCACGAAGCGCACCCCGTCTTTCGCTTCGACCGGGGCTCCCTCGGGGTGCACCTCGTGCACCATCCGGCGGAAGTCTTCGAAGCTGCCGTCCAAGATGCTCGCGCGCATCGCGGCCATGAACTGCTGGAACCACGCGATGTTGTGGATCGAGCACAGCGTGGCCGCCAGGATCTCGTTCACCCGGAAGAGGTGGTGCAGGTAGGCCCGCGTGAACGTGGTGCAGGTGCTGCAGGTGCACCGGTCATCCACGGGCCGCATGTCGCCCTTGTAGCGCTTGTCCGTGATGCGGATCCGACCGTGCCAGGTCCACATCACGCCGGAGCGCGCGTGGCGGGTCTGGATCACGCAGTCGAACATGTCGACCCCGCGGGCCACGGCCTCCACGAGATCCAGCGGACGGCCCACGCCCATCAGGTAGCGGGGCGCATCCCACGGCATGTGCGGCGTGGTGGCATCGAGCACCTCGCACATCTTCTCGTGGCCCTCCCCCACCGAGAGGCCGCCGATCGCGTAGCCATCGAAGCCGATCGCCGCGACGGCCTCGGCGCTCTTCTTGCGTAGGTCGGGCCAGAAGCCGCCCTGCACGATGCCGAAGAGCGACTGATCCTCGCGGGTGTGGGCCGCCTTGCTGCGGGCCTCCCAGCGGTGCGTGCGCTCCACGCTGGCCTCGACGTACCGCTTCTCGGCCCCGAACGCGACGCACTCGTCGAACACCATCGCGATGTCGGCCCCCAGCTTCTGCTGGATCTCCATCGACCGCTCAGGCGAGAGGAAGGTGCGCTTGCCGTCCACCTCGTACGCGAAGGTGACGCCGTCTTCCGTGACCTCCTTGTCGAGGCTGAACACCTGGAACCCGCCCGAGTCCGTGAGGATCGGGATGTTCACGCCCATGAACCGGTGCAGACCGCCGTGCTTCACCACCAGCTCTTCGCCGGGCCGCTGCGCCAGGTGGTAGGTGTTGGCGAGGCAGATCTGCGTGCCCGTGCCGTGCAGCTGCTCGGGGTGAACGCCGCGAACAGCGCCCTGCGTGCCCACCGGCATGAACACAGGCGTGAGCACGGTGCCGCGCGCCAGCTCCAGCGTGGTGGCGCGCGCCTGGCCCACAGACCCCTGAATCGAGAACGGGATGCTTCGCATACGGCGCTGCTAGCTCGCCACGGGCGGCGAGGCCGGACGCCGCGGGAGCTGCCAGCCCGGGCGACCCGAAGGAGCGGGTTTCTGGCTCATCCGCAGTCCACCGAGAAGCTCTGCCAGCCCATCGTGCCGTCATCGAGCGTGCCGGCCACGATCTCGCCGCCGTTCGCGAACTGGATGCTGTAGCTGGCCGAGTCGCCGTTGAGCTGCCAGCCGTCACCGGCGGTGTCGAACATCCGGAAGTTCCACGTGCCGTCGGTGATCGTGAACCGCTTCTCGACCGTGCGGTTGGCCTGGGTGAACGTGCCGGGTCCGCTCTCGGTGACCACGCGCCCGGTCTCGGCCAGCGGACCCGTGGGGAGCTCCAGCGCCCACCCGATCTCGAGCGGATACTTGCCGGTCTGGATGGTGACGATCACCTCGCACGCGCCATCGTCAAGCCAGTCGGCCTCGCGCGGCGGCGTGAACGCATCACCGCTCTCGGGCGTGAAGCAGGCCGAGTAGCCGCTCTCGGCATCCTCGCCCGACCAGCGGAAGTAGCGCAGCCCACGGGCTCGCGAGAACACGAGACCGCGCGCGCCCCCATCGCGGCCTGAGTCGCGCACGGTGAGGCAGGACTGCCGCGTGGGCGACACCTCCACCGCGTTGAACGCCCCGTCGCCGGCCTTGTTGAACGAGCCGGAGTCGATGAGGCTGCCGCGGAAGTCCACCAGCTGCCAGGTGAGGTCGTCGGGGAACACATCGGCCTGCACGCCCACGAACACCGTCTCGGTGCACTCGTCGTCGGCGTCTTCGGGGCACGGGTCGTCGGTGCCGCAGCGCCCGTCGCCGTCGACGTCGTCGCCCTCCTCCTCGGGGCAGCCGTCGCAGGCGTCCGCGAGGCCGTCGGCATCCCCATCCACGGCGTCATCGCCGTTGGAGCACACGTCGTCCTCGTCGCAGACACCGTCGTCGTCCCCATCCGGGCAGGCGCTGCCGCCGATGTCGCAGGTGCCGTCGTTGTTGTCGTCGACGCAGACGCCCTGGAAGGGTGCGCAGGAAGCCAACACCAACGCGCCCACCACCCGTCGCACACGACCTCCAGCAGCGCCCTCTTAGCTGATTCGCACCCCAACCGTCGCGTTCACGGCCACTGCGCACGGTGGAAGGGGTCGTCGACCCGAAAGATGCGGCGGTCTTCGTTCACGAACACCACGGACCAACCATCCCACGCGACCCCCTCACACTGGTCGGCGAGCTCTTGGTCGAGCTTCACGCTGTGGACAGGCTTGGAGAGCCAGCTGCGGCCGTCGTCCGGGCGCTCGAACACCCACAGTGCGTGGTAGGTCAGCACCGCGAGGTACCGCCCCGAGGGATGCAGATCCGCCGCGGTGACCATGCCGCCGTAGTTCGCGGGATCGCCGCCGACGTCGAAGGTGCCGAGCGGCAGGAGGTAGACGTCGTCGCCTTGTTCGAGCGGCACCTCGTAGAGGGTGGTGAACGTGTCGGACCGGTGCTTGGAGAGCACGAACAGGCGCCCGCCGTCGGTGAACAACGCCTCCGCGTCGAAGTTCATCTTCGCCGGATCGGGGAACGCCTCCTGGTCGAGGAAGCGCACGCGCAGGGTGCGGGACACCACGGCCGGCTCCGTGCCCGAGGGGTCGGGCTCGGGGAGCGCGTAGATCGTGAGGTCCTGCCGATGGTTGCTGTTGTTGCCGAGGTCGGCGATCCACAGCGTGTTGCGCAGGTCGAGCGTGAGATCCTCCCAGTCCACGGCCTGAGCGCCCTGCACCGGCACCTCCCGCACCACGCTGCCGTCGGGCCGCACCGCGAACAGGCGCGGCGAGTCGCCCGAGTCGTTGTGCGCCCACCAGATGCCCGGCCATCGGCTGGACACGACCAGCCCGCTGGCTTCGTCGACGACGGGGTCCAACCTCGGCACGGGCAGCACGGCAGGGTCCGCGCAGCCCCACAGCCCGGACACCAGCCACCCCAGCCCCACCATGCATCCCTCCACGCCCGTGGCTATGGTGCCGCGTCTGCGGGCCGACGTCATGCCCGGTTGCACGACGGAGTGGCATGATCGAGGCGCTGTGGGGCACTGCACCCTGGTGGGGACTGGCTCCGGCGGGCTGGTTCACCCTCGCTGTGGTGGCCGGCGCGATGACGCTGATGCTGCTCGACAAGCTGGGGCCTGACCTCGTGATGTTCTGTGCGCTGTCCATCCTTGTGGTCGCCGGCGTGGTCGACCCCAAGGCGGCGATGGCAGGCTTCTCAGACAGCTCCACCGCCACGGTGGGCGTGCTGTTCGTGGTGGCCAAGGCGGTTCAGGAGACGGGCGCGATGGCGCTTGTGTCGAGCATGGTGTTCGCCGGTGCGAAGACCGCGTCGTCGGCCCTGGTCCGGTTGGTGGTGCCCACGACCATCCTGTCGGCCTTCCTCAACAACACCCCGCTGGTGGCGATGCTGATCCCCGTCACGAGCGGCATTGCCCGACGCATGGAGGTGAACCCCAGCAAGCTGATGATGCCGCTGTCGTTCGCGGCCGTGCTGGGCGGCACGTGCACGCTGATCGGCACGTCCACCAACCTCGTGTCGGCCGGCCTGATGACGCAGGCCGGCATGGACCCGATGGGCATGTTCGAGATCGGCTGGGTGGGCGTGCCCACCGCCATCGTTGGGGTGATCTACCTGCTGACGATCGGCAGCCGGCTCCTCCCGGATCGCCCGGATCCGTTCACCTCGGCCCGCACCAACGCCCGTGAGTACCTGGCCGAGGTCGAGGTCGCCGGCGACAGCCCCCTCGTCGGACGCAGCGTCGAGGGGGCCTCCCTTCGACACCTCCCCGGCCTGTTCTTGGCGGAGATCCGGCGCCGCGATGGGGAGGTGATCTCGCCGGTGGCCCCGGAAGACCGGCTGCAGCCGCACGATCACCTCGTGTTCACCGGCCTCGCAAGTCGCATCGCCGACCTCACGTCGATGCCCGGACTCGTGCCCACCAACACGCCGCCCGTGCCTGGGCAGGGCCTCTACGAGGTGGTGATCTCGCACGGCAGCGGCCTCGTGGGGCGCTCGGTGCGCGGCAGCCAGTTCCGCCGCAAGTTCGACGCGGCCATCCTCGCCGTGCATCGTGCGGGTGAGCGCATCGAAGGCCGCATCGGCGACATCGTGCTCCGCCCCGGCGACACCCTGATGCTGTCGGCCAGCCCCGGCTTCGACCTGACCTTCAGGGAGCATGAGGACTTCTACCTCGTGAGCGAGGTGCCCTCGGATGGCCAGCCCCGCTACCAGAAGGCCCCGATCGCGCTCGCGGCGCTCGCCGTGATGGTCCTCGTGCCCACGGTCACCGGTGTGTCGATGCTGGTGTCCTCGATGGCGGCGCTGGTGTTTCTGCTCGCCACACAGTCGGTGAGCCCGCGGGCGGCGCGCGACAGCGTGAACTGGCCGATCCTGCTGCTGATCGCCTCCTCGTTCGGCGTGTCCGAGGCCCTCACCCGCTCGGGCGCGGCGAACGCTGTCGCGGGCGTGCTCGTGTCGGCCAACGAGCTGCTGGGGCCGGTGGGCCTGCTGGCAGCGGTCTACCTCGTGACCACCGTGCTCACCTCCGTGATCAGCAACGCGGCCGCCGTGGCGATTGTGTTCCCCGTGGTGCTGGCCACGGCCGAAGCGGCCGACCTCGGCGCGCGCCCCTACGTGTTCGCGCTCACGATGGCGGCGTCCGCGGCGTTTGCTTCCCCCATTGGCTACCAGACGCACATGATGGTCTACGGCCCGGGCGGCTACCGGTTCCAGGACTTTCTTCGCGTGGGCATACCGCTGAACGTGCTGTGCTTTGCCGTGGCCATGCTCGTGATCCCGCAGGTGTGGCCACTCCTCGCCCCGTAGGAAGCATCGGGGAGCGCGCAGGCAGACGATCCCAGACCGCGCCGGCCTGCGACCCCCTTGCCCATCGTGGTAAACTAGCGCCATGCGCGCACGTGGCTCGATCACAGCAAAGACGGTCGGTTGGTTGGCGCTGACCGGTGGCGTGGGCATCGTGGGGCTCCTGCTCGGCACGGCCGGTGCGGAGCCTGCGGCGTCCCTCGAAGAAGCCCTCCGGGAGGCGAGTGAAGACGCCGGCGTGCGCCCTGCGTACTCAGCCCCCTCGGATCCGGCGCTGGTCGCGCTCGGCGCTGCCCTGATGGCCGAGTCCACCCTCTCCTACCCGCGGCGCCACGCCTGCCTCACCTGCCACGGCATGGTGGCACGCGAGGGCATCGTCAGCTCCACCAACAGCGATCCGGTGTTGGCGCTCGATCTGTCGCCGCGCGGAACGCCGCTGCTGCAGAACCTCGACGACTACGCCACCTCCGCGTTCTCAGACCGTCGCATCTGGCTCGACGACGAAGGGGTGCTGCACAGCCCGGCGGGCGACGACCTCCCCTCCACCGTCACCGATGTGCCCACGGCGATGATGATGTTCGCCGGCCTTGCGCGCGACGAGCACCGCGGTCCGTTCGATGCCGACGACCTCGTCGCCGGCGCCGAAGACGATGACTGGCCCACCATCTGGACCGGCATGATGGAGCGGTTGTTTCGGGAGGGCGGCGACGTCGCTTACGAGCCGCTCTTCGACGAGGCGTTCCCTGGTCACGCGGGTGCTTGGGGCTACGATCATGTAGCGAAGGGCATCCTGGCGTACGCGCGGGAGCGGTTTCGGTTCGAAGACTCGCCGTGGGACCGGTGGGTCGCGGGTGACGCTGGGGCGCTGTCGGACGAAGCCAAAGAGGGCGCGCTGCTCTTCTTTGGATCCGCCGGATGCGCGCGCTGCCACAGCGGCTCAGGCCTCTCGGATGGCCTGGCCCACAACATGGGCGTGCCGCAGGTGCTCCCCACCTACAGCCCGCAGCTCCCCCTCGACGTAGGCGCCTTCGAGTTCACGGGTGACCCCAAAGACCGCTACGCGTTTCGCACGCCCACCCTGCACAACGTCGCGGTCACCTTCCCCTACATGCGCAATGGCGTGATCCGCACCCTGGAGGGCGCTGTCCGGCACACGCTCGACCCCCGCGCCGCGCTGCGCGAATGGCGGGCCAGCGAGGTGCCAAAGACCCACCTCGGCAGCTCGTCCATCGATCCGGCGGTGGGGTTCGCCCCCGAAGAGACCTACTACCAGCAGCTCCTCGCTACGCTCGATCCGCTCGTCCGCACGCCCGTCCAGCTCACCGACGACGAAGTGGGGCTGCTGCTGATCTTCCTCGAGTCGCTCTCCGACCCGAGCTTCCTCACCCGAAGCGCCGAGATCCCGACGGAGGTGCCCAGTGGTCTCACGCAGATCTACTGAGCCCCGCATGGGCGTGGCGATCGGGGTGGTGCTGATCGCGGGGTGCGGTGGTCCCCCGAGCATGGACGCGCCCGACACCGACCGGGTCACGGAGACCGATGACACGCCGATCGAGACGGACGTGCTCTCGGTGGAGGAGCAGCTCCGGGCACGCGTGACCGAGCTGAACATCGCGCCATTGCCGCCCGCCCCTGCGCAGGATGCGGCGCGCGTCGCCATGGGCGCAGCGCTGTTTGCCGACCCGCTCCTCGACGACGTCGACGCGAAGATGTCGTGTGCTGCATGCCACGGCGCCTTTGGTCCGCGCGGGCGCGCCGTCGCCCTCGCGCTGGGCGGGCAGACCGACATCGACCAGCGGCAGGTGCCGAACCTGAGCGACGTGGGCCGGGTCGACCTCCCGCTGTTCTGGGACGCGCGCGTTCGCCGAGGCACTGACGGCACACTGGAGGTCCAAGGGCACGCTACCCAGTCCGCGACCAACGACCCCCTCGTGGCCGCTGTGCTCCAGGAGCTCATCGAGCAGCGCGAGACCGGGCGTGCCTGGAGTCCCACGTCGAGCGTGCAGGCCGACGCGATCCTGCTCCCCCTCGCCCGTCGGGTCCGCGAGGTGCCGGGCTACCGCGCGCTGTTCACGGCGGCATGGCCCAGCGACCTGACCATCACGCCGGTCCACATTGCTGAAGCCCTCGCAGCCTTTCTGCGGGACCGCTTCGCCACCACCTCCACACCCTGGGACCGCTGGCTGGAAGGTCGACCGGGCGCCATGTCGGAGAACGCCAAGCGGGGAGCGCTGTGGTTCTTTGGCGAGGGCGGCTGCGTGAGCTGCCACGCTGCGCCTTGGTTCTCCGACGGCGAAGTCCACGCGATCGCCGCTCCTCAGGTAGGCCCAGGCGTGCCGCCGCACGCGCCAGAAGATCGAGGTCACGCGCGCGCCAACGCCAGCGGCACCGGCGCGTATGCGTTCGTCACACCACGCCTGCGCAATGTCGCCCTCACCCCCCCCTACACGCACGCGGGCGCCCTGTTCGACCTCCCGGCGGTGGTGGCCCACCACCTCGATCCGATGGCGTCCCTCGCAGCGTTCCGAGCCGACCGTCTGCAGCCCGTGCATGCCGAGCTGGAGGGCGACAGCCAGCCGCCCACGTGGCTGCCGCTCACGTCACCGTATGGGTCGTCGACGCTCGCCGCCGCCACCCTCGGCCCGGCCCTCGATCCCGCGCTCGCCATCCCACGCACCCTCGGCGACGACGAGAAGCAGTGGGTGGTGGACTTCTTGCACGCGCTCACCGATCCCACGTGGCTCCAGCGCACCACCGCGTTCCCGAACGACGTGCCGAGCGGACTGCCTGTGGGTGCGTTCACCCGGTGATGCCGTGGCAGCGGCCGTGCCTCAATCGAGGCGGGCCCTTTCCACCCAGGCTTCCGTGGCTAGCCTTGTCTCATCCGGGGCGCGTTTGCCCCTCTTGAGGCTACCATGCAAGACCAGCTCACCCAGGCCGCGCGGGACGTGATCCTCGCGGCACAGACCCTCGCCGTTAACGCCGGCAACCCCGAGGTTGCGGGCGCCCACCTCCTCGTCGCCATCCTCCAGCAAGAGAAGGGCATCGGCCCCTCCCTGGTGCGCAAGTGCGCTGTCGATCCCGACCTCGTCGAAGGCAAGGCCACCGAGGCGCTGCGGAAGCTCTCGAAGGTCAGCGGCAGCAGCCGTCCCTCGTTCGGGCGTGAGCTCCAAGAGGTGATCGCCGACGCCGAGAAGATCGCGAAGAAGCGCGGCGACACCTACCTCGCCGTCGAGATCCTCATCGCGGCGCTCGCCGCCCACAAGGGCACGACCGGCGTCTTGCTCCGAGAGCTGGGCGTCACCCGCGAGAAGATCGACGCGGCGATCGACACGCTGCGGGGCGGTCAGGTGGTCGACACCGAGAACCCCGAGGCCCGCTACGAGGCGCTCAGCAAGTATGCGCTCGACCTCACCGAGCTGGCAGCCCAAGGGAAGCTCGATCCGGTGATCGGGCGTGACGACGAGATCCGCCGCTCCCTGCAGGTGCTGTCGCGGCGCACCAAGAACAATCCGGTGCTCATTGGCGAGCCCGGTGTGGGCAAGACCGCGATTGTGGAGGGCATCGCGCTGCGCATCGCCGAGGGCGACGTGCCCGAGAGCCTGCGCAACAAGAAGGTCCTCTCTCTCGACCTGGCCGCAATGCTCGCTGGTGCCAAGTACCGCGGCGAGTTCGAGGAGCGGCTCAAGGCCGTGCTCAAGGAGGTGGAGCAGGCTGCGGGCGCCGTGATCCTCTTCCTCGACGAGCTCCACACGCTGGTGGGTGCCGGCAAGACCGAAGGCTCACCCGACGCCGGCAACATGCTCAAGCCTGCGCTCGCCCGCGGCACCCTCCGCCTCATCGGCGCCACCACGCTCGACGAGTACCAGAAGCACGTCGAGAAGGACAAGGCGCTGGAGCGCCGTTTCCAGCCTGTGTTCGTCGATGAGCCCACGGTGGAGGCCACCATCGCCATCCTGCGCGGCATCAAGGAGAAGTACGAGGCCCACCACGGCCTGCACATCACCGACGATGCCGTCGTGAGCGCGGCCGTGCTCTCGGCCCGCTACATCTCCGGCCGTCAGCTGCCCGACAAGGCCATCGACCTGATGGACGAAGCGGCCAGCCGCATCAAGATGGAGATCGAGTCGAAGCCGTCCGAGGTGGACGCGCTGGAGCGCAAGATCGCCCAGCTCGAGGTCGAGAAGGCCAGCCTCTCACGCGACAAGGACGATGTGGCCCAAGCGCGCGCCTCCGATCTGGCGCAGCAGATCGCCAACCTCCGGCAGGAGCTCACCTCGGTGGGTGCACGCTGGCACGCTGAGCGTGAGCGCATCGAGAAGATCTCGGCGGTGCGCGAGCAGATCGACAACAAGCGCTTCGAGGGCGAGCGTCGCCAGCGCGACGGCGACTTCGAGGGCGCAAGCCGCATCCTCTACGGCGAGGTGCCCGAGTTGAATCGTCAGCTCGACGCGGCCACGGCCGAGCTCACCGAGCTGCAGAAGAACGGCGCGATGCTCCGCGAGGAGGTCACGTCCGACGACGTCGCCGCGGTCGTGAGCCGCTGGACGGGCGTGCCGGTCACGAAGCTCAAGGAGTCGGACCAGCAGAAGCTGCTCGCGATGGAGTCCCACCTGCACGAGAAGGTGGTGGGCCAGGACGAGGCGGTCAACGCCGTGGCCGACGCCGTGCGCCGTGCCCGATCGGGCCTGCAGGACCCGAACCGCCCGATCGGCAGCTTCTTGTTCCTGGGCCCCACAGGCGTGGGCAAGACCGAGCTGGCGAGGGCCCTCGCGGCCTACCTGTTCGATGACGAAGCCGCGATGGTTCGCATCGACATGTCCGAGTACATGGAGCGACACGCCGTCAGCCGCCTGATCGGCGCGCCTCCTGGCTACATCGGGCACGATGAGGGCGGTCAGCTCACCGAAGCGATCCGTCGCCGACCCTACGCCGTGATCTTGTTCGACGAGATCGAGAAGGCTCACCCGGACGTGTTCAACGTGCTGCTGCAGGTGCTCGACGACGGTCGGCTCACCGACAGCAAAGGCCGCACGGTCGACTTCAAGAACGCCGTGATCATCATGACGAGCAACGTGGGCAGCCAGCAGATCCAAGAGGCCGGCGACAACCTCGACGCGGTGAAGGCCGCCGTGCGTGCGCAGCTCCTGCACCACTTCCGGCCGGAGTTCCTCAACCGCATCGACGACCAGATCGTGTTCACGCCGCTGTCGCGGAGCAGCATGGAGGGCATCCTCACCATCCAGCTCCGTCGCATCGACGCCCTGCTGGCAGCGCGTGGACTCACGATGAGCCTCACGCCCGAGGCGCGTGAGCACCTGTGTGAGCTGGGCTACGACCCGCTGTTCGGCGCGCGGCCGCTCAAGCGAGTGCTCACGTCCGAGCTGCTCAACCCGCTGTCGCGGTCGTTGCTGTCGGGTGCGTACGAGCCCGGCACCACCGTGCAGGTGAGCGTCGAGGCAGGCCAGCTCCAGTTCCGTCGCGGCAGCACCGAGCGCGGCGCAGCCTGAGCCGCCGTCCGTGCGCACAGCCCGGCCCAGGCTAGGCTGTGCGCAGGGAGGCCTCATGCGATCTTGGACCGTTCTGCTCAGCACCTTGGTGGCCTCCGCGTGCTCGGCCGGTTCGGGCGTCACCGACACCGTCGACGACACGTCCGAGAGCACCGATCGCGCCCGCTCCATCCCCTTCGAGGTCACGGTGGGCGGCGAGCCCGTTCGCTGTGGTGCCGACATCAGCCCGCTGGGGTCTTCCTCGGCCACCGCCCAGCTCGCGGACCTTCGGTTCTACGTGCACGACCTCACCCTCTCCGGAGTCACCGACGACCGGGTGCTGCTGCTCGACGAGACCCCCTACCAAACCCTGCGTCTGGCCCTGCTCGACTTTGAAGACGGCACCGGTGGCTGTCAGCAAGGCGACGCCGAGACCCACACCGCCGTGACGGCCGATCTCCCCGATGGCGACTGGGACACGCTCACCTTCACCGTGGGCATTCCGTTCGAAAACAACCACGTACCGCCCGCCACGGTGACCGGTCCGCAGGCCGCCCCCGGCATGCCCCGCAACCAGCGCGACGGCTGGTTCTTCTTACGCGCCGACCTGCAGGTCAACGCCGTGCCGCGCACCCTCACCCCCCTCGTTCTGTCGAGCGGAGGATGCGACGGAGAGCTCGCCACCGACGCGCCCACAGCCTGCTCCCGCCCAGGGCGGGCCACGATCTCGGTGCCCTTTGATCCGCAAGACCCCGGGACCGTTGTGCTCAAGCTCGACGCTCTGGTGGGAGGCGTCAATGTCGTAGACGATGGCGGAGGCCCTCCCGGCTGCACGGGCGACCCTGCCGACACGTTCGAGTGCGGACCGCTCTACGATGCGCTGGGCATGAGCTTCATCACCGGCTCCTGTGTTGACGACTGCGCGGGCCAGCGGGTGTTCACCACCGTAACGAATCCGGGGTAGCGACAACCCCTGGTACAAAGCGGCATTCGACGGATGTCGATGAATCAGCGAAATGTTCGCCTTTCGCAAAGACACCGAAACAAACGGACTTCTCGCCGGGAAAAGTAAACCCGTCACGGACGGTCTACGACATTGTACCGTTGACGGGCCGATAATCCGTGCATACGAGTTTCCTAGATCACCGCGACCACGCGGCGATGGAGGTTTCATGCTGCGCGACGTCCTTCACACCGTGTCCGCCAATGTGCGCGACGTTCCCACCCGGCTCGCCGCCCTCAAGGGTCAGGCCGAGGGCTTCTCCAAGGCTGCTGAGTCGTGGGTTCGTGCCCGCGCCTGGGAGGTCCGGGAGTCCACCGAGGACAACCTCTGGGCCCTCAACCTCGAAGCGCTGGCTTCCGCCACGAAGCTCACCGAGCGCGCCGTGGCGATGCCCGGCCTCGAGCGCGTGGAGCCCGGCGTGCGCGAGCTGATCGAGGCCTGGGAGAAGATCACCGTCCAGCCTCCTGTCGCTGGCTACGACGAGGCGAACGTGCGCGAGATCATCGGCGGTCTGCACGCCCTGGATCGTTTCGGTCTGCTGCGCGTCCGCCACTGGGAAACGGCGCACAAGTCCCGCAAGACCGTGCTCGATGCGGTGGAGCGCGAGCTGGAGCGCCGCGGCCGATGGGCCGTCGCGAGCTGATCGTCCCAACCTAATCGTTCCAACCTGATCGTCCCCAATGGCGTTCCTGCAGCCCCTCGTCGACCGGTTCGGCGGGGGGCTGCTTGCTTCCACAGACCTTGACGGCACGGGTGGTTCGACGCACCTTGGCCCGCCCCGCGCCTGGATGCCGAGCTGTCTGCGCCCTTCACCTTCGACGTCGCGCTCCCGCCGCTCACGCTGCAGTGTGGCGCGCTGCTGCACCGGCCTGTGGCGCATGGGTGGTGGTGGGGTCCGAGCGAAGACGCAGAGGCCGTGGGGGCCGTGCTGCCGATTCAGCCGGAGGCCTCGCAAGCTGCGCTGCAGGTTGTGCGGCGCAGCGCCGACGACCTTGCTGCCATCCCCGCTCCCACGCGGGCACCTGCGGTAGACGGCTGGGTGCCCACGGTCGTGTGTGTGCACGCGCTCACCGGCGATGCGCGGGTCGGCGGCGAACGGGGCTGGTGGGGCGAGGTCACAGGTCCGCAGCAGCCCCTCGATCCGCGGCGGATGCGGGTGGTCTGCTTCAACAACCTGGGCTCGTGCTACGGAAGCAGCGGGCCCGCCGACGAAGGGTTTCCGGCCCTGGCTGATGTGCCCCACGCCGAAGCCGGGGCGGCCTCACGGACGGGCAAGGGCGAGCTCCCGCTCCCCGAGACGCAGCTTCCCGCGCCGCTCACAACGTGGGACCAGGCGCGGTTCTTGCTCCTCGCGCTGGACGCGATGGGCATTGGGCGGGTGGATCTGCTCGCCGGAGGCTCGGTCGGCGGGATGATCGCGCTGGCCATGGCGGCCCTGGCCCCGGAGCGCTTCCCGCGGGTGGCGGCCATCGCCACACTCGACCGCGCCACGCCGTGGATCATCGGCTGGAACCACGTGGGCCGCCAGATCGTGGCGGACGCGCTGCACCACGGCCTCCCTCCCGACCGCGCGCTCGCCCTCGCCCGTCAGATCGCCCACATGACCTATCGAGCAGGTGCCGGGCTGATGGAGCGCCATGGTCGTCGCCTGCATGAAGGCGCCGCCTGGGATGGCCGCACCCCTTACGCCGTGCAGACCTACCTGGAGCACCAGGGCCGCAAGCTGGTCGCCCGCTTCGATGCCCGCGCCTACGTCAGCATGCTCGACGCGATGGACCACCACGACCTCGGCAGCGCGCCGCCGAGCCCAGGTCCTCACGAGACCTGGTCCACCTGCACCCCGTGGCCCGGCATGGCGCGCATCCTCGGTCGCATCGATGCGGTCGCCATCGACTCCGATGAGCTGTTCTTCGCGCGCGAGATCCACGACCTCGTGGTCCGGCACCGGATGCACGGCCACGAAGCCACCTGGACGCTGCTCCACAGTCCGCACGGGCACGATGCGTTCCTGATGACCTGGGACCCGATCCGCGCTTACCTGCGCGCTGCCGTGCGGCGCATCGACCCCGAGAGACTCGCATGAAGCCGGTTCGTGTGCTGAAGTTTGGCGGATCCTCCCTCGGTGCGCCGGAGCGGGTGCTGCGCGCGGTCGCGATTGCCCTCCAGGAGGCGGAGCTGGGGCCCGTCGCGGTGGTGGTGTCGGCGATGGGCGGCACCACCGACCTCCTGCTCGATGCAGCCGCCACCGCCGCGCGGGGAGATGCAGCCGGGGCCGACACCATCGTGGACGAAGTGGCCCGTCTGGCTGCGTCGCACGTCGCGCTCGAACCCGCAGCGCTGGCCGCCGTGAGCCCAGCCCTCACAGCCCTCACGGGGGAGCTTCGACGCCTGCTCTACGGCGTGAGCCTGCTGCGTGAGCACAGCCCCGCCAGCTTGGACCTGATCCTCTCGTTCGGTGAGCGCCTCTCGGCGACAGCGATGGCCGCGCTGCTCAGCGCAAGGGGGCGCGCGGCGGTGATGGTGGATGCCCGAGAGCTGGTGCACACCAACGATCGATTCGGCGACGCGCTGGTCGACTGGTCCACCACCGAGGCGGCGATCCAGGCCGCACGCCTTGGCTGGGGCGCTTCGATCCCCGTGGTCACCGGGTTCTTGGGCCGCGCGCCGGATGGCCGCACCACCACGCTCGGGCGCAACGGCTCGGACTACACCGCCACCCTGCTCGGTCGTGCGCTGGGTGCGGCCGAGGTGCAGATCTGGACCGACGTGTCCGGTGTGATGACGGCTGACCCCGATCTGGTTGACAGCGCCTTGCCGATCGCCGCCATGAGCTACGGGGAAGCCCTCGAGCTCGCTACGTTCGGCGCGCGGATGTTTCATCCGCGCACGATGATCCCGCTCATCGCGTCGGGTCTGCCGCTGCGCATCCGCTCCACGATGCGTCCCGAAGATCCCGGCACGCGCGTGGACGCCCATGGCGGCGACGACGCAGCCCGCGCCACGTCCGTCACGTCACTTGAGAACCTCGCGCTGCTCGACGTGCAGGTGCGACGGCTGAACCACCGCGCCACGCTCTCCGAGGCCGTGAATGCCGCCCTTGCGGCGGCCGACGTGACCGTGTGGATGATGACTCAGTCCGCGCTGGGTCAGGCGATCAGCGCTGTGGTGCCGCTGGCCGAAGCCCCTCGCGCACGCGCCGCCTTGGAGGCCGCACTCGCCGATCCGCTGGCCCGGGGCGACATCCATCCCATTGGGGTGCGCGCGCCGGTCACGCTCGTCACGCTCGTGGCCGAGACGATGGGCCGCACGCCGAACGTGGCCGGCCGCCTGTTCTCGGCGCTGGGTGAGCTGGGCGTCAACGTGCGCGCGATCGGGCAGAGCGCCTCGTCGCGCTCCATCTCCGCCGTCGTGGATGGGGCCGACACCGCGGACGCCGTGCGAACGGTGCACGGCGCGTTCAATCTCGACCACCAGCGCGTGAGCCTGCTGGTGCTGGGCACCGGTGTGGTGGGCAGCGCCCTGCTCGCGCAGATCGCCGAGCAGCAGCACGAGCTGCGCGACCGCCACGATCTCCTGCCGGTGGTGGTGGGCATCGCCACCTCTAAGCGGCTGCTCTTCGACCGCGCGGGCATCCCCCTCGGGTCGTGGCGTGAGGCGCTGGAGCGTGAGCCCGTCGCCTCCCCGGCACACGACGTCCTCACGTCCGCCGTGCTCGACCGCCTCGCCCGCTTGGAGGGACCGGTGCTGGTCGACTGCACCGCCGCGGACGGGATGGAGACGATCTACGAGCAGGCGTTTGCGCGCGGTATCCATGTGGTCGCCGCCAACAAGAAGCCACTCACGGTGCCCACAGCGCAGCGTGATCACCTTCTCGATGCCGCACGAACGGCCCACCGCGCCTACCGCTACGAGACCACGGTGGGCGCGAGCTTGCCGGTCATCGAGACGCTGCAGAGCTTGGTGCAGACCGGCGACGAGGTGCACCTCATCGAGGGCTCCTTCTCGGGCACGCTCGGCTACCTCACGAATGAGCTGATGGCAGGGCGTCGCTTGGACGAGGCCGTCCGCACGGCGAAGGCCTTGGGCTACACCGAGCCGCTGCCGCAGGATGACCTCTCGGGTCTGGATGCGGCCCGAAAGGCGATCATCCTGGGTCGCGAGCTGGGGCACAGCGTCGAGATCGAGGATGTCGCGCTCACCCCGCTTGTGCCGGCGGAGCTGCTCGCCGAGCGTGACCTCGAGCGGTTCTTCGAGGCCCTCAGCGCCTACGCCGACACGATGTCGGCGCGCATCACCAGCCTGCGCGAGGAAGGGAAGGTGCTGCGCTACCTCGCGAGGGTGGATCCGTCGGCACCGGCGCGGGGCGAGCCGCTGCTCTCGGTGGGGCCTGTAGGGGTTCCGCTCGACCACCCGGCTGCGCGGCTGCGCGGCTCGGAGTCGTTCGTGGCGTTCACCACCCGGCGCTACCACCACTACCCGCTGATCGTGCAAGGCGCGGGTGCTGGCGGCGATGTGACCGCTGCGGGCGTGCTCGCCGACGTGCTGCGCGTGTTTCTCACCCACCGCGGGCGCTGAGCGCCGCTCAGCCGACCGCCGCGTCCGACCACGCGGGCGTGATGTCGAGCTCGACGTGATCCAGCACCAGGCCCTTCGCGGGTGCCGACTGGAGCGATGCACGGGACACATGCCCGTCCAGCGCCGCCTCCAGCTCCTCACTGGTGCAGGTCCCGCGCACCGCGGCCGCCTGGGCCCCTACGAGCCCACGCACCACGGCGTCGTGTAGGCCCTCCCCCTCGACGGTGAACGTGGTCACGCCCGCTTCGGTGCTCCACCCCGCCGACGCCACCTTGGGCAAGGCGTGTGCGCGCCCGCCGCTGCCTCGGCGGAACGCCGCGAGGGATGGAGCTGCGGCGCATCGGGTGCCCCAGGCTGCGAGGTCTTCCACTCGGACACCCACCTTCCACGCGTGTCGCGCCAGCGCGGGGTCACCAAACGGGTGGGTGTCGAGCCTGTAGCGGTAGCGCAGTGCGGTGACCTTCGGCACGGCCTGAACCTTCGCGATGGCGTGGCAGCGTAGGTCCTCGGGCAGGTGACGATCGAAGGTGCGAAGCCACGCGGCCACAGGCCAGGAGGTCTCCACCGAGAGCACGGCCACCTGAGCGAGCGCGTGGCTTCCGGCCTCGGTGGGAGCGAGCACATCGACCACGCCTCCCATGCCCACCTGGCCCAGCGCCTCGCGAAGCAGTCCCTCCACCGTTCGCCGGCCCGGCGACTCCGCGCAGCCGTCCAAGTGTGTTCCATCGTACGCGAGGCGAAGCAGCAACAGCATCGGTGCCACCTATCCGCTTGCCGTCCGACCCGGTTCTTCCGCAAGGTGTTCGCAAGGAGCCCGCCAGCCGTCCCGGAGCAGCGATAGGGCCGCTGGCGTGAAGTCTCTCCTGCCCCTGCTGGCTTGTTTCTTCCTCGGCGCCTGCGCGGTGTCGGAGGAGAACTTCCCCGACCGCTTTGCGGCGCAGTGGTGTGCGGCCTCCAAGGCCTGCAGCGAAGACGCGTACTTCGACCGGTGGCTTCAGGGCACGGCTGACTGCACGGCCGCCACCTCCGACGACGTGCGCGACCGAAGCTACGGCAACGGCGAAGATGCCTGTCGGTTCCAGGAGGACGCAGCCGCGGCCTGCCTCACCCGCATCAACGCAGCGAGCTGCCCCGAGCTGGCCTCCGAAGACTGGTACGACGCCTGTGCTTCGGCATGGGACTGCGTTCAGGTGTTCACGCCGTGAGCGGCACGTCGAGGCCTCTGGCGGCGCTGCTCCCCGTGCTGCTCGGTGCCTGCGGATGGTTCGGCACACCCGCGCCGGAGTTCGTCACGCCTGCACCTGCGCCTGCTGCAGTTCCTTCGGCCGACGCGGTCGCCCCTGCACCGCCCTCCGAGGACGACGCCGACAGCGTGTGGGTCGACGTCCTCGTCCGTGGCCCGGGTGCCCACATCGTCGGCGCGCGCCTCATGCTCGACGGTCGGGTGCAGCAGCTCGATGCCTCGCGCACGCCTCCCGTCTGGAAGACCACCCGCCGACTCACGGCTGACCAGACGTCCCACGTCACCGCGCTCCTGGACCCGGCCGCCCTCGACCGCCTGCCCAAGGTGCTGCCCCCACCGAACGACGCGCCCGTCGATGCCCCCGAAGCCACCTGGCGTGTGCGTCGTGACGGGGCGTGGCTGGCGTGGCGGATTCCCGCGTCCACGACGCGGCGGGTGCGACCGTTCGACGATCTGGAGGCCACGCTGCGCAGCGCCGTGCCGGTGGAGGCCGCCACCTCCGCCTGGACCATCCACACGGGGATGCAGCCGTGGAGCTTCACGCTCGACTGCGACCCGCGCGATGTGGCCGCCGTGCGGGGACTGGCCGCCCACCTCCGCGATCCCAAGCTGCAGCCCGCCTCGATCGAGCCAGCTGCAGCCCCGTCGGTGGCGGTGGTGTGGACCCGTGGTCTGGTGTCGGAGCGCTCGGTGCTCACCGTCGATGGCCGCGTGCTGCGCACCGACACCGACGGGCACACGGTGGCGGTGCAGCTCCTGCCCGAGACGGCGCGGCGGCTGCGGGATGCTGTGGCGTCGCTGGATCGTGACGCGGCGCCCACCTGTCCGTGACGGCGTGGCTGGGAGCGTGAGAATCGCGAGGTTACAGCCGCCCGCCTGACCCTCGGAGACCCCCATGCGCCGCTCGCTGCTGTTCTTGCTCACCGCCCTCGCCTGCGCCCCGGAAGCGGCTGAGCCCGACCTGTCGTCGATGGCCGCCGAAGGGTCCTTGGCCGAGGCGCTGCCTGCGCACCTCGCCGCAGCCGTGCTGCCGCTCACGCTGTCCACGTCGGGTCCGTTCGAGGTGGGCACGCGCATCACGATGACCGTCACCGGCGTTCCGAAGAACAAGCCGGTGGTGCTGGTGGGCAGCTTGCGCGGCTCGGGCCCCGCGTACTGCCCGCCCGAGCTCACCCAGACCTGCACCGATCTGTTCGGCGCCGGCATGTTCCTCGCCCAGACCACGTCGAACGCCGCGGGCGTGGCCACCTTCCGCCTGACCCTCAACGAGCCGCTCCCTGTGGGGCGCATGGCCTACGTGCAGGCGCTCTCGAAGGTGGGGGCCAACGAGTACAAGAGCAACGTGATCGCGCAGCCCTTCGTCGCCCCCGTGACCTCCACGGCCACCACCGTGCAGGCCATCCGCACGGGCTCCCACACGGTCGGCGACCTGCTGGAGATCGAAGGCGCCGTCGTCACAGGCGTAGGGTTCAACGGCTTCACGGTGCAGCAGCCCGGCGTGCCCACGAACGCCGGCCTCTACGTGTTCCACAACGGCGACTTCCCGGGCATCACCGAGGGTGATGTGGTGCGTGTGGTCGGTGTGTACGAGGAGTTCGCGGGCAGCGGAGGCACCGCCCCGCTGGACACGCTCACCGAGCTCATCGCTCTGGCGAGCAACCCCGACGCCGAGATCGAGGTCACGGGCACGGGCGTGGTTGCGCCGGTCGAGCTCACGGTGGCGCAGGTGGCTTCGGCGGCCACCGCCGAGCCCTACGAGGGCATGCTGGTTCGCCTGGAAGATGGCCCCAACCTTGAGGTGGTCGGCGTCGACGGGTTCGCCGAGATCACGGTGAAGAAGCCGGGTGGGGTCGACCTCGCCGTGATCGACAACGAGTTCTTCAGCCTCGCGGCCTCCACGCCCGACCTCGGTGCCGGCGCCACCTACACGTCGATCACGGGCGCGATGTTCTTCAGCTTCGGCAGCCACAAGGTAGCCCCCCGCGAGCTGGCCGATGGGGCCGGCTACCAGCCCTTCGTCGGCGACACCGACACCGACACCGACACCATCGTCGACACCGACACCGACACCGACACCGACACCGTCGTCGACACGGACACCGACACCGACACCGACACGGATCTGCCGGTGCCCGGCCCGCTGTTCATCTCGAAGGTGTCCGATCACACGAACACCAGCTTCCGGTACGTCGAGATCTACAACCCCGGCCCCGTCCCGTTCCCGCTCACGGGCTACGCCATCCGGCGCTACTCCAACGGCAGCTCCACGTCGTCGGCCACCATTCCGCTCACCAGCACCACGCTCAACGATGGGCAGGCCTGGGTGGTGGGCAACAGCGGAACCGCCGACTGGGCCGGCACCTTCGGCACCACGCCGCAGCAGTTTAGCGGCGAGATCAGCGCCAACGGTGACGACGTCTACGCGCTCTCGTTCGACGATGGCACCGGCTACGTCGATGTCGACGTCTACGGCGTGATCGGTGTCGACGGCACGGGGCAGCCCTGGGAGTACGTCGACCAGATCGCGGTGCGGTCGTGCGAGGTGATCGAGCCCACCCTGGTGTTCGACTTCGCGAACGAGTGGTCGCTTGTCGCACCGGACGCCGTGTCGCCCCGGATCCAGTGCGCCGACTGACGCGCAAGTTCCGGTAGGAAATCCTGCCTGCCGGATCCGACGACGGGGTTGAGCCGATCGGGTGCGCCGTATTACGTCGGCCGACCGCGGCCCTCCCGCCGCGCCTGGAGGTCCTCGTGCGGACTTGGTGGATGGCTGCGTCCTGGATGGTCACAGCGGTAGCCCACGCGGAGGAGACGCCCCCCATCGACACGGGCACCACCGCGTGGATGCTGATGTCCACCGCCCTCGTGCTGCTGATGGTGCCCGGGCTCGCCATGTTCTACGGTGGGCTCGTGCGCACGAAGAACGTGGTCGGCACGATGATGCACAGCTTCGCGGCGATGGCGATCGTCGGCGTGCTGTGGGCCACCGTGGGCCACGCGCTCACGTTCGGACCCACCATGGGCTTCATCGGCTGGTCGCCCGATCACTTCTTCCTCAACGGCGTGGACGAGCGTGTACGGCCGTCAGGCATCCCCGAGTACGTGTTCGTGATGTTCCAGGGCAAGTTTGCGATCATCACGCCGGCCCTCATCGCCGGCGCGTTCGCGGAGCGGGTCCGCTTCTTCGGCTACTGCGTGTTCACGGCCCTGTGGTCGCTGCTGGTCTACATGCCGCTCGCGCACTGGATCTGGGGCGGCGGCTTCCTCACAGGCCGCGCCATCGACTTCGCTGGCGGCACCGTGATCCACGTCTCGGCCGGTGTTGCGGGTCTGGTCACGGCGATCTACCTCGGGCCCCGCCGCGGCTACCCGCGGGTGGCGATGCACCCCAACAACCTGGTGATGACGCTGATGGGCGCCGGTCTGCTGTGGGTGGGCTGGTTCGGATTCAACGCGGGCAGCTCGGAGGCCTCGGGCCTCAAGACCGCTCAGGCGCTGGCCGTCACCCAGGTGGCAGCCGCCACGGGTGCGCTCACCTGGATGATCGTGGAAGGGGTGGTGCACCGCAAGGCCACCAGCCTGGGTCTCGTCTCCGGCATCCTCGCCGGGCTCGTGGCCATCACGCCGGCCGCTGGGGACGTGCTGCCCGTGGGCGCCATGGTGCTCGGTGCCACGGCCTCGGTGGTGTGCTTCTTCGCCGTGCTGCTGAAGACCCGTCTGGGCTACGACGACTCGCTCGATGTGTTCGGCATCCACGGCGTCGCGGGCATCCTCGGCGGCATCCTGCTCACCTTCTTCCTTCGCGCGCAGCCCGGTCGTCCGCCCTTGCTGGAGCAGCTGTGGAACCAGACCGAGGGCCTGCTGGTGAGCATCGGCTACTCGGCCACCGTCACCCTGGTGATCGTGGCCTTGGTCGACCGCCTGATCGGCTTTCGCATCTCGGTGGATGCGGAGCGGGCCGGCATGGATCACGAGCTGCACGGCGAGCACGGCTACGGCCTGCTGAACCTCAACTGAAGCGGAGCCTCCCATGAAGATGATCGTCGCTGTGATTCAGCCCGACAAGCTCGAAGAGGTCCGCCAGGCGCTGGTCGACGTGGAGATCACCCGCGTCACCGTCACCCGCGTCACGGGCCATGGTCGCGAGACCGACACCTCGCTCTACCGAGGTCAGGAGCTCGTGCCCGACCTGCACCCGAAGATCCGCCTGGAGATCGCGGTCAACGAGTCCTTCGTGGATGTTGCGATCCAGGCGATCCTCAAGGCAGCCCGGCACGGCCAGGGCCTGCTTGGCGATGGGAAGATCTTCGTCATGCCGCTGGAGGAGTGCATCCGCATCCGCACCGGCGAGCGCGGCGGCGAAGCGATCTAAGGAACGAGCGCCTCGGCCAGACGTTCCGCGGCGTGCGGACCGTGGCGGAAGAACAGGCTGGGTTCGATGAGCTCCAGCTCGTTGAGCACCAGCCTTCCTTCATGGCGCAGCGCGTCCACGCGACCGTACAAGAAGGGCGCGGTGCGGCCCAGGTGTTGGCCCGCCTCGGCCAGCGCCTGCTCGGTCAGCGCGAGCATCTCGGGTGTACGCTCCCAGGGCTCATCGTGGGCCCCGAAGTCGTCCTGCACGCGGTAGTCGCCGGGCTGCGGCACCTTACGCACCCCGTGGGTGACGGCGCCTTGCACGATCACCACCGACAGCTCCCCTTCGGACTCCACCGCCGGCAGGTAAGGCTGGAAGATCATCGGCTCGGCCACCGACGCAACGTGCGCCTCGGCCGCCTCCACCTCGTGCCGACCGAACCGCAGCGTGTGGCGCGCTGTGGCTCCGACCACCGGCTTGAGGAAGCCTCGCGTCCAGCCGCTGGCGTCCATGAGCGGCCCGAGCGCCACGGGCTGCTCGGGCTCCAGCCAGACGCTCGGGGCCACGGGCACGCCACGCTGGGCCAGGTCGCGCAGGTAGGTCTTGCGGGCGTTCCACAGCACGACGTCCGCCCCGTGCTCCAGGCGGGTGATGCCCTGCACGCGCCGCGCCCAGGCCAGGAACGCGTCGACCCGCTCCTGGTAGTCCCAGGGCGTGCGCAGCAGCACGACGTCGTAAGCCGACCAGTCCACCCCCGGGTTCGACCACACCGGTCGCTCCACCACCGCCCCACGCGCCGCCAGGGCCGCATGCAGCCAGGCGTCATCGACCTCCCAGTCGGGGAGGTCGTCGCGCGTCACACAGGCCACCCTCATCGCGGCGGCACATCGTAGGTGAGCGGGCCGCCGCGCTGCAGCAGGAAGAAGGCCGGGAGGGGCACGCGGAACAGGCCGCCCTCGAAGTAGGAGAAGCCGAGCAGCAGGTCGCTGCTGCCTTCGTTCATCGCCACCAGCGGGTCGCGGATGCGGCCCTGGAAGCTGAACGGCCCGTGCGACTTCCCGTAGTCGATGCACAGGCCGAAGCCCCAGGGGCCCGGCATGGTGTAGCTCGCTGCCGGGTGCACCTCGTAGGGCCAGTAGGTGACAGGCTTCCCGCCCCGCAGGCGATCCACATAGGGCCCCTCGACCCCCTGCTGCTCCACGGCCACGTTCCAGCCGCGCAGCACGCCCCGCGCCTCGTCGTGGTGGAACACCTTCTTGAAGGTCTTCCAGGACAGGCTCTCGATCCACGCCGGGTTCCCGAGCGCCACACCGTGGTACTCGGTGTTGTGCAGGGTGGCCGGATCGATCGGGTGACCCGCGTCGAGCCGCTGCTTTAGCGCGCCGTATGACAGGTCGAGCAGATCCGCCGCGCGAATCACTCGCGGGCCACCGTGAGGTCGAAGTCGCCGCCGGCCGACGCATTGTTGAAGAGGTGCACGCCCAGGATCAGATCGGCCGGACCGTCGCCGTCGTTCGTCCAGATGAGCTTCTCCTTGCCGCCTTCGACCTGCCCATCGGCCCCTTGCACGCACTGGTCCGCTGCGCAGGCGCTGAGGAGCGTGATGCCCACGTCACGGGCGTTGTCGACCTTGTTGGCGACCAGCTCCACGGTGATCTTCTCGCCCTTCTTCACCCGCACCCGGCGGTAGCCGTCTTGGCCGGTGAGGGCGGCGATGCCCGAGCAGTTGGGGTCGAGGCCGCTGGGCTCGAGGCCCCGGAACGTGCCTTCGTAAGCGCCGTCGGTGATCAGGGGCAGATCGTCGGCTCCCGCACAGTCATCCGACAGCTCCACACCGTCGCCGACGAGCGTGTCGTCGGGCTCTTCGGTGTCGACCTCGGTGTCGTCCGTCTCTTGGGTTGTGTCGGTGTCGACCACGAGACCCTCATCGGGCTCGAACCAAGGAACCACGCAGCCCGCAACCACCAGCGGCAGAGCCAGGAATCGCACGCACCCTCCACGACCGCGCGAACCCGCGCAGTCCCCGTATACATCACGCAAGAAACCCCCGCAGCACCACAGAGGCGCTACGGGGGTCTTGGAACGGGGCTTTGACGCGAGGACTACTTCGCGGCGGCCGCGTTGGAGGCCGAGACCTTGCCGGCGTAGTCGCGCTTGTTCTCGAGCCAAGCCTGGCGCTCGTCGAGCATCGCGCGGCCCACCGCCGCCTTGCCATCATCATCCGAGGCCCACAGCTCGCGGAACTTCTGGTCGACGAAGAGGCGCGTGTTGCGCGCGAACACGTCGGCGAGCTCCTGGGCCGCAGCGGCCTCGGGACGGCTCTCGTCGATCATCTTCTGCGTGCGGACGATCGTGGTGATCATCACGAAGATCTCCATCGCGATGTCGACAGCGCGGAACATGAAGCCCTGCTTACGCTCCATCTTCGCCTGGTAGAGCATCATGCCGTGGAACACAGCGCGGGCGAGGCGGCGCGACTGCGACTCGGCCCACGCGAGGTGGCCGGCCATCTTGCCAAAGCGGCTGTAGGACGGGCGGAAGAGCCAGCCGAGCCAAAGCTTCGGGTACCACATGCCATAGAACATCGCGATAGCCGGGAGCGCCGCGGCCTTCTGGCCGAGGGTGCTCTTCTTGTCGAGCATCACGCCGGCGACCTTGAGGTGCTTGTCGACGAGCTCACGCGCCATGAACAGGTGCATGACCTCGGAGCTGCCCTCGAAGATGCGGTTGATGCGGCTGTCGCGCATCATGCGCTCGATGCCGGTGGCGCGCTCGCCACGACCCGCGAGCGAGATCTCGGTCTCGTAGCCGCGGCCACCCTTGATCTGCATGGCGTTGTCGATGATGTCCCAGCCCTTGACCGTGCACCACTCCTTGGCGGCGGCGGCTTCGAGGCGGATGTCGTAGCCATCGCGCTCGGAGAGCTCGGTGGCGAGGTTGGAGAGCGACTCCAGACCGTAGACCGTGGCGGCCATGTCGGCGAGCATGTGCGAGATGGCCTCGTGCTTGCCGATGGGGAGGCCCCACTGCTCACGCTCGAGCGCCCAGGTGCGGCACTCCTGCATCATGTCCTTGGAGCCGCCGATGACGGCCGCGGGGATCGAGAGACGGCCCGTGTTGAGCGTGGTGAGCGCGATCTTGAGGCCCGCACCCTCCTTGCCCACGAGGTTCTCGGCGGGGATGGTGACGCCGTTGAACTTGATCACGCCGTTCTGCAGCGCGCGCAGGCCCATGAAGCGGCAGCGGTAGGCCACCTCGACGCCCGGTGCGTTGGCCTCCACGATGAACGCGGAGATCTTGTTGTCGGCCGGGTTGCGGGCCATCACCACGAAGAGCTCGGCGAAGGTGCCGTTGGTGATCCACAGCTTCTCGCCGGTGATCGTCCACGAGCCATCGGGGTTCTTCACGGCGTGCGTGCCCAAGCGCGCGGGATCCGAGCCCACATCCGGCTCGGTGAGCGCAAACGCCGAGATGGCGCCCTTGGCGCAGCGCGGCAGGTACTGCTTCTTCTGGGCCTCGTTGCCGAAGTACTTCAGCGGCTGGGGCAGGCCGATGGACTGGTGGGCCGAGACGAGCGCCACGATGTTGCCGTCGTAGCGGCCCATGAGCTCGAGCGCCTTGCAGTACTCGACGTTGTTGAAGCCGAGGCCCTCGTACTCCTTGGGGATCTTGATGCCGAAGGCGCCGAGCTTGCGGAGGCCGTCGATCACCTCGGGGGGGTACTCGCCGGTGGCGTCGATCTGAACGGAGTCGACCGACTCCTCGAAGAAGGCCTCCAGCTCCTTGTACCAGGCCTGGAACGCAGGCGAGAGGGGGGTTTCGGGCCACGGGTCGATCCAGTCGACGCGCAGGTCGCCGAGGAACAGGTTGCGCAGGAAGCCCTTGCCCTGCCAGTTCGTGTCGCGGCTGGACTCCAGCAGCTGGCGGGAGGCATCCTCGGTAGCGTTGACGTTCTGGTTCTTGGCCATCATTCACCTCGGGGTGGATCGGGTCCGGGAATCGGTATCCGTCCCTTCAGCGACGAAATAACATAGCCACGTAAGCATCGGCACCCCCCGCCCGTGTAACGAAGCTGCCACATCGCGATGATCAAGGATGTACCATGACAGATTCTTCTACCGAGTCCGTCACGATTCAGCAGACGTGCCCGGTGTGGGTGGTCACGCTGCACCGGCCGGACGTGCGAAACGCCGTGGATCGGTCCGCCGCGGACGCCCTCGCCGCGGCCTTCCGTGCTTTCGATGCCGACCCGACGGCCTCGGTGGCGGTGCTCACCGGCGCAGGCGGTACGTTCTGCGCAGGCGCCGACCTGAAGGCCTTCGCATCGGGGCTGGGAAACCGCATCGACGCGACAGGTGACGGACCCATGGGGCCCACGCGCCTGTGCCTCGGAAAGCCCGTGATCGCCGCCATCGAAGGCTTTGCTGTGGCCGGTGGGCTGGAGCTGGCCTGCTGGTGCGACCTGCGGGTGGCGGCCGCGTCGAGCGTGCTCGGCGTGTTCTGCCGCCGCTGGGGCGTGCCGTTGATCGACGGCGGCACGGTGCGTCTGCCCCAGCTCATCGGCCTGTCCCACGCGCTCGACCTGATCCTCACCGGGCGTGCTGTGGGTGCTGAAGAAGCCCTGCGCATGGGGCTGGTGAATCGGGTGGTGCCCGACGGGGAGGCCCTGTCCCACGCGCTGGAGCTGGCGCGCGCGCTGGCTGAGCTGCCTCAGACCTGCTTGCGCTCCGATCGGGCAAGCGCCTATGCGAGCCTCGGGGGCTCGACGGAGGCCGCCCTGGCATCGGAGTTCACGGCGGGACTCCAGACCCTCGCGTCGGGCGAGACCCTCGCCGGCGCCGCGCGCTTCGTGCAGGGTGCGGGCCGGCACGGAGCCACCTCGTGAGCACCTTGGTGGTCGACCGCACCTGGGATGGCCTGCCCCTCCCGCCTGCGTTCCGCTCATCCCTCCACCTGGCCGAGGAGTCTGATGGCCTCCTGCTGAGCTGGCTGGCCCCCGATGGCGACTCCCCTGCCCCAGCTACCGCGCCTGGGCCCACGGAGGGCCTGTGGGTGCACGAGGTGGTGGAGCTGTTCCTCGCGGGATCGGGCCCGG
>CAYNFK010000009.1:0-75512 GCA_964396405.1 uncultured Enterobacteriaceae bacterium
ACCACGTGGAGGGCAAGTCCGACACCCACTGGTTCGCCCCGATCGTGGCCGATGCCGAGGCCGGCTTCGGCGGTCAGCTCAACGCGTTCGAGCTCATGAAGGGCATGATCGAGGCCGGCGCTGCCGGCGTGCACTTCGAAGACCAGCTCGCGTCTGAGAAGAAGTGCGGCCACCTCGGCGGCAAGGTGCTCGTTCCCACCGCCACGTTCATCAAGACGCTGGTCGCAGCGCGCCTCGCGGCCGACATCGAGGGTGTTCCCACCGTGATCGTGGCCCGCACCGACGCCAACAGCGCCAACCTGATCACGTCGGACATCGATCCGTACGACGCGCCGTTCATCAAGTCGACCGAGCGCACCGAGGAGGGCTTCTACTACGTGAACGACGGCATCGAGGCCGCCATCCACCGTGCCCTCGCGTACGCCCCCTACGCCGACGCCATCTGGTGCGAGACCGGCAAGCCGGACCTCGCCGAGGCCAAGCAGTTCGCCGACGCCGTGCACGCGAAGTTCCCCGGCAAGTTCCTGGCCTACAACTGCTCGCCCAGCTTCAACTGGCGCAAGCACCTCGACGAGGCCACGATCGCCAAGTTCCAGAAGGAGCTCGGCGCGATGGGCTACAAGTTCCAGTTCATCACGCTCGCGGGCTTCCACAGCCTCAACTACTCGATGTTCACGCTGGCCAAGGGCTACAAGGAGCGCCAGATGGCGGCTTACTCCGAGCTGCAGGAGGCCGAGTTCGCGGCCGCCCCGCTCGGCTACACCGCCGTCAAGCACCAGCGCGAGGTCGGCACCGGCTACTTCGATGCCGTCAAGGACGTCATCACCGGCGGCACCTCCTCCACCAAGGCGCTCGAGCACAGCACCGAGGCCGAGCAGTTCTGATCCACAGCGGTCGGGTCCTGCCGCTGTCGTAGGACCCGACCCCAGCTGTCGCGTCTCCCCTGGTTGAGGCGGCCTACCTCCCCGGCGCGCTTGCCAACCCCGGCCCGTCGCGTCAGGATGCGGCGCAGCGTAGGCGAGCCGAGCCGCGGGGAGGTCAGGTGGGCGCTGACTCCGTGAGCAAGCCGGTCCACGCAGCGCCGTCCCCATGGCGTGCTGCGGGAGATCGCGTCTACGCCTTGGCGATGGGCAAGATCGCCGGCACCGACACCGACCGACTGCGCGTTCGTGGTGCCGCTGAGGTGTTGGCGCAGGTCGGGCTGTGCTTCATCGCGCTGTGGCCCCTGTGGTGGTGGATCGACGCGCAGTTGCTTGGCGTCACCGCTCCGATGGTCGCCCTCATCATTGGGTGCTTCCTCCTCCTGCGCAGCCATGGCCCTGTCATCGGACTCCGCGCCGGCGGCGGCGTGGTGGGCCTCCACTGGCTGGTGATCGCCCTGTCCACAGGAGGCAGCGCGAGCCCGGCGCTCGTGTTGGTGGGCATCGGTGCGGCCCTCCCTGCCCTCCTCCGCGACGTGTCCGGCACCATCGCCAATGCCGGAGCTACCCTGGTCGTCGTGCTCGGCGTGCTCGGCGCCGAGTACTTCGGGTGGTGGACCCCGCCGCTGGTCGGCGGACCGCGCGTGGTGCTCCTGGTGGGAACCTTGGGCATGAGCGCTGGCGTGCTGGTCTTGCTCGCGACTCAGCTCGCAGGAGCCGCGCAGCGCAGCCAGGCGGAGCTGGAGAAGGCCAACCTCGCGCTCGCCACGGCGCGCGACGCCGCCGCCGCGTCCAGCGAAGCCAAGAGCGCCTTCCTGGCCGCGATGAGCCACGAGATCCGGACGCCCATGAACGGCATCCTCGGCGTGGCAGGCATGCTGCTCGAGTCCGAGCTCGATCGTCGGCAGCGCGACTTCGTGGAGACCATCCGCGACTCGTCCAACGCCCTCGTGGACCTGGTCGAGGACATCCTGGACTTCTCGCGCATCGAGGCCGGTCGGATGCGCATCGAGGCCTCGCCCTTCGAGCCCGTGGCCATCGTGCGCCAGGTGGCCGATCTGCTCCGCGTGCGTGCTCGCGAGAAGGGTCTGCGGCTGGAGGTGGAGATCGGCAATCGTGTCCCGGGTCGCGTGATTGGCGACGGCGGCCGACTGCGGCAGATCCTGTTCAACCTCGTCGGCAACGCGGTGAAGTTCACCCACGCCGGCCACATCACCGTGCGGGTGCAGTGCCACGAGCGCACGCCGCGCGACGCTGTCCTGCGGGTGGAGGTCGAAGACACGGGCATCGGCATCCCCAGGGAAGACCTCGGCCGCATCTTCGATCGGTTCACTCAGCTCGGCGGCAACGCCTCCGACCGCGCAGCGGGCACGGGGCTCGGCCTCTCCATCACGAAGCACGTCGTCGACCTGATGGACGGCACCATCACGGTGGAGAGCGAGGTGGGCGCTGGCACCCGGTTCCGGGTCGATCTGCGGCTGCCGGTGGAGACAACGATCGCGTCGATCGACGAAGACATCCCTGGCCTGCCAGCCGCTCGCATCCTCCTGGCCGAAGACAACCCGGTCAACCGCAAGGTGGCGCTGGCGATGCTCGACCACCTCGGCTGCCTGGGAGACACCGCCGACAACGGCGAGCTGGCGGTGCGGCTCGCGCTTGCCCACGCCTACGACCTGATCCTCATGGACCTGGAGATGCCCATCATGGATGGCGTGGAGGCCACCCGTCGGCTTCGGGCAGCCGGCTACACCGGGCCGATCGTCGCGATGACCGCGCACGTCCTTCCGGAGGTGCGGCGGCGCTGTGAGGACGCTGGCATGAACGACTTCTTGGAGAAGCCCGTTCGTGTGCAGAGCATCCACCGGGTGCTCGCCCGCTGGCTGGTGGGCTGATCCGGCGCGCTCGGCCTACGCCGACGGCAGCAGGAAGAACGCGTCGAGCAGGGCCCGTCTCTCGGGGCTGAGCCAGTCAAAGTTGGTGGGACGGTCCGAGATCTCCCAGTACTCAGCGTCCACAGTGGACTCGAGCTCACTGCGCAGCAGCGCCAGCCGCAAGGGGGACTCGCCGTGGAGGTCGCGCCGGATGCGCACGGCCCGATCGACGTCGCCCGACGCGAGGTAGTAGGTGCCGAGCTTGACCTGCGCCTTGCGAACCCCGCGCAGCGCAGCCTCCTGCGCCCCCTCCTCATCCGACTCGCGGTCCACCTCCAGCAGCACAGCGAGCACTGCGTCGTGCTCGGGCGCGCCCGCCGCGTGCAGGTGCTCGAGCAGCTCAGCGAGATCGTAAGCGACGGTCTCCAGCACGAAGGAGAGCCGCGACCGAAACGCGAGCACGCCGTAGGTGCGCATGTGGACCGCGATGCCGACGATCTGTCCCTGCAGGGGCGTGTGAACCAAGGACTCCGCAAGCAGGCGCATCTCCTGCATCGCGTTGTAGGCACTCCGCACATCGCGCGCGTTGACAGCCGCGCGCAGGAAGCTGTGCAAGAAGCGCAGCGTGAGGCGCAGGGCTTCCCCATCCCCCAGGATGGCGGCGCGGTGCGCGATCCGACGACACGCGATCGCAATGAGGTGCGCTGTGTCGCGCAGCTCGGCCAAGCACGCGCCGTACAGGGCGTGGAACTGGCGAAGCGCCTTGGCCTCCGCCCAGGTGCGCCGCTCCACAAAGCGTCGCAACACGTCGGGGTGGAACGAAGCGAAGTCGGCGTCCGACGCCAGCAGATCCTGAGAGTCGAACCACACCGCACCGTGCGACGCTTTGTGCTCGAGCAGCTCAACGGTCACATCGCCCAGCGCATGAACGGCCGCGGCGGCCAGGGTACGATCCTGAGCTTGGATCGCACGATGGGCCAGGTCGCCCAGCTGGTCCAACGCCTGGGCCAGCTCGTGACGCGCGCTGCGCTCGTGACGCAGGTCGGTGTTGGCCGCTAAAGCCAGACCCGCGATGCGCTGCACCACGCGCTCAGGACCCAGGAAGTCGAACACATAGGCAAAGTACGGCAGCAAAGCGAGCAGGCTCGTCGACTGCAGCACCACCATCGCCGCCACCAAGCCAGGTGCGGGCGCCTCCTCACCCAAGGACAGGGCGACCCACACGACCAACAAGGAAGTGAGCACGAACACGGACAGCACCAGCACGTTGGTGCGGTCGCGCACGAACAGCTCCGCAATGCGCGGCGTGTAGCGGTTGGCCGCAAGCTCCACGAGGATGCTCACCACCGTGACCGCGACGCCCAGCACGCCCACCGTGACCTCGGCGAAACCCAGCAGCACGCCCACCGTGGTGGGTCCCAAGGGACGCATCCACGGCATCGGCGCGCCCACCCCGAGCGAGAGCACCAGAATGGCCGCGAATGCGAGCAGCGCCACGCTCGCGAGCACCAGGAGGTACACGCCGGCGCGGGTCGGGGTGATGGCCGAGCTGTTCATTCGGCGGACCCTACCTCAAACCGACGCCGAGTGGACGGCCAACCCGATCGTCGGGTAGGCCACCGACCATGAACCGCGCGTGGTGGATCCCGCTGATCGTCGCCTGCGGGCCACCCGCAGGGGTGCCCTCCTTCGACGAAAACCCGGAGGACACGGACACCGACGAAGCACCGGCGGCCGTCGACTGCAGCGGAAGCCTCACGCTGGACTGGTCGGTGGCGCCCGCGCCGTTCACCGCAGATCCTGTGCGGTGGGAGCAAGGCGGCCTCGACGTGCTGCTCTCGCGCTACGGGGAGCCCGAGCCGGGCCTGCCATCGTTCATCGTCGACCGCACCGAAGAGGGCTGCTTGCATCTCCATCCAGGGGCGATCGGCATCGAGACCACCGACGCTGGCTGCGCCGCCCAACGCGCCGCGATCGACGTCACGGACCAGTGCGGAGGCTCCTGCACGCAGGTGGTCGTGCTCGCCAACACCGAGCGGATCGCGTCCACCGCGAACAGCCGAACGGGGGTGTCCGAGCGGCTGGAGCTGCGCCCCGCGTCGGCCTTCAACGTCGTCGCCATCGCATCGCTCAACGCGATCGTCTGCGGGGTCGACCTCAAGCTCACTGAGCTTCCGGAGGCGCTCCAGCCTGTCGACACAGGGTCCCCATTCTAGGGCGTGGACACCTGGGCGACGCGTGGTATGTGTTCGAAGCTGTTCGACGGGAACGCAGAGGGGCCACGAGTCATGACCGACGCCACGGTCGTCGAGAGCACCATGGTGCGGCGGGTCGCAGACCACCTGCGGCGCCACGGCACCGATCCCCACGCGGTCCTGCAGGCCGCTGGGGTCGACGACGTACTGGCCGATCCCAGCTTGCCGCCAAGGTTGATCCCCTTTGCGGACGCGATGCGCGTGTACGCAGAGGCCGCCAAGGCGTTGAACGACCCAGCCCTGTCGCTCTCCATCGCGCTGGAGGCGTCTCCGCGTGACTACGGCCTCACGGGGCTCCTGTGGGAGCACCAGCCGAAGCTGGGTGACGCGCTCGACACGCTCGGCATGTTCTACAACCGGTTCTTCCCGAACTCGGAGCTGGTCATCACCCGAGGGACGGACACCATCACGGTGTCGCACAGGTTCTTTGTGGATGTTCCCGGCCTCGACATCTTCCGAATCGAGCTGCTCGCTTCGCTGTATCGCCACAGCCTGAGGGTCTCTCCCGAGCCATGGGTGCCCGTGTCGCTGTGCTTCGCGCGGGCGCCGCACAACCTGGAGCGGTTCCGCGAGGTGTTCGGCATCGCGCCTACCTTCGATCCCCAGGCTTCGGCCGATGTGATGGTGATTCCGCGCGCGCCGATGGAGCGCGCCAACGCCGGCGCCAATCCAGCCCTGCTCAGCGAGCTTCTGCGCGCCGCTGAGACGCACGCCGACCGGCGAAAGCAACAGGGAGCCGCGCTCTCCGGCCACCTGCAGCTCGTCGGGTGCACGGTCGATCTGTCAGCGGGGGTCGTGCGGCGCGGTGAGGAGGAGGTGCCCCTCACCACCAAGGAGCGTGCGCTCCTCGAGTACCTCGCCAAGCGCCGCAACGAGACCGTCACCCACGGCGACATCGAGACCGATGTGTGGGGCATGAGCCGGTCGGTGATCAGCCACGCGCCGGCGGTCGCGATTCGCCGCCTTCGCCAGAAGATCGAGCCGGCGGGTCGTAAGCCCGTGAACCTGCAGACCGTGTTCGGCGAGGGGTGGCGGCTGGTGATCGCCCCTCAGTAGGCCGCGCCGATGGGTGGCCGAGGCGCCCCCGCCGGGGCACATCCGCGCATGCCGCTGCCGCTCTTCTTGCCCCCAGGACGCCGCCCGATGTTTCCTCCCGTGGAGGCGTTGCGGCCCCGCGCCGACGGACTGGTCGCTGTGGGGGGCGACCTCGAGCCCCACACCCTGGAAGAAGCCTACCGCAAGGGCCTCTTCCCGTGGGACGGTCGCTTCCCCTACCCCTGGTACTCGCCCGATCCGCGCTGCATCCTGCGGCCCTCGGCGTTCAAGGCGCAGCCCAGCCTGCTGAAGCTCGATCGACAGGGCCGCTACAAGGTGACCGTCGACACAGCCTTCGAGGCTGTGATGAAGGCCTGCGCGCGTGTCCCCCGACGCGGCCAGAACGGCACCTGGATCTCGCTCGACACCGTCCGCGGCTACACCGCGCTGCATCGGCGAGGGATCGCGCACTCGGTCGAGGTCTGGGACGCGGAACAGCAGCTGGTGGGAGGGCTCTACGGGCTCGCGCTGGGCGAGATCTTCTTCGGGGAGTCGATGTTCGCGCTGGCGCGAGACACGTCCAAGCTGGCGCTGCTCCACCTGTGCCGTCGCCTGGATGCGGCCGGCTACGCGCTGGTGGACTGCCAACAAGACACCCCTCACCTCCGCTCGCTGGGCGCGGAGACGGTTCCGCGAGCTGAGTACCTGGCCGCGCTGGCTGTGGGCGTTGAGGTGCCCGACCGCTGGCCGCTGGTCGTCGGCGCCCCTCAGGCGCCGTCGTAGAGGTCGGATCGTGTCGTCGGGCTGGACGCGGTGCGCCACGCGCTTACGAGCCACCCGTAGGAGACTTCATGGCGGTCACCGTGCTCACCGACGACAACTTCGAGACCACCCTCGCCAGCAGCGAGCTTGCTGTGGTGGACTTCTACGCAGGCTGGTGCGGACCCTGCATCATGTTCAAGCCGAAGTTCAACCGCATCAGCAACGACTACCCCCACGTGAAGTTCTTCATGGTGGACGGCGAGAAGAGCCCGAACGCGCGAAAGTCGGTGCAGATCGACAACCTCCCCTACTTTGGGTTCTACAAGAACGGGCAGCTCGTGCATGGACGCAGCCTGTCCGAAGAGGCGGCGTTCCGTGAGGCCCTCGAAGGCCAGTTCGGGACCGCACCGTGAAGGCCCCGTCGGTGCGCGCCGCGGCCAGCGCCTACACGTCGGATCAGCTGGCGGCGGCGATTGAGGCCATTGCGGAGCAGGGTGAAGAGTCGCCTCTCGTGATCGTCGAGGGCGATGACCTCGGGGAGAAGCTCACGCACCTGCTGCTCGCGGCGCGCATTCGCGGCCGTGTGGACGCAGGCGAAGAGCTCAAGGACGCGTTCCGGGCCGAGATGGCGTCGGTTCGAGAGACCCTCGCGAACTCGTGAGCACGCTGCACGTTCGGCCTGCACCCACCGCCGACGTGGTGGTCATCGGCGGTGGGCTGGTAGGGCTCGCTGCGGCCGCCGCGCTGGCAGAAGGCGGGGCGCGTGTCCACCTGGTGGAAGCCCGCGCACGCGTCGGAGGCGCTCGCGGGCACGGTGTCGTGTACGCAGGACTCGCCGAGCACGTCTGGCGGCTCGCGAGCAGCCTGGGACCGCGGGAGACCCAGGCCCTGCTAACCTTTGCAGACCGCGGCCTGCTGGCCCTGGAAGGCCTTGGCGCGCTGTCGCGCACGGGCTGCGTGTGGGCGGCCGCCGAGCGCGATCGAGAGCCCGCCGAGATCGCGCGATCGGTCGATGCCCTCCACGGGATGGGACGGTCGGCTCAAGCCTGGACGGCGGACACGCTCGGGGCCCGCACCGGCACCCAGAGCCTGGGGCCGGCCTACGTCGTGTCGGAAGAAGGCAGCTACGACCACGACCGCGCTGTCGACGCGCTCATCGCTCGCTTGAAGACCGCTGGCGCGCACCTCCAGACCACGTGCACCGCGCTCGGCATCGACGACCACGGGGGCCAGCTGGCCGTTCGCACCGAGCGCGGGCCCGTCATCACCGAAGCGGTGGTCGTGGCCGCTGAGGCCGGCGCGCGCAGCCTGCACGGCTACTTCGCCGACACCCTCACACCCGTTCGTGAACAAGCCCTCCGCCTCCAAGGCGGCCCTCCCCTCGCGCCCACGCTTCGTGCCGGCTTCGGGTGGACCGTGGCCCGCCGCGACGGCGACAGCACCATCGTCTCGGGCTGCCGCTTTGCGAGCTCTCACCTGGAGGAGGGTGAGGTTGACGACTCCGTCACGACGCCCGCCGTGCAAGCGCGCCTGGAGGGCTTCGCCCGCCGCCACCTGCCAGGATGCGGCCAGGTGACCGAGCGGTGGTCGTGGATCACCGCCCATGGATGCGACGGACTCCCGATGGTGGGCCCGCTGCCTACCGACCCGCGCATCGTCGTGGCCGTCGGCTTCGCAGGGCATGAAGCGAGCCTCGGCCTCGCAGCAGCCGAAGCCGTCGCCGCAGGGCTGCTCGGCACCCCTTGCCCGCCCGTGCCCCGCTGCTTCTCTTCGTTTCGGTTTCTCTAACGCTGGAGCCCAGATGTCCGCCCGCACCCTTGGCCTCGACGACACCGTCCGCGCCTACCTCATCGCACACGGGGTTCAGGAACCCCAGGCCGCACGAGCGCTGCGGGAGCGCACCGCCGCCCTGCCCATGGCCCGCATGCAGATCTCCCCGGAACAAGGTCAGCTGATGGACTGGCTGGTGCGCGCACTCGGGGTTCGACGCGCGATCGAAGTTGGCACCTTCACGGGCTACAGCGCACTCCGCACCGCCCTGGCCCTGCCGGAAGGGGGCGAGCTGCTGTGCTGCGACGTGAGCGAGGAGTGGACCGCCTTGGCCCGCGCCGCCTGGGAGGAGGCGGGCGTGGCGCACAAGATCACGCTCGTGCTCGCGCCTGCGGGCGACACCCTGCGGCAGCGCCTGCTGGACGGTGAAGCAGGCACCTGGGACCTGGTGTTTCTCGACGCCGACAAGGGCGGCTACGCCACCTACGTGGAGCTGGCCTACCGCCTGCTGCGCCCTGGCGGCGTCGTGCTGATCGACAACGTGCTGTGGAGCGGCCGGGTCGCCGACCCCTCCGACACCGAGCCCGACACCGTCGCGCTGCGCGAGCTCAACACCGCGCTCGCCACCGACGAGCGGTGGGACCGGGTGATGACGCCGGTGGGCGACGGGCTCACCTTCTTGCGCAAGCGCTGACCCGCCAAGCTCACTCGTTCTGGAACAGCTCACGGCGCTTGCCGTGCGACACGACATCGTCGACGTCGAGCCACACGGGCAGGTATTCGTTGCCGAGCCACAGGCGCGCCTGATCGGTGAAGTGCACCGAGTCGGTGTGGCCGCTCTGGCCGCCGGGGATCACGTTGTAAGCCTCGAAGCCCTTCTCACCGCCCATGGCCACCACCATGCGCATCACGCTGCCGGAGCCCGAGGTGAAGCTGGTGCCGCTGGTGCCCGAGTTGAGCGCGTCGATGTTGAGGTGATCGCCTGGACGAGGGAAGCCTTCGAGGCCGATGCGGGGGTCCCCTTCGGGCAGCGACTCAGCGAGCGGCAGCAGATCGGGGGTGATGTTGAAGGGCTCGAGGATCGGTCCGAGGAAGGGATCGTCGGCCCCGAGGAAGTCGCCGATGAGGCTGGTCATGCGCGCGAGGTGGCGCAAGCCCCACAGGTAGGCGTCCATGTCGGTGGTGCCGAAGCCGCCCTTGCCGGGATCCGTGGTGGGGCTCTCCAAGAAGTCGAGCGCGCCCGCCAGCGCGAGCACCGCCACCTCGTGGCTGGTCTCGAGGGCTTCGGTGTCTTGGATGTCGAAGAAGATCGACTCTTCGGTGTCGGGGTTCCACGAGCCCAGATCGAGCGGGTTGCTCGGGCCACGACCGTTGAGAGCGAAGGTGAGCAGCCGGAAGCGACCGGTGTCCCCCGTCGGCCAGCCGAGTCCGGGGAGATCCTCATCGCCCACCACGAAGCCGACGTACCGGCCCATCCAGGCGTTGAAGATCATGGTGGCCACAGCGTCGTCCTTCTGGTCGGCCGACGGCTGGTGGTAGAAGGTCTCGACGCCGCTCGCCGCGATGCCGCCGCGGTCCTGCCATGCGGCCAGGCGATCCCGGGCCTCCTCGAACCTCGCTTCGTTGGCGGTCCACAGCGCCGCCATGCGGCCCTCGGAGGACGCTGCCGACAGTTCGCCGCCGGAGGTGAGCGCCTCGGCCGCATCGAGCGCCGCCAGAAGCTCCGGCACCAGCTGACGACCGATGGTGCTCTCGTGGTTGGCCTGGCCCGCCTTCATGTCGTCGAGCGTGACACCGCCACCGGCGATCTTGGCCTCGAGGTCGCGCGCGATGGCATCGGCCCTGTAGCCCTCGATCCAGGGACCGCCGAAGTAGTGCTCGTCGTTGGTGAGCGAGCCGTCGAACGTGAGCCCGCCGGGGTCGTTGTTGCCGGTGACGACGTAGCCCTGGCCGGGCGTGAACGCGTGCGGCGTCTCGCTCCAGGGGATCACGCACTTCGTGGGGTCGCTCTGGCCGAAGTCGACGCGCCCATCCACCAGCGGAATCGTGAAGCCCGGGTAGCGCGTGCCATCCAGCAGCAGGTTGGGGTCGGCGCCCTCTGCCCAGGTGCCATCGCCGTTTCGGTCGAGGTAGGTGCGGCAGGGCGTGGCCTGAAAGCTGGTGTAGAGGACGTCGCCGTTCGCATCGGCCGCGACGAGGTTCAGCGAGTACGCCACGAGGTCTTCGGTGGCCTTCGCAAACGCCTGCACGTCGGCCGCCTTGTTGTAACGATCCAGCGCGCCGAGCATGTTCGAGAGGTCGAGTCCTGCGTAGTCGAAGCTGACGGCCGTGATGCCATCGATGCCATCCACGTCGCGCGGCACGACCCATTTGCCGCCCATCAGCACGGCCGTGCTTCCTTCGGGCGCGGCCTCGGGTCCATCCACCTCATCGCCCTCGATCGACGAGATCCAGCGGCCGTCGAACGTGGTGTAGCGGGTGAATGTGGTGGTGCCGCCTGGGCCACCCAGCGGAGGAGGGACGGTCTTCACGATGATGGACTCCACGTGCGCGACGAGAGGTCGTTCCTGCCCGTCGAAGATCGACGCCGCCGGCGCACCATTGCCGTTCAGCACGATCTTCTCGCTGTACCAGTCGGTGATGTCGCCCATCAGCTGGGTCTGCCCGAAGGCGATCTTGCCGTTCGTTCCCGTGGAGAGGAACGGGATGGCCGGCGTCATCAGGCCGACCTGGTGGATGTCGCCACCTCCGAGGTGCTCCGTGTCGATGCCGACCTGAAAGAAGAGCGGCGGCACCGAGAGCTGAAGGTGACCATCGGAAGCGAGCAGGCCGCGACCATCGGCCGACGCTGCACCCGAGACCGCCCACGCGTTCGACCCAAACCCGTGCTCCCAGTCGTGGCCCAGGCGCTTCTCCACCCGCTGCAGCTGCTCGTGGAGGCGGTCGAGAACCGCCGGCTGCACAGGCACGTGCCGGCCGCGGCGCGCTGCGGTGGCCCGTGTGGGGGGATGCGCTGCGAGCCAGTCCGGCGCGCTCGCGATCACCACCGGAGGCTCCACCCGATCCCACACGTCCTCGAGCAGTCCCGCGCGGCGTAGTGCCTCGTGAGGCCAGCCCACCATGGCGGTGTCCAAGCGCTGAGCGTCGCGGGCGCGGCCCACATCCTTGGTCTCGAAGCCCGACTCGTACAGCACGGTGACCACGCCGGCGATCACGTCGCGCCGGGTGAACTCGGTGAGGAGGTCGGTGGGCGTGGTGGCACCGAGAAGTCCGCCGGCAAACAGGATCTCCGAGGGCGGCGGCAGGGTGCCGGCCTTCATGGCTGCGATCGCGGCGTTCACGCCGGCTGCCACGCCGTCGATGTAGCCCGCCATCTCGGCATCCTCGCCGACCAGCGTCTCCAGGTGGTCGACGATGAACGTCATGCCCGTGGCCCTGGACTCGATGTCGGTCTCCAGGCCGGCTTCGCCGAGCAACTCGGAGATGCGTCCTTGGCTGAGGCGCCGCGAGAGCTCCATGTAAAACAGGCGATCGCGCGCGAGCACGAAGCCGAGAGCGCGCCCCAGGTCGGTGCGGTTCTTCGCGTACACCCACGGCACGTCCATCTCGCCGTAGACCACGTGGGCCTCGTCGATCATGCCGGGGATCTTCCAGGTCTTCGACGCGTCCAGGTCCAGCAGGGGGGACTTCGTGTCGGAGTCCGTGTCTGCGTCAACATCGACAGCATCTGAGCACGCCATCAACAGGGCCAACGTCACCAAGACGGAACGCATCCAGGACCTCACAGTGCTCGGCCCGTAACCCCGTTGGGTGCGGACGCGACCCCTGCTCTAGTCTCCGATCGCCGATCCGACGGCCCAGCCGCTCACCACAACCCAGCCCCAGAACAGCACTTTCGGGAATCGAAGCAGCGAGCCGAGCGCAACGTCGCGAAGCGGCACGCCGGACGCCCCTGCGGCCCACACCGTGGGACCATACGGGATGGGAGTGAGCGCCGCGATCGCGACGGCAGCGAGGCCGTAGCGGCGCAGGAAGGCATCGAGCTGGTAGCGCTGCAACAGCTTCCCAACGGCGGGAATCTTTCCTAGGTGCCCGCCAAACCACCATCCGATGGGGCCAGCCAGGATCGAGGCCGCCGAGGCCGTGAACACCATCGGCCAGAAAGAGACCCCACCGACCCAAGCCGCCAACAGGATCGGCTCGTGGGTGAGCATGAGGACGTCGATGACCAGCACCCCCACGAACACACCGACCAGGCCGGTCGCTGCGACGAAGGTGTGCGAGGCGGCTTCGATGGGGTCCTGGAGCAACCACGACGCCACCGCCACCGCCACAACCGCGCCGAGCACACCCACCACGAACTGCAGCACCAGCGTGCGCCACGAGATCGATCCGTCTTCCTGAATCTCCTCCCTGTGCGTGTTCAGATCGTCGTCGACCACAGGCGCTCCATCCCAGCGTCCTAGCCCGTCCGTTCCTTCAGCGGCGGCACGGCCGCCGGTGATGCAAGCCACGTTTCGTCGAGTTGGGCGAGCCTGCACCACGGTTTCCGCGCTACGTGAGGCATCCCCGCGAGAGACCCATGTTCTCCTTCCCGCTGTCCGCACGTTGTTCCGCCCTGGGCTTGGTCCTGCTCTCCCCGGTGGCGCTCGCTCAGACCGCCTCCGAGGGGGTGGCCGAGAGCCAGACCACCACGGAGCCGGTGGAGCTGTCTGCGCCCGTGCTGCGCGACATCCCACCCCGCTACTCGTGGGATGTGGGGCTCACGGTGTCCTACGGCATGCTCCCCCAGTTCGAGTCCCGGGGCTGGGCAGGGTTCGGGGTGCGCGGAACCTGGGGAAAGCACTTCGGCCGCCACCGCATCGGACCCACGCTGGGGGTCGCGCTGGAGGGTCAGATCGCGCTGCAGTGGACGAACAACTTCGAGCCCGGGGTCGCTTGGGATTTTGTCCACGAGAAGAAGCTGTGGCTTGGCGCCACCCTGGGCCTCGATCTGGCCTTGCACGTCGATGGTGCGGGCAAGTTCGATCCGGTGGTCTCCTTCGAGCCGGCTCCGGCGCTGGGCTTCCGCATCGGGTTCAGCCAGCCGTTCTCGCTGGTCCGCAGCCGGTTCTTTGTGGCCATTGAGCCAAAGATCCGGATCATGGGCGGGCAGCCGCAGGTGCTCGGCGTGATCGTGATCGGCTCTGGCAAGGGCTACTGAGTCTCGATCAGGTGGCCAAGGGCTGCTGATCTTCCGGCAAGTACGCTGCGAAGATCGCGTGCAGCTCGGCCACCACCTCGTCGGGATCTCGGTCCCTCCAGGTGGACGTGTCGATCGCAGGCAGCACCTGCACGCGCACATCGGCCGGCACGAGCTCCACCGTGCCCTTCTTCCAGGTGGTCTGGGCCCCGCTCACCACCACGGGCACCACAGGAAGCCCAACGCTGACCGCAAGGTGCCAGATGCCTTTCTTGAACGGCTTGAGGCGGCCATCCCGGCTGCGTGTGCCTTCAGGCCACATCCAGATCGAGAGCCCGTGGCGCCGCACCAGGGTCGACAGGGTCTTCATCGCTTCCATCGCGCGGGTGTGGTTCCCGCGGTCCAGCAGCAGGTGGCCCGAGAGCAGGTAGAGCTGGCCAAAGAAGGGGTAGTACACCACCTCCTTCTTCGCGACGCCGACCGTGCCCACCGGCGAGACGTGGATGCCGAGGAAGATGTCGAGCGTGGAGGTGTGGTTGGAGATGTAGATGGCTGGGCGCTTCCCATCGAGGTGCTCCGCGCCTTCTACGTGGAAGCGCGAGCCCGAGATCCACATGCAGAACCAGCCCGTGACCCAGCCCCAGTAGTTGCACGAGCGGATGCGTAGGTTGCGCCACGGCAACAGCAGCAGCATCAGCGCGCCCTGAAGCACCGTGGCCACCACCATGTACACGAAGCCAATGCCGACGCGGAGCAGGCTGACGAACACAGGTCACCCCCACGCCCGCTACTACTTCGGCCCGCGCGTTCCTCGCGCAAACAAGCGGCAACGTCGCACCCGACCCGCCTCGGACGCGCTATCCGGCGCCTGTGGCCCTCCCCTCACCGACCTTGGTGCTCACGAACCAGCTCACCCGCGGCGGTGCTGAGCGGTACGTGCTCACGCTGACCGCATGGCTGGCCCGCCATGGCGTCGAAGCTCACCTCGCCGCCACGCCTGGAGAGCTGCTCGACGAGCTCGACGGGAGCGTGCTCTTCCACCCCGTGGCGCTCGACGACCGTCGCTGGTCGGCTCCCCTCGCCGTGCTGCGCGTTCGGCGCATCGTGCGCGAGCGTGGAGTGCGTGCGCTGGTGGCGAACTCGCTGGCCACAGCGTGGATTGCGCGCTTCGCGGCCCCCCGCTTGCCGCTTGTGGTGGTGGCGCATGGCTGGCCGGCGGAGCGTTACGCCCGAATCGCGCGCCCGCTGGCCGTCGCTGACCAGGTGGTGGCGGTGTCCCATCAGGTGCGCGACAGGCTGGTGACGGCGGGACTGCCCGCGCACAAGGTGGTGGTGGTGCCCAACGGCATCGACCTGGGTCGCTTCGGGCCCCTCGACCCCGAAGGGCGCGAGCGCGCCGAGGTGGCCCTCGACAAGCGTGGCCGCACCGTGCTCGTCCACGTCGGGCGCTTCGTGCCTCAGAAGGCCCAGCACCGCTTGATCGAGCTGGCGGCCCGCCTGCGGGATCGACCCGACTGGTGCCTCGCGATCGTGGGGTGGGGCGAGCGGGAAGGCGAGCTCCGCGACCTCATCGACCGCGCAGGCGTCGGCGACCAGGTGAAGCTCCTCGTGAGCCGCAGCGACGTGCCCGATCTGCTGCGTGCAGCCGACCTGTCTGTGGCGACATCCGACTGGGAGGGCATGCCCCTGTCGACGATCGAAGCGATGGCGGCCTCCCTGCCGATCGTAGCGACCGAAGTTGAGGGGATGGAGGCGCTGGTCGATGCTTCGAACGGTGTGCTGCTGCCACCAGGTGACGCGGACGCGCTGGAGCAAGCGGTTCGCGCGCTGCTCGACGACCCCACTCGACGGGCCTCGCTGGGCGCCGCGTCCCGTGCACGTGCGGAGGCGCGCTTCTCGCACGAGGCCTCCTGCCAAGGACTGGCGAGCGTGCTGCTCCGGGTGAGCCCCTCGTGAGCGCGCCGCTGCGCATCGTCACGGTGCTCCCGTCCCTGGTGGTCGGGGGTGCCGAGCGCATGGCCACCTGGCTCGCCGAGGCCCAAGCGCAGCAAGGCCACGATGTGCATGTGGTCTGCCTCCGGGAAGCGGGCCCACTGCTTCCTACGTTGTCCGCGACGCTTGCGCGGCGCGTACGGGTGGTGGGCAAGGAGAGCCGCTACGATGTCAGCGTGCTCCCGCGGCTGAAGCGGCTGCTGGCCCAGCTCGCGCCGGACGTGGTGCACACACACCTGTTCACAGGGCTGGCATGGGGGGCGGTGGCCGCACGCGCTGCGGGCGTACCCGTGGTGGTCCACACCCACCACGAGGTCCACGACGATGACCAACGCTACCTGCCGGCGGTCCGACGGGGGCTGAGCCCCATGGTGAGCGCGATGGTGGGCTGCAGCACGGCCGCCCTCGAGGACCTGCGGCGACGCCACTACGACTGGGCCTGCGCGTCGCTCGCGATCGACAACGGGCTGCCGCTCCAAGGGCGCCCCCAAGCCACCCTCGATGGCCTGCACCTGATGGCCGTCGGTCGACTCGTGCCAATCAAGGGCCACGAGCACCTGATCGACGCGCTCGCACGGGTTCGAGCGATGGGCGTACCGGCGCGCCTCACCATCCTCGGCGAAGGCGAGCTGCGGCCGCGCCTGCTTGCCCAGGTGAGGCGCCTGGGACTGGAGGACGCGGTTCACCTCCCGGGCGCCGTGCACGACGTTGCAGCTCGGCTGGCAGGGGCCGATCTCTTCGTGCAGCCCTCGCTCTCGGAGGCGATGCCCATGGCGCTGTTGGAGGCTGCAGCGGCGGGCTTGCCGCTCCTGGTGACGGACGTCGGCGGGGCCCCCACCCTGCTTCGAGCAGGAGCGGGCGGCTACGCCGTGGAGCCCTCCAGCGCAGACGCGCTCGCCCAGGCGATCGCCGCCCACGCCGCGCTCCCGCTGAACGAACGGCGGGCGCTCGGATCGGCGTCGCACCGGGTCGCGCTGCGTGACTTCGACCTCGCTGCCACCGCCGCAACCTACGAGGAGGTCTACCGCGCGTGCTTGGCCAGGCGGCGCTGATCCGCTCCGTCCGCGAACCAAGCGAGGGTGCGGTCGAGGGCGGCGTCGAAGGGATCGGTGGCCCGGAATGCCAGCGCCGACCGCGCGCGTGACGTGTCGGCGAGGCTGTCGCGCACGTCCCCCACCCTGGCGGGACCGCGTGTGATCGAGCCGCTCCCAGTGAGCCGAACCACGCGCTCCGCGAGCGCCATCACGGTGAGGCGCTCGCCACTCCCGACGTTGACGACTCCGGTGGGTCCGTCGAGGCGCAACGCCAGAAGGTTGGCCCGCACGACGTCGGCGATGCTGATGAAGTCGCGCCCTTGGAGGCCGTCACCGTCGACCCGCAGAACATCCCCAGCCTGGGCCCGCGAGACAAACGTGGGGATCACCGCGCCGTACGCCCCGTGGGGGTCCTGTCCGGGACCGAACACGTTGAAGTAGCGGAGACCCAGGGTCGAGAGGCCCTGGGCGCCCCACGCCGAAGCGAGCACCTCATCGGCCGCCTTGCTCGCTGCGTAGGGGCTCTCCGGTGCGACGGGGTGCGTCTCGGGCACGGGGAGCGGTGCACGACTCCCGTACACCGCGCAGCTCGAAGCGTACACGACCCGACGCACCCTTGCCTGCGCCGCAGCGTGCAGGACGTTCGCGAAGCCCTCGACGTTGGTGCGCACGGTGGCCGCAGGCTCGGCCCACGAGGCCGGAACGCTGGCGCGCGCTGCCAGATGGAGCACGGAGGTGACTCCCTCCATCGTGTGGGCGACCGCTGCAGCATCCTCGATCGAGCCGGCTACGAGCTCAACGTCGAGACCGTCCAGGCGCTCGGCACGTCCGGTGCTGAGGTCGTCGAGGACGCGGACGCGGTGGCCGGCTTCGACGAGGGCGCGCACGGTGTGCGAGCCGATGAACCCTGCACCGCCGGTCACCAGTACCACGCGCGCCTCCGACGCTCCGATATCGCAGCGCCCGCGCTGCCGGCCCGCGGACAGTCCAAGACGCCCGCACACTTGCGCCCCACGACCACCTTCGGATACACCGTGCTTCCTTGCCTGCCCCGGAGGGCCCTTCCATGCGTATGTTCTCCCTTGCGACCCTTGTCGCGCTCACCCTCTCGGCCTGTGCCGATCCCGCCACCACCCAGAAGCTTGCCGATCTGGAGGGCCGCATCGTGGCGCTCGAGACCGCCAAGGCTGCGCTCCCCGCGAACGTGGAGAAGGGCGGCGCCGACGACGCGGCCGCCATGGAGCTCTACAAGCAGGCCAACGAGGCGTTCCGCGGCGGCGACACGGCGAAGGCCAAGGAGCTCCTCACCGAGCTCAACGGCAAGTACGCCGGATCTCGCCCGGCCCAGGCCGGTCAGCGCCTGCTCGACCAGCTCTCGGTGGTCGGCAAGAAGATCGAGGAGCTCGCCGTCACCGAGTGGTTCCAGGGCGACGTGAAGCTCTCCTCGGGCAAGGCCAGCCTGCTCGTGTTCTGGGAGGTCTGGTGCCCTCACTGCAAGCGTGAAGTGCCGAAGCTCCAGGCCACCTACGAGAAGTACAAGGACCAGGGCCTGAACGTCGTGGGCCTCACCAAGCTCACCCGCGACAAGACGCCGGAAGAGGTCCGCGCTTTCATCGCCGAGAACAAGGTCGGCTACCCCACGGCCAAGGAAGACGGCTCGATGTCCGACTTCTTCGGTGTGAGCGGCGTTCCTGCGGCTGCCGTCGTCAAGGGCGGCGAGGTCGTGTGGCGCGGTCACCCGGCCCAGATCACCGACGAGATGATCACCGGCTGGCTCCAGTAAGCGTCGGGCTTCGGCCCGAACAGCAGGACCCCGGTCCTTCGCTTCACGGCGGTCCCTTCGGGGGCCGCCGTGTTCGTTTGGGGTCGAGCATCCACGGGCATCGAAGATTCCACGGGGGGCGTGCGTCGTAGCAGGCGTCCGTCACCCTTGGAGGAACGATGCGACACCTCGCTGCCCTGCTGCTCGCCGTCATCACCACCCTCGCTCTGCCGAGCGCGGCCCACGCGTGGCCCAGCCCTCCGGCAACCCTCGAGGTTCAGAACAACACGCCGTTTGACGTCACCGTGCTCGTCGACGGCGATGTGCGCGGCGCGATCCGCGCCAACGACCAGCGCGGGTTCGGCGTGTGGCCCGGACTCCGGCAGGTGCGGGTGGTCTCTCACCCCGACAACCTCGCGCTCCTCGACGTCCGGGTGGATGCCCGCCCTCACACGGCCACGCCGGTGATCATCACGCCGCCGATGGTGTCCGTGAGCCTGGTGAACGATGGCGACGCGCCGGTCTACGCGCAGGTGGAGCGCGACCGGCGCGGCGTGTGGATGCTTCCGGGTGCTGTTCACGCCCTGGAGCGTCCGATGGGTCGGCTGCAGGTGAGCACCCAGCTCTACACCTTTGAGGGGCTGGTGCCGCTGGACTCGTTCGTGCTCGACCTGTTCCCCGGTCGGCCCGTGCGCCAGAGCGTCGGCTACACGCCGCGGTTGGCGCTGGCTCCGGTCACCCTCACCAACCGTGAGCACACCACGCTCTCTGTGTGGGTGGATGGCGTGCTGTTCGCCACGCTGCGGTCACGGGAGACCCAAGCGCTTGAGCTCGCGCCGGGTCGCCACCTCATCGCCGTGATCGACCACCACGGCCGCCTGCTCTACCAGTCGCCCGCCGTGCTGGGTGCGCGCACAAGCTACGACGTGGTGTTCTCGAACGGCGTCACGGTGACGCCGCGGCGTCTCACCCCGAGCGTGGCGTGGTCGCGCTGACCACCGCTCACGGCACCTCGCGCGGGGGCTCCTCATCCAGAGGGGTCCCCGCTTCTTCGTTCGGGTCGGGGAGTGGGCCGGTGAACCGGGAAGGCGGCGGCGCTGAGCGTCGGGCGGTCCACAGGTCGGTCACCGCCGCGCTGATCTTCGTGCTGAACACACCTCCCCCGGCCACAGGCAGCACCTCGATGGCGTCGCCCTCGTGCGCCTCGCGCAGCCGCTCGCGGATGCGATCGGGCGTGAGCGGTGCCACAGGCTCCGCGCCGCCTCCCAGCGAGAGCGCTGTGCCCAGCGCGAGCACCCAGAGGTCCTCGTAGGACACCAGCGAGCGCTCAGCGACAAAGCCCGTGAGCAACGATCGCTCGCCTACCCGCTCCACCACCGCGACCACCCAGTAGCGTCGATCCTGGATCGTGCAGAAGCCGCCGGCGGTCCACAGACCTTCTAGCGGTGTGGCAGGCAGGTCCCATGCGAGCGGCCGACACCGCTCCTCACCCCACGCCGTCGCCAGCACCTGCGGCGGTCGGTTGGCGGGCACGTCAAGCCAGCGCACATCGAACCAGGAGCGCCCGTCTGGCGCGTCCACACCCAGCCCGTCGGGACGAACGTCGACACGTGCGCCCTCCGGCACCGTGACGGCCCAGCCCTCCCCACGGTGGGTGTGCCAGCCGGTCTCCACCATGGGCGGCGGAGACCAGGAGAGCACGCCGCAGCCTGCAAGCAAGAGGGGAATCAGCGCCAGACGCGATCGCCAGGATGACACGCTGCCCCTCCTCCGCCCGACAGCACGAACGACGAGACCGGCGTGGTGGTGAGCTGTGCGGCCTGCCACGCCACGCCCTTGCCGCCCTCCACATGGCCGCGGCCGGTGACGATGATCAGCCAACCCTTACCATCCCAGCCCTCGATCGCGGCCTTCGCGATGCCGTGGTCCCGCCACGCCATCGACTCCACGAAGCTGTTCTCCTGTCCGAGCGGGATCGGGTGACCGCCCATCGCGTCGCGGAGGAGGTCCATGTAGCGAGGAGGCACCGGGATGGCGGCGTCCTCAGGCTTCGGCCCCAGCTTCAGCCCTGCCCCCACCACGGCAGCACCCCACTGAGATGCGGTGACCAGGGGGCGGTAGGGCGCCCAGTCAAACCCCCAAGACTCACCCCAGTCCAGCGCATCGGGGAGCGACTCGGCACCGATCTGGCCCGCTGCAAAACGATCGAGCACCCCTTGGGCTTCGGCCTGCACCGCTTCGAGCGCCACCCGCGTGCGCATCCGTGAGGCGTAGCTCTTCACCACGGCACCGGCGCGGCGCAGATCGGGCTGCGTGGCGTGACGCTCGCCGAGCACGATCACCGCCGGCGCAGGGACGCTAAGGACGTCGGCCTTGCTCACATAGGTGCAGTCTGCGCCGAGCGCCGTAGCGATGAGCAGGGCGAGCATCCCACCTCCTCGCCACGGTTCACACGAGGCGGGACCGTGTGCCAGCAACCACCCTCACCCCTCGGGGGGACGAAGCACAGCGTGACCGAACTCGGCCGCAAACGGGACGCACCACAGCACCACGGTGTCCCACGTGCCTTCCGTGGCGGCTGACGGCAGGTCGACGCGAAACGTCTCGCCGTCGAAGGGCGTGCCGACGAGGCTGTCGGTGAGCTGAAGGGTGTCGTCGAACGCGGCCCCGTCCGCCACCAAGAACAGCCGCGCATCCACGCCGCCCCCGTCGTAGGTGAAGTCGGTCAGCTCCAACACGCCCCCTTCAAGGAGCGTGGCCCGGCCTGCCACATCGTGCGCGAAGCCCTCCCACTCACCGTTCCAGCCGGCCACCGGCACTTCGCTCTGCTGCACGATGCCATCACCCGTTCCAATGGGCCCAGAGCAAGCGGACACCAGGACTCCAACCCACATCCCTGCACGCACGTCGCACCTCGCGACAGGGAGACGGCCGACACCCAAGCGAGGTCACCTCGGTGACACCCTGGGACATCTCGACCTCGACACAGGCTCCGACGTGCGGCCCTAAGAAGCGAGGTGCGTGCTGCCGGCACCCCACTGCAGTGCAGCGAGGCGGTTGGCCAACAGGCCCGGGAAGTGCGGAGCCCAGGTGGCGTTGAGCGGAGACGGATGCGGCAGCGGGTGGACGCGCACCGCACGCCGCTCTCCTCCTTGGCCCCACAGAACGGCCTCGAAGGCCGAAGCGTAGCGGTCGGGACGGTTCATGTGTTCCCGGATGCGCTCAGCCTCGGCCTTGTCGTGGGCGAACCACGCGATGGCCTCGTTGCCGAACGCCAGCACCTCGGTGCCGTTCCAACCACAGGCGAGCAGATCCTGCACCCACGGACGAAAAGCGCGGCGAACGGCGGGTGACCACACCACGTTCCCGACAGGCTTGTAGGGGACCATGTTGGCCCAGAACACCGACGCGCCGACGGCGAGCGAGGCCTCAAAGTTCGGTAGATCCTCGCCGTGAAGCGCACGGTACAGGCCCGCCCGGATCTTTTGTCCGCCCACACCCACGAACGGCTGACCCCAGATCACCTCATGCCGCCCCGGATCTCGACCGAACACCGCCACCCGACACGCTGGCGAGCCCGCTCCGAGCACGGGCTCGAGCGGGTCCTTCCCAGCCGAAGCGTAGACTTCCTGATCGATGCGGTCGAGGCCGGCTGCCAGCGCCCGAAAGGCTGCCCGGCGCGCCTCCGAGCTCATGCGACCGTGATCTCAGCGTTCAGGTACACGTCCTGCACGGCGTTGAGGATGCGCACACCCTCGGACACCGGCTTCTGGAAGGCCTTACGACCCAAGATCAGGCCCATGCCACCGGCGCGCTTGTTGATCACCGCCGTGCGCACGGCGTCGGCGAGGTCGTTGTTGCCCGAGTCGCCGCCCGAGTTGATCAGGCCCGCGCGACCCATGTAGGCGTTCACAACCTGGTAGCGCGTGAGCTCGATCGGGTGGTCGGTGGCGAGCTTGCTGTAGACGTCGGGGTGGGTCTTGCCCCACTTGCCGAGCGCCGGATCCGTGTAGCCGCCGTTGTGCGTGGGGAGCTTCTGCTTCACGATGTCGGCCCCGATGGTGGCACCGAGGTGGATCGCCTGAGACGACAGATCCGCCGCCGTGCTGTGGTCGGCCGTGGTGCCCTTCTTGAACGCATCGTTGCGCACGTAGCACCACAGGATGGTGAACATGCCCAGCTGATGGGCCTCCTCGAACATCGCGGCGACCTCTTGCAGCTGGCGACGGCTCTCGGCGCTACCCCAGTAGACCGTGGCCCCGACGCCGGCGCAGCCCATGTCGAAGGCCTGCTGCACGCTGCCGAACGGGACCTGGTCGTACGTGTTGGGGTACGACAGGATCTCGTTGTGGTTGAGCTTGGCCACAAACGGGATCTTGTGGGCGTAACGACGCGCCACGGACCCGAGCACGCCAAACGTGGAGGTGACGGCGCTGCATCCGCCTTCCACAGCCAGCTTCACGATGCTCTCGGGGTCGAACATGGTGGGGTTGGGCGCAAACGACGCGCCGGCCGAGTGCTCGATGCCCTGATCGACAGGAAGGATCGAGAGGTAGCCCGTGCCGCCCAACCGCCCGTGGTCGAACATCCGCTGCAGGTTGACCAGCACCCCTGGCTTACGATCGGTGAGGCTCACAACACGGTCGACGAAGTCGGGGCCCGGAAGATGCAGCGCAGAGGCGGCCACGCCCGTGGCGCGGTGGTCGAGCAAGGTCTTGGCGTCCGCACCGAGGAGGGCGGCGATCGCGGCGGTGTCCATGGGGTCTCCAGACCAGGGTTCGGTACGGGTGGCTGGCCTATCCGCGCGCCGCGTCGCTCGCAGCCGTCAAGGCGACGGCTACTTGGGGATCGCTCGGTGGGTGTAGACCACCTCACCGGACTTGGTCTGCGTCACGGTCTGGCCGTGCCCTTCCAGGAGCCACCGGGTGGTGAGCAGTCCCTCCACACCCACGGGGCCGCGGGCGTGGAGCCGCGAGGTGCTGATTCCCACCTCTGCTCCCAGTCCGAAGCGGTAGCCATCGCAGAACCGGGTGCTCGCGTTCCAGAACACGGCGGCGCTGTCGACGCCGTCGAGGAAGCGACGTGCTGTGGCCTCGTCTTGCGTGACGATGGCCTCGGTGTGCGCCGAGCCGTGCGCGTGGATGTGGTCGATGGCGGCGTCTACGCCGTCGACCAGGGCCACGGTGCACGCCAGGTCGCAATACTCGTGGTGCAGCTCGGCCGCGGCTGGCAGCCCGAGCTCCGCAGCTTGGTCGGGGTGGGCGAACAGGGTCACCCCGTCCAGCGCTGCCAGCAGCGGGACCAGCCGCCCGTCCTGGGCCAGCGCCCGGTGCACAAGCAGTGTCTCCATCGCGTTGCAGGCCGCCGGGTAGTCCTTCTTCGCGTCGGCCACGATGCGCTGAGCCATCGCAAGGTCGGCTGCCGCGTCGACATACACGTGGCACACACCGTCGGCGTGTCCCAGCACCGGGATGCGCGTGCGCGCCTGGATGGACCGCACCAGCGCGTTGCTTCCGCGCGGGATCACCAGGTCGATCACGTCGTCGAGGGCGAGCAGATCGTCGATCGCCTCCCGCGTGGTGACGAGGCCGATGACCTCGGCGGGCACATCGGGTGCCAGGCTCTGCGTGAGCACCCGGTGGAGGACCTCGTTGCTGCGACGCGCCTCCTTGCCACCCTTGAGCAGCAGGCCGTTGCCCGCACGCAGCGCGAGACCGGCGATCTGCGGGAGCGCATCGGGCCGCGACTCGAAGATGACGAGCAGCACACCCAGTGGGGAGCGCACCTGCCGAAGCTGCAAGCCCTCCGCCACCTCCGTGGCTCGGAGCACCTCGCCCAGCGGCTCGTCCATGGCAGCCAAGGCGCGCAGACCTTCGGCGAGCTCAGCCAGTCGCGCAGCCGAGAGGACCAAGCGCTTGGCAGATGCCGGACTCATCCGCCCCGCTTCGACCTCTGCCGCGGCGTCCGCCACGTCAAGCGCGTTGGCAGCGAGGATCTCTGCGGCGCGGTCCACCAGGGCATCGGCCATGCGGCGAAGCGCAGCCTCTCGACCGGCGGTGCCGCACGACACCAGCGTGCGGGCAGCCTTGCGGGCCGCGACGGCCTGTTCACGCGGCGTCATGCTCGCTCCTCCAAGATCACGACGTGATCGCGATGGACCAGCGCCCTACTGCGCCCTGTCGTGGGCGAGGCCAGCGCTGCCCGCAGCTCATCCGCCGAGCGATCCACGCGGCCGCGCGCGAACTCCACCCCGTCGGCCCCCACGATGGACACCACACTGGCCGCAGCGAACTGGCCTTCGACGGCCACCACCCCCGGGATGAGCAACGAAGCTTGGCGCTCGACCAGGCTGGCCTTGGCCCCCTCGTTGACCCGCAGCACGCCCGCGGGTGCCGTGGCGTACGCCAGCCAGCTCCGCTTGCCCGACAGGCCCGTCTCCGACGCAGGGAACCAGGTGCCCACGTCCCGCCCGACCATGATCGCGCCGATGATGTCGGGCTCTCGACCACCCGCCACCACCACGTGCACCCCCGCGTGGGCAGCCACCCTTGCCGACGCCAGCTTGCTCGCCATGCCGCCACGTCCCTGCGATGACGCAGCCCCCACCGTGACGTCCTCGCCCCGTAGCTCCGAGAAGCGCACGGCGCCGGGTTCGCCTGGCGGGCGGTCGTAGACGCCGTCGACGTCCGTGAGCAGGAGGAGGAGGTCGGCCTGAAGCCCGGTGGCCACCAGAGCGGCCAGGCGGTCGTTGTCGCCGAACACCTTGGAGCCGGTCAGCGCGATCTCGGCAGTGCTGACGGTGTCGTTCTCGTTGATCACGGGGAGCACGCCCAGCTCCAGCAAGCGCTCCAGCGTGCCCGCGAGGTGCACGTGGCGGTGGCGGTGCTTGAAGTCGTCCTCGGTGAGGAGCACCTGGGCCACCCGGGTGCCCAGCCGGGCGAACAGTCCGTCGTAGAACGCCATCAGCGAGGACTGCCCGGCCGCCGCGCAGGCCTGGCGATCGACCACCGACTTGGGTGCCTTCTCGAAGCCCAGCCGATCCGCACCGATCCCCACAGCGCCCGACGACACCAGCAGCACCTGACGCCCTTCGGCACGCAGCGCTTGCAGTTGCTCGACCAGCCCCGCCATACGTCCGAGCGCGAGCTTCCCATCGGGACGGGAGACCACCGCCGTGCCGACCTTGACCACGACCCGACGCGCTCCGGCGAGCACGCTCCGCGACCCTCCGGACGACGCCACATCTTCTCCCAGGTGGGGACGCACAGCGCCCCGGAGAATCGGTTGTTTCCGATCCCGCTGCGGACCGGCTATAACCGACCTCCCCTCCCGGAGACGTTGGCCCCATGCGCTCCTCCACCTTGGTTCTGCTCTTCTCGTTCGCGGCGGCGTGCACCAACGAGGTCACGATCCGCAGCGACGATGATGGCACCAAGGACGATCCCAACCGGCCCGACTTCGACAGCGCCAACGACCTCAACGCACCCATCGCTGTCTGCGGTGCCCGTCCGAACCCAGCAGCGCCCGGCGAGCCCGTCGACCTAATCGGCGAGGGGTCCTACGATCCCGATGACTCCGAGATCATCTCCTACACCTGGCAGCTCCCGATTCGCCCCGCCGGCTCCCGCGCCCGGCTGCCCAACGGCACGGCCAACGTCGTCGGGTTCGAGCCCGATGTGCTCGGCTCCTACGTGGCCACGCTGGAGGTCACCGACGAGGCCGGCACCCGCTCCACCACGTGCTCCACGGAGCTCAAGGTGAAGCCCTCGCAGCAGCTCTACATCGAGCTCTCCACCACGTTCGACAACGATGATCTCGAGCTGGTCGTGGCGCGAGGCAACGATGTCAGCTTCCCGCCCGCAGGGCCCGACTGCAAGATGCCGGCCGACGGCGACGTGTGCAGCGGCAATGCCTGCAACGTCGACTGGGGCCCCGCCGGTGCGGCGGGCAACCCCACCGTGATCAGCGACGACGTCAATGGTGGCACCGAGGCGATCGGCCTCGGCAACCCGGCGGACGGCGTCTACACCATCGGCGTGTACGACCGCTCGTCGGGCCTGCTCATCGCCGACCACGAGGCCACAGTGGCCGTGTGGGTCAACGGCGTGCGCTCCTGGGCTGGCTCGAAGACGCTCAAGCTCGAGTGTCAGAGCGCCAAGTTCGTGCAGGTCGCCTGGCCCTCGGGCAGCACCACCCCCCTCTAGCCGAGCCACAACCGCAGCAGGGGCTCCGTGAGCGCCACGCCAGCGCCAGCGAGCGCCGCCGCACCCAGCACGCACAGCCCCGCTTCCGCTCCGAGGATCAGCGCCAGCTGCGCGCTTCCGGCTCCCAGCCGACGCATGAGCCGGATCTCGTCGGCACGAAGCCGCAGCACGAGGCTCACGACCAGTCCCAGGAATGCCGCCGTGCTGATGGCGACCAGCACCACCCAGCCCGCCAGCAGCGCCTGGATCTGCAGCACGATGTCGAGCAGGGTGCGGACGACGCCCTCGGGCCGCACGGCCTGAACGAGCGGGTCGGTCGCCAGGTCGCCCAGTACCTGGTCGTGGACCCGCCGATCCGCGGGGAACACGAGCACCGCCGTGAGCGGCCAGGTCTCGGGCGTGCCGTGGAGGTGAAACGTGGGGAGCGAGGCTGGCGTCACCTCGGTGAACAGGAACATCGCGAGGCTGGCCTCCACGGCCTCGGCGTCGCCTCCAACGATGTTGGCCTCGTCGACCTCTCCGTGACCGTGCAGCAACCCCGACAGCGTCCACGCCGTCTTCAGATCGGCGATCACGACGTCATCGTCGGGCGTTCCGGTGGGTGCCAGCACCCCCACCACCTTCAGCAGCACCGGGTACGTGCCGGCGAGGTTGTAGAGATCCTGCGCGTCGGAGCGCAGCGCATCGCCGACGCTCAAGCTCAGCGCCCGGGCGGCAGCGCTCCCCACCACGACCTCACCCAGCACGCCCGGTCGTCGGCCGTCGAGCACGGAGAGCCCGCGGGCATCGAGGTAGTCGAGCGTGGTGCCCAACACCGGCGCTCCTCCGGCCGAGAACCCGAGCAGCATCGGCGCGACCACGGCATCGTGCTCGGCTGCCAGCCGGGTCGCCAGCGCCATCGGCACCGTCCTATTCACCTCGCCCCGGAAGTAGAGCGAGGCCAGCACGAGGTCGACCTCACTGCCAACGGGTCCGACGACGATGGGCGTGGAGCGAGCACGGGCGAGCAGCGTCCCTTCGGCAACCTGGCCCACCCGCCAGGTGAAGCCGGGGAGGAAGATCGCCACGGCCAACCCCAGCACCACCACCAGGCTCCGCCAAGGATGAGCGCCCAGGCTGGCCGCGGCCAAGAACAACGCGTGACGCAGCCGGGTCATCCTGCCAGCTCCAGCACGTCGTCGAAGCGGCCCTCGAGCCGCGGGTCGTGGGTGACCAGCACCAGGGTGGCACCTTGCGCCGCCGTGGTGAGCAGGGTCATCACCGCCTCCGTGGCCCGCCCGTCCAGCCCCGTCGTGGGCTCATCTGCCAGGAGCAGGCTGGGCTGAGTGATCACCGCTCGTGCCACAGCCACACGCTGCCGCTCCCCCTGGCTTAGCTGGGCGGGGAGCCTCCCATGCTTTCCTTCGAGTCCGAGCGTCTCCAAGAGCGCGTGCGCGCGCCCCCGCACCTGCCCCGTGAGCTGCAGAACGGGGTGGAGCCGATAGGGCAGGAGCACATTCTCCACCGCGTCCAGCGAGGCCACCAGCGGAAAGTCCTGGAACACGAGGCCCACGTGGCGTGCGCGCCACGCGGCACGCGAACCGTCCGACAGGGCGTGCAGCGGCGTACCCCCCACCAGCAGCTCGCCCGCTTCGGGCACCAGCTCCCCCGACAGCAGCGCCAGCAGCGTGCTCTTCCCGCAGCCCGAAGCGCCCACAACAGCCACGCGGGCACCCTCCGCCACCTCCCAGTGAGCCAATCCGAGCGCAAAGCCCGTGTCGGGGTACCGGAACCGCAGGTTGGAGGCTTGGATGAAGGTCACGGGCGCGGGCCCTCATCCTGGGCCGGTCCGTCGAGCACGCCTCCGTCGAAGAGCTCCAGAGGGTCCATGAAGCCCTGTTCGACCGGATCGCCGCCATCACCGAACAGGTCGTCGATCGCCGACGGCACCCGAGCGAGCTCCTTCGGTCGGACCTCCTCCACCCTCCATCCCGTCGCTGTGTCCGTCAGCTCGAACAGACCCCTGTAGCGGTGGATGCGCGCGTGCCGATGCCCTTGGTGCGTCACGACCCCTCGCGCCGTCCACGATGCGTCGAGGCGCACCCGGCCTTCTTCGCTGGGCGGCAGCATCTTCAGATCGTCGTGCGTGACCGCCAGGATGCGCACGTCGACGTCGTCGACCTCCATCTGGGTGCGCGTGGCCCACGTCTCAACATACTGGTCCGTGAGCGCTTCGCCGACAAACACCTCCGCGAGAACGTCGTAGATGGCGTCCCGATCGAGGGGGGTCTCCCACACGTCGTAGGCCTGGGCATGCCGATCGACGAAGTCCCGCTGCGCCTCGACGAGGTCCGGCTTGAGGACCTCAGGGGCCACGCCACACGCCGCACAGGCCAGCAGCGCGGCCTCCCGGATCACGGCGCCTTCACGAAGCGGGCATCGAGCTTGCGCAGCGCGGGATCACTCACCCAGAAGTCGGGCGCGTTGAGATCGTAGGGCCGGCTCGGGAGCAGCTTCGCGGCCGAGTTCTGCGACACCGACCAGCCGGATCCGGCGTGGACCATCACGGAGTACACCATGGTGGGGTCGGGGTACGCGGCGTTGTCGACCTCGATGCGCACGGCCGAACCCAACACGGGCGGAGACTTCGGCACGAACTCCACGATGTAGAGGAAGAAGCCCCCTTCCACAGCCCCCTTGCCGTTGAGGCGATTGGCGCTTGCACGCCACGTTCCCGCCAGGGGCGCGCCGTTGAGCCGAACGGTGAGCGCCTTCCCCAGCGCGCTGAAGTGACGCTGCGCGTACGCTGTGACAGCCGCTTCCGCTGCGAGGGCCGCGTTGGGCGCCTTGCGCGCCTCATCGAGAGCGGGCCGGAGATCGCCCGCGACGACCGCGAAGGGCACCTCCATCACCACGACGACATCGAGCTTCTCGCCAGCGAGCTGAACCGCCGTGCGAAGGCTCCACGCATCACGGGACATCGGGTGGGCGCCGGCTGGCTGCGGGTAGCCCCACAGCACCGCCAACATCGCCATCACCGCAAGGAGCCGAGCCACGTGACCTCCTGGCCGCCCAGGCCGATGCGGGCGAACCGCTTGCTCGGGCAGGCACACCGGCCGACGCGCTCAGCGACGCCGACGCCGACCCGTGGCCAACAGACCCGCCAGGGCCAGAAGTCCCATCCCTGAGCCCGCAGGAACATGGCTGCAGTCGCCCTGCTGGCCGGCGTTGTAGACATCGAAGGTGAGCTTGGCGGCCGCCGTGCCCGCCGGGCCTCCGACGTTGAGCACGGCCGTGAACGTGCCGCTGCCAGGGAACTCGTAGGTGGGCTCCCACGTGGCCAGGCTCACGATGGGCTCGCCCGACACGTCCGTGCCTTCGAAGATGTCCCACTGCACGTCGTAGACGCAGCCGTAGACGGAGAGGTCGGTCTCGTTGCGCAGGCGCCAGCTGAACCCTTCGACAGGCTCAGTGGTGAACACCGGCTCGGCCAGACCGCAGGCGCGGACATAGCTGGACTTCTGGAAGCAGTACTCCCAGACACCGCACGTGTCGTTCTCGCCTTCGAAGCAGGCGTTGATGGTGTAGTTGCCGGGCTCCTCGTAGGTGTGGGTGCCATCGATTTCGGTGGACGTGGAGCCATCCCCCCAGCTCCAGGTGGCTGAGAGAACCTCCTCCTTGGTGTCGGTGATGATGCCGCACTGCAGCTCGAAGGGCACCACACCAAAGGCCAGCGTGTTCTCGGCCTCGGGGTCGAGCTCGTTGCTGCACTTGAAGTTGGCGAACGGACCGTAGAGTGCGTTGATGCCGGCAATGTCGTCAGCGTTGATCACCGACTGAGCCACATCGCAGCCCGACGTGGTCCAGAACATCGTGGCGGCACGCTCGAGCGCCTCATCACAGAACTCACCCTGCTCGCAGGAGTGGCCCATGCCCATGAGGTGGCCGATCTCGTGCGTGGCCGTGGCCTGGATCGAGATGAGACCCTCACAGTTGCCCGAGGCGATCTCTTCATCCGACGCGAATCGGATGTTGTTGTTGAACACGATGTCGGTCTCGGACGCGGCATCGAAGAAGGTGCCGTTGACCAAGCGCCCGCGACCCCGCGAAGGACGGGTGAGCGCCGCCGCCAGGGTGGAGGCCTCGGCCAGATCGGAGCCCGGGTCGTCGAAGGTGATGCGGTTCAGCTTGTCGGCCGTGAAGCCCGTGCTGTTGATGAACTCATCGTCAGCGTTCTGCTCGTTCGGATCGAGCACGCCGGTGAGCTCGGAGCGGAAGGCCGCGCACGGCGCCCCATCGTTCCACGCCTGAAAGCCGCGGACCTGGACCTGCACCAGTTCATCCGCGGTGAAGCCGGAGTAGCCCTCGACCGGCGTGACCGTGTACTGCACGGGCATGTCTTCGTAGAGCCACACGTGGCCGAGGTGGTTCCACGCGAGCGCGGGCGTGGACCACGAGAGGGCGAGCAGCAGAGCAGCCTTGCGATTCATCGGGCGATCCTCCGCTCGAGCTGGTTGATCTCAGTGAGACGGTCCGACGAGAGGCCGGGAATGGCATGGCCATCCCAGCCTTCCGCCACGCGAGCACGGATGCGCTCGATCATCCCGTCGAGGTCTTCGCGGTAAGCCATCTGGGGATGCGGGAGGAAGCGCGCATCGTAAGCGAGCGCACGATCGGCCTGGAACGTCATCGCGTAGGATGCATCTTCGCCCGGCGCACGACGGATGATGTACTTGCCATTGAACTTGCCGACCGGCACCAGGTACCGCTTCGGGCCCGCTTCGGTGAGGAACAGCAGGTTCTCTTCGCCGACCGAGAACTGGGCCGCGCCGACCACCTGGAGGACGTAGCCTTCGTGCTCGCCGCCAAGGCTAGAGACGACCAGCTCGCGGGGCTTGCCCGGGCCCTTGAAGGTCTCCGCCACGCGGACTCGCGCATGCGTCCAGACGAGATCGCCTTCGTCGAAGGTGGTCCACACCTCGGTGACGGTGCCGCGCACGATGAACGTGGACGCATCCACGTACTGCTCGAGCGATAGCTTCGCGAACGTGGTGGCATGGGCCTCGTGGGCCACCACCGACACCCCACCGGCCGCGGCGAGCGCCGCAACCAACAGGCTCCTAGCGAACAGGCTGACCTTCATAGGGGTCCTCCAGCCCGAAGCGGTCCCCGGGCGACGGCGGGATATACCATGGCGTCGAGTGTGCGTCTGTCACAGCGTTGCGATGATCCGGCCCGCGCGTGGCGATCCTCACTCGCTCGACGATTCCCAACCACCCGGCTCGGTGGAGAGCTCGTACACGAGGGTCTTTCCTTCGAGCAGTGCCGTGTGGGTCAAGTGCGAGGTCTCGAGGGGCGTGCCGCCGAGCGTCCAGCCCACGAGGTAGCGGCGCAGGTCGCTGGTGTTGGGGGCCCGGAGCGTGAGGGTGGTGTCGGGCGTGCGCGCGATCTCCACCCGCGGGAACAGCGGGCTGCTGAACGCCAGCTGGTCGGTTCCCGCCACAGGGAACAGGCCGATCGCGGCCCACAGGTACCAGGCCGAGAGCGTGCCCGCGTCGTCGTTGCCGTCGAGGCCTGAGGTGGACGCGTCGTAGCGGGTGGCGAGCACCAGGCGGCTCGCATCCGACGTCAGATCCGGCTCACCCACCAGGGACCCGAGGAACGCGAGGTGCATCACAGGCTCGTTGCCGTGCCAGTAGAAGGTGTCCGGGGCGACGTCGTCCTCCTCCGCTTCCACATCGGCCCAGAACTGCGCCATGCGCGCCACGAACGCCGCCTTGTCACCGTCGTGCTGCAGCGTGATCATCCCGTCGGTGTCGAACGGCGCGTACCACAGGTAGTGCCAGGCATTGCCTTCGACGAACCACGGTTCCCAGATGTCGGCGCGGCGAAACTCGAAGCTGCCGTCGGCATACCGGGCGGTGTTGAACCGGTGCTCCGGCGACCACACGTTGCGCCAGTTTCGGGCCTGATCGGCGATCTCGTCCGCCTCTTCCCGTCCCATCGAGGCCGCCCAGAGCGCGAGTGCGTGGTCGTTCCAGGCGTACTCGAGCGTGTCGCTGACGCTGCCTTCTTCGTCGGGAACGTAGCCCTTGCTCCGGTAGGAGCCGATACCGCCACGCCCATCTGCTGCGACCGGACCCGTCGCGGTGGCGTAGGCCGCATCGAACGCGGTCTCGGCATCCCAGTCACGCACACCCTTGAGCCAGCTCTCGGCGAGCACCTGCATCGCCGGCGAACCGACCATGCCGCCGGTGTTGCCGTGCGCAAGCGGCCACATGGGCAGCACGCCGCCGTCCTCGATCATCCGCACGATCGACCGGTTCACGTCGTTCTGCACCTCGGGCCATGCCAGCAGGTACCAGGGGTGCAGGGTGCGGAAGGTGTCCCACAGGGAGAGGTCGCTGTAGTGCGGACCGTCGGCCGTGTGGACCTCCTGATCGGCACCGCGGTAGCGCCCGTCGACGTCGTCCTGCCGGCTCGGCATGATCGCGCTGTGGAAGAGCGCCGTGTGGAACACGGTGCGCTGCTCGTCGGTGCCGCCCGCGACCCGCACGCGGCCGATCAGGTCGCGCCATGCCGTCTCGGCCTCCTCGACCCGAGCGTCCCAGTCGAGGTCGGGCAGCTCGGCCTCCCGGTTGGCCCGCGCACCCTCCACATCGACGTAGGAGAGGCCGACGCGCAGGTGCACCTCGGTGGTGCCCTCGGGGAACGTGAACCACAGCCCCGACGTGGTGCCTTCGACGTGCCGCAGATCGTCGGTAGGGACATCGCGATCGTTCCAGCCGCCGCCCGCGATCGGCGCGGGATCGAACACCGCCGAAAAGTGCGTCATCAGCCCGCCGAACCGGCGCGAGTAGGAGCCCGCCACCCGCTGGAAGCCCACCACCTCGCCCTCGCCCGGCGCCCAGTCCGCCCAGGCGTCGACGATGTCGGCCTCGGGCACCGCCGCGCCGAGATCGAGCACCACCACGGGATCCGCGCCCTCCGCGAACTGCATGCGGGTGTGACCGCCTCGCAGGGTGCCCGCGATGTCGACCGTGATGGCTTCTTCCGCGAACCGGAGGTGGTAGCTTCCCGGCCGCGCGGACTCCTCAGCGTGGTCGAGCGGCAGCATGCGCTGGTGCTCGTAGGTGAAGCCCGGCTGCCAGCCATCCCGAGGCAGGAACGGGATCGCGCCGTAGTCCGGCACGCCCATCCCATGCGCGTGGGTGTGCGAGAAGTGCCGCACGAACGTGTCTTCATACCAGTAGCCGGCGCAGTGGTAGAAGCCCGGCGCGCCGAAGTCGAGGCGGGTGTCGGGACCCACCAGTGTCATGCCGAACGGCAGCGTAGCGCCCGGGTTCACGTTGGCGATCTCCGCACCCTGCCCGCCGGTGGCGATGAACGGATCCACCCAGTCGAGCGGATCGTAAGCGGCGATGGGGGCATGCGAGAGGTCGTCGGTGTCGGCGATGTCATCCGTGGGTTCGGGCGCGGGGGCGCAGCCGAGCACAGGGAGCACAGCGAGCGCAAGCAACCAGCGATGCATGGGACCTTCCAGGGCCACCAGCATAGCCTCACGCGCCGTCATTGGGCGACGGCCTGCAGGAGCAACGATGAAGGTTCAGGTGTCCGGCGTGCCCATCCAGGTCGAGGTGACGGGGCACGGCCCACCGGTGATCCTCGTGCACTGCGGCGCGAGCTCGCACCGTCAGTGGGCGCACCTCGCCGCCTGCCTCCTGCCCCACCACCGCGTCTACATGCCCGACCTCTTCTCGCACGGGGGCACGCCCGACCTGCCGCTCAGCGACGACTTCCGGCTCGACATCGAGGCGCAGATCGTGGGCGCCGTGCTGGCCGCGGCGGGTGGAACCGCCGACGTCGTGGGCCACTCCTACGGTGGCGCTCTGGCAGCATGGTGGACGCTCCATCACCCCGAGGGCATCGGCCGTCTCGTGCTCATCGAGCCCACCCTCTTCGGGGTGCTTCCAGTGGGTTCGGCGCAGGCCCACACCGCGGAGGCGTGGCTTCGGCCCATCCTGGAACCCATGCGCGACGGCGACGTGGAGCCGGCCTGCCGTGCCTTCTTCGATGGGCTGTTGGGTCCCGATGCGTGGTCCATCCTGCCCGAGTCCCGCAAGGTCCACATCCGGCACCAGATGACGGTGTCGCTCGCGCCTGCCACGGTCGCGCAGTCCGATCCTCGGGTCCACGGCGCCGCCTGGGAACAACTCCGCGTGCCCACCACGCTCGTTCAGGGGGAGATCACCGCCGATGCGTGGAAACACACCGTGGCCGCGCTCGCGGCTCGGCTCCCCCTTGCAGCGCCCGTGGTGACGGTGGGCGGGGGCCACATGGCACCCCTCACCCACGCCAACGAGATCGCGCGGGCCGTGCTTCAGGCCCTGAGCGGCCCGCTCACTTCGCGATGAGCTCGTCGCCGCCGGGCTCGACCTCGGGTGCTCTCCAAGGAGCCGGACCCCGCCCCGTGAGCCACGCTGTGAGCTTCGCACCGTCGTCGACGATCATGTAGAGGCAAGGCACCGCGAGCAGCGCGGTGATCGTGGTGAACGCCACACCGTAGGCCAGCGCCACCGCCATCGGCACCAGGAAGCGCGCTTGCACGCTCGTCTCGAAGATCATCGGGATGAGGCCGAAGAAGGTGGTCAGGGACGTCAGCAGAATGGGTCGCATGCGCCGCTTGCCGGCCTTCACCACCGCTTCAAGCGGACCGAGCCCCTCCGCCCGGAAGGTGTTGACGGCGTCCACCAACACGATCGAGTCGTTCACCACGACCCCGCTCGCGGCGATGATGCCCATGACGCTGATCACCGAGAGCTCGTAGCCATGCAGCAGGTGGCCGCCGATGGAGCCGATGAACCCGAACGGGATCGCCGCCATCACGATGATGGGCTGCGCGTAGCTCTTGAACGGGATCGCCACGAGCGCGAAGATCACGAACAGCGCGAACAGGTAGTTCTGCCCCAGCGAGCCCAGCGTCTCGGCCTGACTCTCGGCCTCACCCGCGAAGCGCGCACCAAGGCCGGGATACTTGGCGCGAAGCTCAGGCAGCACACGCGCCTCAAGGTCTTCCAGCACAGGCCGCGAAGACTTTACGCCCGGTGCCAGATCGGCGGTGATGTCGACCACCCGCCGACCCGTGTCTCGAGCGATGGACGTGGCCGACCGGGATCGATCGTACTCGGCGACGTTCGAGAGCGGTGTCCACGCACCGCTGGGGGTGCGCACCTCGTAGCGACCCAGGTCGAACTCGGACACCCGCTCGGCTTCCGGCAGGCGCACCATCACCTTGATCTCGTTGCGACCGCGCTGCTCGCGGATCGCCTCTGCCCCGAACAGAGCGGACCGGACCTGCCGGGCGATGTCCTGCGTGGTGAGGCCCAGGCTGCGCGAGGTGTCGAGCAGCTTGAGGTCGAGCTGGACCTTTCCGGCCGCGTAGCTGTTCTGCACGCTGCGCAGGGTGTCGTAGCCATGCAGCGCTTCGGCCACCTCCATGGATGCTGCGGCGAGCACCTCCGTGTCGGCATGGGAGAGCTGGACGTCGACCGCCGCGCCGCCGCTTGGGCCCGCCGAGCTGGAGAACACGATGGCCTCGATGCCGGCCAGAGCGGGCACTTCGGCGGCCCAGGCCGCCTCGAACTGGGCCGACGTGAAGTTGCGCTGATCGACGGGCACGAGGTCGACCTCCAGGGTGAGGAGATGACTCCCGGTGGGCGCGCCCGAGGCCGCGGCAGGACCAAAGCCTTCTGCGCCTTGTCCCACCTTGGTCAGACGACCACGAACCTCGTCGTGCGCATCGAACTGCTGAATCGTGCGGCTGAGTGCGCCTTCCAACACCTCCCGCACCCGCTCGGTCTGGCTCACCGGCACGCCAAACGGCAGGCGCACCGAAGCGCGCACCAGGTCGGCCTCGGTCTTCGGCAGAAACGAGAACGGGATCACGCCGCTGACGACGAACCCCAGCGCGATGAACACCAGCCCGAACAGGAATCCGGTGGTGGCGTAGCGATACTCCACAAGCTTTCGCACCCACCGATCGTACGGCCCCTCAGCAAACCGCTCGAGGGCCGCCGACATGCGCAGACGCACCGGATCGGTGATCCGCGCCAAGAACGAGAACACCGCACCGGCTTCATGCGACAGGTGCCGAGGCAGGATGAAGAACGACTCCAACAGTGACAGCAGCAAGACCGAGATCACCACGATCGGAATGATCCCGAAGATCTTGCCCGACACCCCGGGTACAAACAGGAGCGGCCCAAACGCTGCCACGGTGGTGAGCACCGAGAACGTGACCGGCGTGATCATTTCGACGGTGCCTGCGATCGCCGCCTGCATCGGCTTCATGCCGCGCTCGATCTTCTCGTAGATGTTCTCGCCCACGACGATCGCGTCATCCACGACGATGCCGAGCACGATGATCAGCGCGAACAGGCTGATCATGTTGATCGAGACACCCTGCGACGGGAACAGGAAGAAGGCACCGAGGAAGGACGTGGGGATGCCCCAGGCCACCCAGAACGCGAGCCGCAGCTCCAGGAACAGCGCCAGCACCACGAACACGAGCACGAGACCCATCTGGGCGTTGCGAACGAGCAGGTCGATTCGGGCCCTCAGCAGCTCGCTGTCGTCGTCCCACACCGTGACCGCAACCCCACTCGGCACGCTGGCCCGAAGGTCGGTCACGTAGGACTTCACCGCGTCAGAGACTCCCGTTGGGGTCTCGTCACCCACGCGGTAAGCGGCGAGCATGACGGCCGGCTTTCCGTCGAAGTACGTGGCCTGATCGGCATCCTCGAAGCCATCGCGGATGGTGGCGATGTCGCCCAGACGCACCTCGCCGCCGGTTCTCCCGCCCCGCACCACGATGTCGGCGAACTCCTCGCCGGTGCGTCGGCGATCCGCCACGCGCACGAGCACCTCGCCGGCTGGGCTCTCGAGCGCGCCACCCGGAAGCTCCAAGCTCGCAAAGCCCACCTGCCGCGCCACGTCGTCGAGGGTGAGGCCGTAGGACTGCAGCGTGGCCAGATCGATCTCGATGGCGATCTCGTTCGGCGCGAGGCCCTGCACCTCCACCTGAGTGACCCCCCCTCGGCCGAGCAGCTCGGCGCGGGCGCTCTCGGCGAGCGTCTGGAGGGCCATCAGGTCGAGGTCGCCCGAGACCACGAGGTTGATCACGCGCTGACGGCGTGACACCAGCACCACCTGCGGGTCCTCGGCTTCTTCTGGGAACGTGCGGATGCGATCCACCTCGCCCTTGATGTCCGCGAGGGCCTTCTTGGTGTCGGCGCCCACCAGCAGCTCGGCGATCACGGTGCCGACGTTCTCGGAGGAGGTGGACGTGACCTTCTTCACGCCGTCCACCCCGCGCACGGCCTCTTCCACGGCCAGCGCGATGCCCTGCTCCACCTCCGCGGGGCTGGCGCCTGGGTAGGCCACCGACACCGCCACAAGGTCGAGCTGGAACTCCGGGAACACCTCCTGCTTCACCGATCGCACCTGCATCAGGCCGCCGACGAAGATCACCACCATCATGAGGTTGGCGGCCACAGGGTTGCGCGTCATCCACGCGATGAAGCTGCCGAGGATGTCGGGGCTGACGGGCTCGGTCGGGCTGGGTTCTTCGTGGTTCACGTGGCCCTCCTCACTGGTTCTCGGCCACAGACGCCGTCACGGCCAGCGGCATGCCCACCACAGGCAGGCTCATCGCCGACACCACCACCCGATCTCCGGGCTGCAGGCCCGTGCGCACGTAGGCGACGTCGGACGCGCTCCACGCCAGCGTGACCTCGCGACGACCCAGCGTGTCGTCCGACTCGGCCACCCACACGGCGCTGCCGTCGACCAGCGCCAACCGAGGCACGGCATAGACCTCCGCCTCTTCGCGGCCGTCGATGGTCACCTCGACGTAAGCACCGGGCAGGATGGGCTGTGTGCCCGCCGGAACCTCGAAGGGGTGGTCGATGGCAACGATGAGGCCGGCGGAGCGGGTCTCGGCATCCAGCTCGCCCAGGGTGCGCACGGCGTAGCCCTCGACCGACAGCTCCGTGCCGTCGCCGAGGCGCTGACGCACCACAGCGCGCGGCCCGGTCTCGCCCGCGTCGGCCAGGTCGAGCAGCTGGAGGTCTTGCACCGGCACGCTCACGCGCACCCGGAACTTCTCGGTGCCCATGAGCACCGCCACCGGAGCCCCAGGGGCCACCACCTGGCCCACGTCGAGGCTCTCGGACACCACGATGGCGTCGAACGGGGCCACCAGTCGGGTTCGCTCCAGCGCGAGGCGGGCCGTAGCGAGGGATGCCTCTGCGGAGGCCACCCGCGCCTGCGCCGCTGCAGCTTGCGGCTCGCGCAGCGCGAGCGGGTTGGACCCATCCGCTCCGAGCAGCTCCCACTCCCGACGGGCTTGCGCGCCCCGCCCCTGTTCGAGCTGCAGCTCGACGCGGGCGGTCTGGAGGTTGGCCTCCGCGAGCACCACGTTGTTCTCGTAGTCGCGGGGATCGATGCGCGCGATCGTGTCGCCCTGGCGGAACCGACGTCCGGGCGTGAGGCCGCTCGCCACCTCCACCACCTTGCCCGACACCTGGGCCACCAGGTCCACCCGCGCAGAGGCCTGCACCGTGCCGCGCGCTGTGACGCTCGCCGACTTGGTGATCGGCGTCAGTGTGACCACCTCCACGGAGGTGGGAGGCACCGCGACGGGCTCCTGGTCGGCCACCGCAGCGAGCGAGCGCAGCACGACCACGCCGGCCATCCCAGCCCCCAGGAACACCACGGGCAGCACCCACTTCAGGATCGTCTCGTTCCTCATCGGGAACCTCGGGACAGGGTCTCGGTCCACGGCCCGCCAAGGGCCTCATGCAGTGCGACACGGGCACTCAAGGCATCGCGATGGGCCTGCAGGGCGCTGATCTCGGCGTTCTGCCAGGTGACCAGCGCTGTGAGCAGCGTGAGGTAGTCGCCGATGCCTTCCACGTAGCGAGCCCGGGCGACCTCGAAGACCTGGTTCGCTGCGGCGGCTTGCTCACGAACCGCTGCGAGCCGAAGGGCCTGCTCGCCGTCCTGCGCCAACGCCGACTCGACCTGCGCCAGCGCGTTGAGCTCGGCCTGACCCAGCTGCTGGGCCACCGTGCGCTCTCCCGCACGCGCCTGCTTCACCTGCCCAATCGTGCGCAGGTTGAACAGCGGCACACTCACCGTGGCTCCGAGGCCCCAGTTGAACCAGGAGCGGAACTCTTCGTCCGGCTGGTTGGGATCGGGGAGACCGAACGAGATCGCGCCGGCGTTGTTGGTGAAGCTCCATCCAGCGTTGGTGCTGGCGCGCAGCGTAGGCAGCAGCGCACGCTCCGCCGACATCCGCCGCTGCCAGCTCGCGTCGAGGCGGTCCTGCGCGGCGCGCAGGTCGGGGCGATGGTCGAGCAGGTCGCGCGGCGCGCCCGCAGCCGGGACGGGCCCAAGCTCCGGCAGGGTCACGGGGAGCCCGGTGGGCGGCTGATCCGGCGTGCGTCCCACCAGAACCGCGAGCTGCTGGCCGGCCACCTTGAGGCCTGCACGCACCATCGGTACCTGCGCCTGCACGCTCATCACCTGCTGACGCTGCTGCAGCACATCGAGCGCCGTGGCCTCCGACCGCCCGTGCCGCAGCTCGACGATCTCCACGAGATCCCGCTGAGTCGCCAGCAAGCGATCGAGCAGCGCGAGCCGCTGGTGCTGCAGGGCCGCATCAAACCACGCCCCCGCAATGCGCGACGCCAGGCTGATCTGCTGACCCGCACGGTCGTTCTCGGCGGCGCTCTCGTCTTGTCCCGCGGCCTGCGCTTGCAGCACGTTGCGACCCGTGAGGTCCAGCTCCCATGCGCCGTTGAACCCGGCGGAGCCTTGGTAGTAGAGGAGGCCGGGGTCGATGTCTTCGTTCTCGGCCCCGGTGAACCCCACGAAGCGCAGGTTGGCGGGCTGGGCGTTGACGCTGGCATCGAAGGACAGCGTGGGGAGAAGGGCCCCCACCGCCGACAGACGAAGACCCTCAGCCTGGCGCACCCGCGCATCGGTGGCGCGCAGGTCGTAGTTGCCGGTGAGCCCCTCCTCCACCAGCGCCGCCAGCGCCGGCTCCCCCAGCCGCGTCCACCACGGCTCGTCGGACACCGATCCGGCACCGCCGACACCCGCGAAGGAACCGGGAAGCTCAGGAAGCTCGGCCCCAGCGCCCTGCCCGGCCCATCCATAGGCCGGCCAGGCCAGCGCCACGAACCCAGCGATCCGCACCCGCCGTGCGCCGATCATGGAGCCCTCTCCTCGGGCGCGAGACCGCGCCAGAACTGGTCGACCACGTTCGCCACGTACGCCTCGTCGTCGGGAATGGGGGTGGGAAACCAGCTCCCGCCCATGTGCTTCCAGAAAGCGCGGGCCTGGAAGCTGCCCATGAACGAGATGGCCACGCTGCCGGGATCCGTGGTCCGCAGCAGGCCCCTGGTCATCGCGCGGGCCACCCAGCCGCGCATCGCTTGGTAGCCGACCACCGGCGGTGGCGGCGTGTTCTTGCTGGCGAGCAGCGCGCGGATGTCGATGCCGAGCGCCTTGCTGGCTGCGAAGCGCGGCACCATCATCATGAAGAACGCGTTCATCTCGATGCCGATCTCGCGCAGCTGCTCGGGCAACGGGCGATCATCAGGACCTCGGTCACACACCGACACCCAGTTCGGGGGCACTCCCAGGTCGAGCGCACGGTGGATCAGCCCGAGCTTGGTGCCGAAGCGCTTGAACAGGGCCGCCTGAGACAGGCCCACCCGATCCGCAATCGACCCGGTCGAGACCGACGGATCCTCGACGAGCGCAGCACGCGCTGCCTCCAGGATCGCTTCGTCGCTGACGTTGCGGGGTCGAGCCATCGGCACACCGAACCTGAGTAAGTGTCTGGTCACTAACTTGGTGAGTGAGCGCTCACTTACCCGAGACGTGTGGCGGTGCAAGGACTCCGATTGTCGCAGGTCGTCACCGTTTGGGGGACGGGCGCGCCCTCGTTCGCCGTGCTCGTGGCGGGATCGTCGGAACGTCCGTACGTTTCGCTCACAGCCCGAGGTGACCCAGCAGCGCGCGGTTCACGACGGCCGCATCAAAACGCCGCACCACGAGCTCGCGGCTGGCTCGACCGAGCTGCGTCACCAGCGACGGCAGCTCCAGGAGTCGCTCCATGTGCGCAGCCAGCGCGGCGCTGTCGTCTTGCGGCACCAACCAGCCGTTCACGCCGGGCTCCACCGTCTCCCGGTTTCCCGGCGCATCGGTGGTGAGGATCGGCCGGCTCATCGACATGGCCTCGAGGATCGACATCGGCAGGCCCTCCGTGGGGTGGCTGGGCAGCACCACCACGTCGGCGCCCGCGTACGCCGACACCATGTCGTCGACGAAGCCAGGCAGCTCCACCACACCCTCGGCCCGCCAGGCGGCGAGCGTGGCCTCTGGCACCGCATCGGGGTGCTTGGGGTCCGAGCCGCCGGCGAGCACGAAGCGGGCCTCAGGGAAGCGTGCACGCACCCGACGTGCCGCCTCCACATAGGTGGCCACGCCCTTGTGCCACACCAGCCGCGCCACCATCAGGAAGGTCACCCGACCCCGCTCAGGCTGGGGAGCTGCAGCCACCCAGTGGTGCGTGTCGACGCCCTCGCCGTCGATCTGGAACAGCTTGCGGGGCGGTGCGAGCCGCAGCCGACGCGCGTCGTCGAGGTTGTCGCGGTTGAGCACGATCACGCTGTCGCAGGCGGCCGACGCCACCCGCAAGCTCGCATGGTAGCCTTCGCGCAGCAGCGTGCGCTTCACACCACCCCCGAGGTGCGCAAAGCCCAGGCCCGTGACCATGCCGTGGACGGAGCGCACGCCGGCGAGACGGGCCGCAGGCGGTGCCAGCAGCGTCATCTTGTGCGTGTAGGCCAGCACCACATCAGGCTTCACCACCCGGCAGGCCCGGTGGAGCGCGGCCATCGTCTCCAGATCGGTGGCCACCGACACGTACGACGACCGCTTCGTCTCCGTGCCCAGCGACCAGCCCTGGGATGCGAACAGCGGCAGGAACGACGTGCCCGTCTGGAGGATCTTGTCGACCCCCTGCCCTTCGGGGGCCACCACGTACGCCCGGTGCCCCGCCGCACGCAGCGCACGCAGGAACGGCAGCCGGAACCACACCATCGACGCGGCAGTGTTGGGGACGAGCAGCACCCGCATTCAGATCTCGGCCTCGAGCAGCGCGGTGACCGTAGCCTGGAGGCTGGACGCGTGGGCGCTCGCCTTCCAGCCCAGCTCGTCGGCCGCGCGGGTGACGTCCATCGCATACGCGCGGTCGTGACCCGGACGATCCGCGACGCGGCGCACCCAGCGCGCATGCGGAGCACCCGCCGGACGGAGTCGGTCGAGCGCCGCACACAGATCGGCGACGAGCACCTCGTTGGCGGTGCCCACACCGGATCCCAGGTTCCAGCCCCTCCCCTCGACCCCTCGGGTGGCGGCAGCGAGAATGCCGGCGCCGTGGTCGTGCACGCTGATCCAGTCGCGGACCTGCAGGCCGTCGCCGTAGACCGGAATGGGCTCGCCACGCAGCGCCGCCCGCACCACAACGGGCACGAGCTTCTCGGGGAACTGACGCACGCCGTGCGTGTTGCTGCCCCACGTGATCGACACCGGCAGGCCATACGTGCGCCGCCAGGCCCACACGAGGTGGTCGGCCGCGGCCTTGCTCGCCGCGTAAGGGCTGGACGGAGCGTAGGGGTCTTCCTCCCGTGCAGGTGCGTGCCCCTCGCGGTCGCCGTAGACCTCGTCGGTCGACACGTGGTGAAAGCGGGGCGGCACGCCTGGTGCGTGATCGGTCCACGCCGCGTGCGCAGCTTCCAGCATCGACGCGGTGCCCTCCACGTTGGTGCGCACGAACACGCGAGGGCCGTGGATGGAGCGGTCGACGTGGCTCTCGGCCGCGAGGTGGAAGACCGTGTCGACGCCGTGCTCAGCGAGCACGTGGCGGCATGTGGCGAAATCGCCCACGTCCGCTTGCACAAACGTGTGGCGCGCTGGGTCGGCGAGCCCATCGAGGTTCCGCAGCGACCCAGCGTAGGTGAGCGCATCCAAGGTGACGACCCGCAAGGCGGGGTGGTGAGCCAGGAGCTGACGCACCAGCTCGCTGCCGATGAAGCCGGCCCCTCCCGTGACCAACGCCGATCGCAGGGTCCTCATGCCGACCTCCCGGGGAGGTCGGCAGGCGCCACGTCGCGAAGCCGGGGGAGCGCTGCGTCCCGATCGGAGAGCGTGACCTCGGCCAGCGGCCAGCGGATGGCGAGGTCGGGGTCGTCCCAGCAGACGCCCCGGCCCGCTTCCAGATCGAAGGGCGCGGTGACCTGGTAGAGCACGTCGGCGACGTCGGAGAGCACCTGGAATCCGTGCGCGAACCCGGGCGGGATCCACAGCTGCCGCCCCTCTCCGGCCGTGAGCTCCACCCCCACCCACCGGCCGTAGGTGGTGGACCCCGCGCGCAGATCCACAGCCACATCGAGGATGCTGCCCGCGAGCACCGCCATCAGCTTTCCGTGCTCAGGCACGAGCTGCCAGTGCAGCCCCCGAATCGTGCCGCGCACCGACCGCGCGTGGTTCACCTGTCCGAGCACCTCGGGCAGACCCGGCACACCCGCGCGCCACAGCTCGGTGACCAGGCCGCGCCGGTCCGGGTGAACCGGTGCCTGCACCACGCAGACCCCCTCCAAGGACGTGGGCTCCAGCCTCACCTGGGCAGCTCGGGGAGGGCCGCGAGGTACGCACCGTAAGCGGTGCCCTCCATCGTGGCGGAGCATGCGAACAGGGCGGCATCGTCGATCCAGCCTTGCCGCCAGGCCACCTCCTCGGGACTGCCGATCGCCGTACCCTGACGGGCCTGCACGGCCTCGACGAACGACGCAGTCTCCAGCAGCGCCTCGGGCGTGCCCATGTCCATCCACGCGACGCCCCGTCCCAAGCGCGTGACCTCCAGCTGCCCGTCGTGCAGGTAGCTGCGGTTCAGGTCGGTGATCTCCAGCTCGCCGCGAGCAGAAGGCACGAGCGCGCGCGCCCGCGCCGGAGCCGTGGCGTCGTACGCGTAGAAGCCCGGGATGGCGTACCGCGACGGAGGCACTGCGGGCTTCTCCACCAGGTCCGTCACCCGGTCGCCGTCGTAGGCGATCACACCGTAAGCGCGCGGGTCGAGCACCGGCACGCCGAAGATGTGCGCGCCCTGCCTCAAGCTGGCCGCTCGCTGCAGCACGCCGGTGAGGCCGCTACCGTACAGAAGGTTGTCGCCCAGCACCAGGAAGCTCGCGCCGCCATCGAGGAACGCTTCCGCCAGCAGCAGCGCCTCGGCAATACCCCGCGGCGCCGCCTGCGACGCATACACGAAGCGCACCCCCCAGGCGCTGCCGTCGCCGAGCAAGCGCTGGAAGGACGGGCCATCTTGGGGGGTGGAGATCACCAGGATCTCGCGCACGCCCGCCAGCAGCAGGATGGAGATCGGGTAGTAGATCATGGGCTTGTCGAACACCGGCAGCAGCTGCTTGCTGGTGGCGCGCGTGAGCGGACGAAGGCGTGAGCCCGTCCCCCCCGCCAGCACGATCCCCTTCATGGGTGCCTCTCCCGCCAGAGCATAGCCTGTCACCGCGTGACGAACGGGGATGGCGTCGAGAGGGCGGTTGGGTGTACCATAGGCGACTGGGAGGTCCGCGCGTGCGGGGGCCTCCGCTGCTCACCCCCGGCTCGGGAGTTCCGCGCATGGCGCACGCCCTGTTCAATCGCGAAGCCAAGATCACCAGCCCGCTGCCCGTTCCCACGGAGAAGGCCGGTCAGGCACGCGCCAACCAGGAGTTCAACGCCATCCGCGATGTGCGCCGCAACGTCGAGATCAACATCGGCAAGGCCTGCAACAACCGCTGCGTGTTCTGCATCGACGGCCTGCCCAAGCGCGAAGACCGCTCCTACATGGACTGGGCGGAGATGAAGCGCGAGCTCGACTTCTGGCACGCCTCGGGCTCCCGCTCGGTGGGCTTCCTGGGTGGCGAGCCCACCACCTACCCCCACATCGTCGAAGCGGTGGGCTACGCCCGCGACCTGGGCTTCACCCGCATCGCGCTCGCCACCAACGCCACCAAGCTGCGCCTCGAGCACTTCACCGACAAGCTCCTGGAAGCCGGCCTCACGCGCACCACCATCTCGATGCACGGCCACACGCCGGAGCTCGAGGACCGCATCACGCGCGTGCCCGGCGTGTTCGAGAAGAAGGTGCACGCGATCAAGTACCTGGCGGCCAAGCGTAAGGAAGGCTTCCTCGCGGATGGCGTGTCGGTGAACTGCGTGGTGAACGGCTGGAACTACCGCCACATGCCCGCGATGATGAAGTTCTGGTACGACGAGATCGGCCTCGACGACCTGCGGTTCAACTTCGTGCGACCCGAGGGCTACGCCGAGGGCGATCCCGAGATCACCCCCCGCTACAAGAGCGTGGTGCCCTACCTGGTGAAGTGCATCGTGCTCGCCGAGACGCACTGGAAGCGCAACACGCTCACCTTTGGGGGCTTCCCGCTCTGCACGCTCCCGCCTGCGCTGCGCGACAACGACACGCTGCTCAAGAAGTACATGGGCGAGTACCGCGACCTCTCCACCGACTGCTCGGTCCGCCAGGATGGCGACGGCTTCGGCATCGAGCACATCGAAGACGGCCGCAGCCGCTTCAACTGGCAGGACCGCAAGCGCTTCGACCTCAAGCAGGCCCCCGATGCCTGCCAGACCTGCTCGAAGGTCAACCTCTGCGAAGGCGTCTGGAAGGGCTACGTCGACATCCACGGCACCGGCGAGATCAAGGCGATCTAGCCGCTCTGGTCGAGCAGCGGCGAAGTCCTACAGCGGCGAGTCCGCCCCGCGGTCGGTGGACTTGGACCCGAAGCCCAAGCTCAACAGCGCCGGCAGGATGAGCAGGTTCGCCACCACGCCCGCGAGGATGGTGACCGAGCCCAGCCGACCGAACGCCGCGTTGGCAGGCGCCAGCGAGAAGATGTTCGCGGCGAAGCCCACCGTGAGCATCAGCGACGTGATCAGGATCGCACGCCCTGAGTGGAACACAGCGCCCTCGATCGCGGCGTCGTTGTCGGCCCCTCCTTCACGCTCCTCACGGTAGCGCGAGAGCATGTGAATGGCGGAGTCAACGGAGAGGCCGATGGCGATGGTGAACACCACGGCGCGACCGGGCTCCAGCTCCCAGTCCAGCACCCCCATCAGGCCGTAGCCAGCGATCAAGGGCACGGCATTGGGCACCAGCGAGAGCACGCCGTAGCGCACGCTGCGGAACAGCACGGCGATCACCACGCCGATCAGCAAGAAGGCCGACAGGAGACTGGCGTAGAGGTCACGGGTGACGCGGCTGATGCCCCGGGACGACACAAAGGTGGACCCCGTGAGGTGCGACCGCACACCGAGGGGAGCGAGGTCGGCCTGAAGCTGGTCTCCCAGTGCGGCACCCTGCGCGAGAAACGCTACGGCCCCGACATCGGCCGACCGCACGAGCACCCGCGCGCGGGACCTGTCGGGCGACACAAACGCGGAGACGATGCCGGCTTGGTCCGCGATGGTGTAGAGCTTCTCCACGCCCTCTGCCGTGTCGGGCACGAAGTCGCGACCCGCCACCAGGCGCGCGGTGGTGCGGAGCAACGAGGCCGGCCCGATGGTGGTGCGCACCGCGGAGGCCGTGCTCGCTTCCCGCTCGAATGCATCCGTCGCCGCCAACACCTTGGGGTCGCCGAACGCGCCGGGAGGGCCCTCCAGGTCAAACTCCAGGGCCAGCACGCCGCCCAGGTGCTGGTCGACGATCTGGTTCGCGATGCTCACCGGGTGGGAGGGGTGGAAGGTCTCGGTGACCGTCCAGTCCGTGCGCACCCAGGTCCCCGCATACACGGCAGCTCCCACCACCACCGCGGAGCCCAGCAACACCGAGCGGCTGCGCCGCACGGCGAGGTGTGCCGCCACCGACAACATCCGCCCCAGCAGGCCCGAGTTGCCCTCAGACAGCCTGCGGGCGCCGGACTTGACGAACCTCAGCGCCAGCGGCACGATCACCAGGACGGTGAGGTACGCAAACCCCACCCCCGCCGCTGCGTACAGACCGAAGGTGCGCAGCACGCCCATCTCGGTGGTGACCAACGATCCGAAGCCCAACATGGTGGTGAGGCTGGTGAGCAAGCACGCCACGCCCATCGCCTGCAAGGTGCGTGCGATGGCGGCGTCGCGCTGCGCGGGGGTGAGGCCTCCCGACTTCGCCAGATCCTCGCGCGACTCTTCGTGGAACCGAGCGACGAGGTGCACCGCGTCGGCGATCGCGATGGCGGGGATCAGCGCCAGGTACACCTGGTTCAGCAGTCCGAACGGCTCGCCCATCCAGCCCATGAAGCCGATCAGCATCACCAACGGCAGGCCCGCCGCCACGCCTGGGATCAGGATCCCGTGAGAGCTGCGGAACAGGAGGGCGAGCATCCCAACAATGAGGACCGCCGAGATCGGCACGGCGAACACCTGGTCGGCCACCACCACGTCGAGCACGTTCGCTCGAATGGCCGGCACGCCTGCCGCGTAGGTGGTGACGCCCTCGACCGGGTGCTCCGCGAGCAGCGCGTCGATCTTCTCCACCACACCGCTGACCTGCGTGAGGTCGTTCGTGTCGACGTCGAGCGCCACCAGGATCGTGCCGTAGCGGCCGTCGGCCGAGAGGTACTGAGGCACCACCTGAGGATCTTGGAGCAGCGCCTTGGTCCATGCGACGACGCGTGGATCGTCCTGGGGCGCGCGAGGGGCCGTCGCGAGCAGGGGCACCGGAATGAAGGTGCCTGCGAGGCCTCGGTTCACGCGGGGCACACGGGTGACCGAGATCACCTTCCCCACGCCCTCCACAGCCTCCAGCTTACCGGCCAGGCCATCGAGCTCGTCGAGGCGCTCGCGATCCAAGAGCCCGCGCTCGCCGCCGTCGGCCACGATGATCAGGAGATCGGCGGCTCCCCACCTGGCCTCGTACTCCGTGAGGTAGGCCGTCTCGGGATCACGCGACCCAAAGAACGACGACACGCTGAAGTCGAACCGGATGAACAACGCGCCAGCCGCGATGGCCAAGGTCGCAACAGCGAGAATCGCCGTCGAGATCCAAGGATGCTGGGTGAGGCGATTGGCGAGCCAGGCGTACATGCAACTGGGGGGAAGCGGGGGAAGATTCCTCGCGACAGGAGCCGCGCGGGAGGGGCGTGCCTACTCGGGGGGCACGATGGAGCCGGGGGGCGGCGGCGGATCGTTGACGATGGGCTCGTTGGGGGCCTGGGGCCCGCCGGTGGCCTCCACCAGCGGCACGTCGGGAAACACCGAGACGTAGGAGCCGAACGGCGCGACCTCCACCACTACGAAGCTCGCAGGGCGCGGGTCGGACGCCGGCACCCGGTAGAGGCGAGCAGGGTGTCGGGCATCAAAGGCCCAGCCGTTCTCGTCGCGGCGCACAGGCCACGGCACCATCGTGTCGCCGCTCGCCCGCAGGTAGTCGAGCAGATCGAAGGGCACCTCGATCTGGGTGGCCGAGCCCTTGGCGGCCATGCTTGCGTTCGTGAGCACCTGGCCCATCGCCACCGTCTCGACCTCGCTCGAAGGCCGCACGGCCGTGACCCACGCGCCCTTCGGACCGAGCGTGAGCTGAGCCATCGACGCGGTCTCCAGCGCGCCATCTTCGAGCGTGCGGCTCGCGCGCACAGCGACCGAGACGCCAATCCACGTGGTGTTCGCCGCGGGCAGCTCGAACGGCTCGCCCGGCAGCAGCGTGAGGGAGCAGAGGTAGCGCGCTACCGACTTGGTGCAGTCGAGCTCGCGCGTGACGCGCTCGGTGATCTGGAGAACGGCTTCATGCGCCTCGGGCGCCGTGGGGGCCTCCACCACGGGAGGCGCTGGCTCGCGACCGCAGGCCAACAGGGTGCCGAGCACGGTCGCGACGACCCATGTACGCATCCATCCCCTCCCCAGGGCGGGCCTAACCGCCTGTCGGCCCCCGTGGGGCGACCACCACGTCGAACCGCCCGTCCGCGACCTGCGCCGAGAGCTGCAGCCCCGGCTGCGCCTGCCCCACCTGGGTGACGACGCCCCCCGGACCCACGAGCACCGCGTATCCACGGGCCAGCACAGCTTGAGGGGACAGCGCCTGGGCGCGGGCCAGGGCAAGCTCCACACGGTCCCGGCTGCGCTCCAGGCGACGTGCGAGCAGGCGATCGCGCTGCTCGGTGAGGCGAGTGACGCGCAGCCGGGCCTCGGGCAGGCGCCGGTTGAGGGCCGCGTGCAGGCGCTCCTCCAGGGCCCGGCACCGCCGTCGGGCGTCGACCAGGCGCTCCCTGGGGTGCCGCGTGCGCGCTTGAAGGGAGGTGATCTCCCGCCGGCGGATCACGAGGAGGCGACGCATCCCACCCTGGAGCGCCATCGCAGCCTCGTCCACACGCTGAGCCAGCGCGGGGCCATCCGGAAGCACAAGCACGGCGGCTGCCGTCGGGGTGGGCGCAATCACGTCGGCCACGAGGTCGGCGAGCGTGGTGTCGACCTGGTGACCCACAGCCGACACCACCGGCACCGGGCTGTGCGCGAGGTGCCGCGCCAGACCCACATCCTGGAACGCGAGCAGGTCCTCCTTCGAGCCACCACCGCGGGTGACCACGATCACCTCGGCGCGGCCGTCCAGCAGCAGGCGGTCCACCGCCATCACCACCGACGGTGCAGCCTGAGGGCCCTGCACCATGCAGCCCGCGACCAGGATGCGCGCCGCGGGCCAGCGCTGGCCGGAGACCTTGAGAAAGTCCTGGAGCGCTGCGCCGGTGAGGCTCGTAGCGACGCCCACAAAGCGCGGGAATCGAGGCAGCGGCCTCTTTCTCCGAGGGTCGAGCAGGCCCTCGGCTTCCAGGGTGGCCTTCCGGCGCGCGAGCTCCGCAGCCCATGCCCCCTCCCCCGCGGGCGCGAGGTCGTGCACGTAGAGCTGGTAGGCCCCCTTCCCGCTGTAGACGCCGAGCTTTCCTCGCGCGACCACCCGTGTGCCAGCTGCCGGCTGGTGTTTGAGTCCGCGCCAGGTGTCGCGCCAGCACACGCAGCCCAAGATCGCGTCGCCGTCGCGCAGGGTGAAGTAAGCGTGGCCCGATCCGGGCGTCGCCACCTGCGTGATCTCGCCCTCCACCTCCAGCGCGGGGTAACGACCCTGGAGCAGGGCGGTGAGCTCGTCGGTGAGCTGGCGAACGGTGTAGCGTCTCATGGCGCAGAGCCTAGCGCGGCCAGCACCGCCGCACGCCGACTGCCGAGCACCGGGTCCTGGGCCACCCGCTCCAGCGCAGCCGCTTCGGGATCAAGCTGACGCTGCGCCGCTTCGGCCACATCGGGCTGCACCGCCGCTTGGTCTCGGCGCTCTTCGGGATCCGCGCCCAGGTGAAACAGCGACACCACCCCGGCCGCGGGATCGAAGACGGCCTTCACGTCGTCTTGCCGCACCCCGAGAAGCCAGCCATCCTCGGTGGGACCGACCAGCGAGGTCCACACCGACCCCTGCCGACGGCCGTCGAGGAACGCCAGCAGGTCGAGTCCCTCCACATCGTCGGGGCGTGGCACCGCGCTCCACGCCAGCAGCGTCATCGGAACGTCGGCCAGCCGCACCTGCGCGGTCACCTCGGGCACCCGCCCCTTGCCCGGCGTGCGCAGGACGAGCGGCACCCGCACCACCGCGTCCGACAGGCCACTTCCGCGGCCCGGCGTGCCCACCACCACCACCATCGTGCGCTCCACCCGACCGCTGGTCTCGAGCACGCCCAGCACCCGCGCGAGCGCCGCGTCCACCTGCGGTAGTCCAGCCGCCGCTTCGAGCTGGATCCACATCACCTGCCCGCCGCCTTCGGTGCCCACGAACCAGCGCAGGGCACGCGAGACCGTCGCCTCAGGGCTCCGACGCACCACCCCCACCCCGCCGAGCACCTGCACCAGCGCCAGACGCTCCCATCCCAAGCCGCCGAAGTGATCGTCGAACACGGCGAAGCCGCGCTCCAGCCCCACGCCCGACACCCTCGCCGACGACAAGAACGCCGCGACGCTGTAGCCCGCCTCCCCCAAGCGCTCCGCCACCGTGGGGAACGACGCGGTGATCGCACGATCGTCCGCCAGGGCGCGATGACGCAGCGGGTGCAGCGCCGTCCACACCGTGGCCTGGCTCGCTACCGCCGACGACGACGGGGAGATCGCGGAGGTGAACGAACTGGACGTGGTCCGCAGCGCTTCGAGCGTCGGCAGCGACGCCGCGTCGGCGGTCGAGAGACCCTCGACCGTGATCACGATGGCGTGGGGGTCGGACGACAATCCCTGCCCGGACCCGCCTGAGCCGGCCGCGCCGATGAGCGCCCCTGCGCCCACCAGCATCGACGCACCGCCGAGCGAGACAGCGCGCCACGACACGGCCACGCCCTTACCGAGCTCGTTGCGGGCCAGCAGGTAGCGGCTGTTGAGCGTGACGATGACCCCCACGAGCACCGAAAAGGCGGGCCCCACCCACCACCGCAGGTCGCCCGCGGCCCACAGCTCAGCCGTGCGCGCCCACATGGCGACGCCCGCGAGCGCGGCCGCTACGATCCCGAGCTGGGTCGCGACGTTTCGATAGCCGTGCTGGGTGCGCCGCATCGTGTGGACCGGGCCCGCGAGCATGCCGATCACAGCCCCGGCCACGGCGTTGATCACGACGGCAGCGAACCCGATCGGTAGAAGATCCGCCAGCGTCCACGGCACGGGCTGCCAGGCGATGCGCAGGGTCTCGAGGCCGCCCACGAGCGCGCCCAGCCCGGCCGCCTGGACCGCGCCGTACCGCCACCGCTGTCCTGGGTCGAGATCCTCGATCATGCTGGCCCGCCCTATCCTGTCTCCGCCCCAGGTTACGCGGCCGGCTCGGAGGGTCCATGCTCACGTTGTGGCTTGTGCTGTCGCTGCCCGCCCAGGCCGGTAAGCGCCCTCCCCCGCCCGACCTCGATGCCACAGCCCAAGCCCTGGTGGACGCGGCGCTGGCGTCGTCCGAGCCTTACGACGAGCTGCGCGAGCTGTGCGACACGATCGGACACCGCTTCTCGGGCAGCCCCGCGCTGGAGCGCGCCGTCACCTGGGGGGCTGCTCAGCTCGCCGCCGACGGGCTCGTCGCGACCCTGGAGCCCGTGCAGGTGCCCGTCTGGACCCGCGGGACCACCGATGTGGAGCTGCTGTCGCCGGCTGTCGCCACGCTCCCTGCCCTCACCCTGGGCGGCAGCGTCGCCACGCCGGCGGAGGGCATCGAGGCCGACGTGCTCGTGGTCTCCGACTTCGACGATCTCACCGCCCACGCCGAGCTCGCGAAGGGGCGCATCATCGTGTGGAACGTGCCGTTCACCGACTACGGCACCACCGTCCGCTACCGCCTGGGCGGCGCGTCCGCAGCGGCGAAGGTGGGCGGCGTCGCCTCCCTCGTGCGCTCGGTCACCCCGGTGAGCCTCGCCTCTCCGCACACCGGCATGCAGCGCTACGAGGAGGGCGTTCTGGCCGTGCCCGCCTTGGCGATCACGCTGGAAGACGCCGAACGGCTGGCCCGTCTGCAGGCCTCGGGCGTCACCCCTCGGATGCGCGTGTCCACCTCGGCTCACACCGATGCGACGGCGCTGTCGCACAACGTGCTGGGCTGGCTGCCAGGTCGCGAGCTGCCCAAGGAGGTCGTCACGCTGGCGTGCCACCTCGACACCTGGGATGTGGGCCAGGGCGCGCAGGACGACGGCGCGGGCTGCGTCACCGTGATGGAGGCGGCCGCGCTGCTGGCGGCGCTGCCCGTGGCCCCGCGTCGCTCGGTGCGCGTGGTGCTCTACACGAATGAAGAGAGCGGACTCGCGGGCGGGAAGGAGCACGCACGACTGCACGCGGGCGAGCGCATCGTGGCGGCCTTGGAAGATGACACCGGCTCCGGCGCGCCCACAGGCTTTCGGGTGCAGCTCCCCGGCCTCGAAGACCCGAAGTCCGGCGACATCACCGCCATCCTCACCGCATTTGGCGACCACCTCGCCCCGCTGGCTACTTTCGGGTCGAACCGCTTCCGCGCTTCGTGGGGCGGGGCCGACATCGGGCCGCTCTCGGCGCAGGGCACGCTCAACTTCGGCCTCGACCACGATGAGACCGGCTACTGGCCGGTCCACCACACGGAGGCCGACACCTTCGAGAAGGTCGACCCGGCGCTGGTGCGCCAGAACGTGGCGAGCGTCGCGGTGCTCGCCTGGCTGCTCGCGGAGTGGCCCACCGCCATCCCCGGCTCCACCCGGTGAGCACCATGCATGCGGTGCAGCTCGACGCAGGCGTGGCGCGCTGGGTGGAGGTGCCTGCGCCGGCGCTGCCGGCGGGCTCCGTGCGGATCGCTGTGGCTGCCGCAGGCGTCAACCGCGCCGACCTTGTGCAGCGTGCTGGGGCCTACGCACCGCCACCCGGCGCGTCGCTGATCCTGGGCCTCGAGTGCGCGGGCACGATCACCGAGGTGGGCCCCGGCGTGACCCGGTGGAAGGTGGGCGACACCGTGTGCGCGCTGCTCGCCGGGGGTGGCTACGCCAGCCAGGTGGTTGTGGACGCGGGGCACGTGCTGCCCGTGCCTTCGGGTCTGAGCCTCGTGGACGCGGCCGCGATCGTCGAGGTGTTCGCCACGGCCTGGCTCAACCTGATGACCGAGGGCGGGCTGGCCGGCCGCACAGGGTGCCGGGTGCTCGTGCACGCGGGAGCCAGCGGCGTGGGCACGGCCGCCGTGCAGATCGCGCGGGCCTGGGGCCACCCCACCTGGGTCACGGTCGGCAGCGACGACAAGGTCGCCGCGTGTGTGGCGCTGGGCGCCGAGGGCGGCAGCGTGCGTCATGCGGGTCCTTGGCTGGCCGACGTGCAGGCCTGGGCCCCGGGCGGCGTGGACCTCGTGCTCGACCCGGTTGGCGGCAGCTACCTCCACGACAACCTCCAGGCCCTGGCGGTCGACGGTCGGCTCGTGCTCATCGGCCTGATGGGCGGACGCTCGGCTGAGATCGACCTGGGACGCCTGCTGATGCGACGGCTGCGTGTGGTCGGGAGCACGCTGCGGAGCCGCTCCGATGCCGCCAAGCGTGCCCTCGTCGCGGAGCTGGAGCGCGAGGTGTGGCCGCGCTTCGCCGACGGCACGCTGCGCCCGATCCTCGACAGCACCTTTCCGATCACGGAAGTGGACGCTGCCCACGCGCTTGTCGCGAGCAACAAGACCCTCGGCGCCGTGGTGCTGACCGTTCCGCAGGACTGACGTCTACGTCTGCGCGTCGATCGGGCTCACGTCGAGCAGCTCGAGGCCCTTGAGCTCCTGGAGCGCGAACCGCAGCGCCCACGGGGTCTGGCTGAGCACCACCGGGCGGCCGTCGCGATCCTCCACCACGAGGAAGTCGGAGCGCTTCTTGAACCACTCCACGGCCGCTTCACTGCCCACGATCCACCGGCAAAGGCGCCACGGCTGGTTCTCGAGCTCGGCCTTCACGCTGTACTCACCCATCAGGCGCTCCTTGAGCACCTCGAACTGCAGCTGACCGACAGCGCCCACATACGGGTCTACGGTGCCGAGTCCCTCGCGGAAGAAGAGCTGCACCGTGCCCTCTTGGGCGAGCTGAGTGAGACCCACCTGCAGGTGCTTGCGCTTGGTGGGGTCCTTGAGCGCGATGCGCGCGAACAGCTCGGGCGCAAAGCGCGGGATGCCCAGGTAGCGCACGGGCGCGCCGGCGTAGAGCGTGTCGCCGATGCGCAGCTCGCCGGGGTCGTAGAGGCCCACGATGTCGCCAGGCACAGCGTCTTCCACGATGCTGCGCTCTTGCGCGAGGAAGCTGTGGGGCTTCGACAGCTTGATGGTCTTCCCGGACCGCGCCAGCGTGACGTCCATGCCGCGTTCGAACGGCCCCGACACCACCCGGATGAACGCGATGCGGTCGCGGTGCTTGGGGTTCATGTTGGCCTGGATCTTGAACACGAAGGCCGAGAAGCTGGGGTCGGTGGGCTCGCGCTCGCCCTCCACCGAAGGGCGGGACCGCGGCGGCGGGAACAGACGGATCAGCGCATCGAGCAGCTCGCCCACGCCGAAGTTGGTCATCGCCGAGCCGAAGTAGAAGGGCGTAACGTCGCCTGCGAGGAAGTCGTCGACCGACCAGGAGTCGCCGGCCATCTCGAGCAGCTCCAGCTCGTCGGTGAGCGTGCGCGCCACACGGTCGCCCACCCGCTCGGCCAGGGATTCATCGTCGCGCTTCATGCGCACCACGGGCACGCGCTCGGTGCCGCCCACCACGCGCTCGAACAAGCAGACGTCGTCGTTCTCGCGGTCGTAGACGCCGGCGAACTCCGGGCCCAGACCGACGGGCCAGTTGCCCGCCACCGTGCGGATGTTGAGCGTCTTCGATACCTCGTCGAGCAGCTCCAGCGCTTCCTTGCCGGGCCGATCGCACTTGTTCACGAACGTGATCACCGGCAGCTTGCGCATCCGGCAGACCTCAAACAGGCGCAGGGTGCGATCTTCCACGCCCTTGGCCACGTCGATCAGCATGATCGCCGCGTCGACGGCGGCGAGCGTTCGATAGGTGTCTTCGGAGAAGTCGGCGTGGCCCGGCGTGTCGAGCAGGTTGAGGCGGCAGCCCTGGTAGTCGAACTGGAGCACCGAGGAGGTCACCGAGATGCCTTTCTCCTTCTCGATCGCCATCCAGTCCGACACCGCGTGGCGCGAGGTCTTGCGGGCCTTCACCGCGCCCGCCATGTGCACCGCACCCCCGTAGAGCAGCAGCTTCTCGGTGAGGGTGGTCTTGCCGGCATCCGGATGCGAGATGATCGCAAAGGTCCGGCGACGGCTGATCTCGGCACGCAGGTCCACAACAGGCTCCGGAGCGGGGCCGCGTCCTAACGCATCCCACCGGATCGGGTTGAGCTAGCCCTCAAGGGGCGCTGGCGCTGAAGCCGTCGAACGTGTCGGGATCGGTGTCCCACGGCGTCGTGGTGTCGGTGTCCGTGTCGGTGTCCGGGGTGCCAATCGTGTCGGTGTCGGTTTCGCCGTCCGTGTCCCACGGGGCGGTGGTGTCCGTGTCGGTGTCCGTGTCACCATTCGACCACGCGGTGTCGGTCCACGGCTCGTAGGTGTCGTCGAGGCTGGTGTCCGGGAAGATCGTGTCGGACTCCGTGTCCGTGTCCGGGGTGCCGATCGTGTCGGTGTCGGTGTCGGTGTCCCACGGGGTGGTGGTGTCCGTGTCGGTGTCCGTGTCGCCATTCGACCACGCGGTGTCGGTCCACGGCTCGTAGGTGTCGTCGAGGTTGGTGTCGGGAAAGATCGTGTCCGACTCGGTGTCGGTGTCGAACGTCTCGATGGTGTCGTCGGTGTCCACGGTGTCGTCCGTGTTGTCCTCCCCGTCCGTCTCGACGGCGATGTCGGTGTCCACGGTGTCGTCCGTGTCGTCCACGGGATCCGTGTCCACGGTGTCGTCCGTGTCCACGGTGTCGTCCGTGTCCGCCGGGTCGTCGGTCTCCACGGTGTCGTCGGTGTCGTCCACAAAGTCCGTGTCGACGCCCTCGTCGGTCTCGGGATCGGCGTCGGTGTCGTAGGTCTCGGCCGGATCGCAGACGCACGTCACCGCTGTGTCGCAGCTGCAGTCATCGCCCGCGACCACGCCCTCCGAGAAGTGCGAGACCGCCGCTGTGGCCCAGCCGTTGAGGCGGTCGGTAGGCAGCGCCTCCAGGCCGGATCCATCGCCCGAGGTCCACCACATCGACGCGCCGTCATCCCCCTCGAACGCCATGCTCACCGAGATGGGCGTGTTGAACACCAGCCCGTCGGGTCCAAACGTCCACGCTACCGAGCGTACGTCGAGCCCGCCCAGGCGCTCAGTGATTGGCACGAGCGTGATCTCCACCGCCTCGCTCACCGCACCCGCCGGCACGACCACCCGCACGTCTTCGGTCTCGAGCGAACTGCCCTCGGGACGCGCCGTGAAGTTCAGCGGCTCGGGCGTGGTGACGCCGGCCTCGTTGGTGCAGGCCATCGACACCAAGAGTGCTGCGTTCACCATCATTCGCATCAGGGCCCCCTCGTCGGGCCCCAGCGGTCCCACGGCGCCATCTTACACGCGCAACGCGCGCAGCGCAGGGCGAAGGTCGGGCAAGGTACCTTTTCGCGGAGCGGTCCTCAGCCGCGCAGCGTGTCCCGCGCGAGCGCCCCGATCTCGTCGTAGAGCGCCACGTTGGTGACGAGCATCTTCTCGAACACGCCCAAGTGCAGGCTCTCGTTGGGTCCGTGCGCCGTCGACAGCGGGTCGAGCACGCCGTTGAGGATGAGAGGCAGGTCGCCGAAGCGCTGACCGAACATCGCCACGAACGGGATCGTGCCGCCGATGCCGATCTGCACGAGCTTCCGACCCCACCCCAGCTCGTAGGCCCGGTCGGCGGCTTCGAAGGCCGGACCCTTCGGCCGGTACAGCCAGCTCGACCCCGACCCCGGCTTCACCACGAGGTCGACCTTACAGCCCATCGGCGCGTCGCGGAGCAGCACGTCGCGCAGCAACGCCGTCATCTCCTCGCCGGTCTGACCGGGCGCGAGGCGCACCGAGAGCGTGGCGGTGGCCGCCCGCCGGATCGCGTTCTTCTTCTTCTCGGGCGCAGGCAGCGTGGTGGCGATCACGGTGACGGCAGGCTGCCACCACATCCACTCGGGCGCCGAGCGATCCCGCACAGGCAGCGGGTCGACGCCCGGCGCGAGGTGCGCGCCCTCGCGGATCACGTCGCTGCCGATCGGCACCTGGGTGGCGGCCTGCTTGCGCGCGGCGTCCACCGGCACCCGACCGACCGCCATGCGCCCGTCGGCATCGACCAGGCGGTTGAGCAGCATCACCAGCGCCATCGTGGGGTCGGGCACCATGTTGCCCCACAGACCGGAGTGCACATCCGCCTCCAGCGCCGACGTGGTCAAATCCAGCTCCAGCAGACCACGCAGGCTGATCGTGAGGCCCGGCACCTCGGGGGAGGGGTTCTCGCAGTCGGTGAGCACCATCACGTCGGCGGCGAACACGTCGGGGTACGCGTCCATGTAGCGCTGCAGGTAGGGGCTCCCGATCTCCTCCTCACCCTCGATCACCAGCTTGAGGTTCACCGGTAGAGTGCCCGTGGTGCTGAGCCAGGCCTCGATCGCGGCGAGGTGGCTGAGCCAGCCGCCCATGTCGTCGGAGCTGCCGCGCGCGTACAGGCGGTCGCCGCGACGGACGGCCTGATGGGGCGGCGTCTCCCACTCGGGCTCGCCCACGGGCTGAAGATCGAGGTGGCCGTAGATCAGCAGCGTGGGCTTCGTGGGGCCTGCGTGCAGCCACTCGGCCGCCACGAGCGGCATCGCCACGCCGCCCACCACGTCCACATCGAGCACGCGCGCCCGGTCGAGCCCCAAGGTCGTGAGGTCGGCCGCGATGCGCTCGGCCAGGGCCCGTACGTCGGGGTGGTGCTCGACCTGCGAGGAGATCGCCGGGTGGGAGACGTAGGACGCGAGGCGATCGAGCGTAGCGGGGAGCGCGGCGCGCACGGCGTCGACGACGGAAGCGAGCTGAGGGTGCGACATGGGGGCTCCGGGAGGCCCTGGGGGCTTAGCCGCCGGAAGCGTGGGGCGCTGGTGGGGGAACCCGTCCTAGGGGGGCGCTCGACTCGCCGAGCACGGGCTCCACCGGGTCCGGTGGTCGGCGGGCCCCGTCATGGGGGGCGCTCGACTCGCCGGGCACGGGCTCCACCGGGTCCGGTGGTCGGCGGGCCCCGTCGCTGCGGGCGAACGCACCCTATCGCGCATGCGGTCCGTGGCCGGCGGGTGCCGTTGGCACCACGGTTCGATGGGCGGCTGCGCGACGGGCACGTTCGTCCTCGCGCCACCCGCCGAAACCGTGGTGGAGCCCTTGGGCGGCGGGTCGGGCTTGGGGGGTGCGGAGCGGATGCCGAACCGCCGGTTCGTCGACGCTGAGGTGGGGGTCGGATCGACCTGCGATGTTGGTCCGATCGTCCTGAGGTGGGGGTCCGATCGTCCTGAGGTGGGGGTCTGGCGGTGCGTTTCGGCGTGCGGAAAAAGTCCCAGGCCTGCGGCAATCGTACAAGGGCGCGCGGCGAAAGTCCGGAGCGTGCGGAGAAAGTCCCAGGCGTGCGGCAAGCGTACAAGGGCGTGCGGCGATTTCCCGGAGGGCGCGGCAATCGTACAAGGGGGCGGGGCGGCCACATTCTGTCCGCTCGGCGCACGGGTAGGGGGTGAGGGAGCGTAGCCAAGGGTCGAGGTCGGCGAGTTGACGGGGGGTGTCGGGGGCGCTCACGCCACGGGTGGCGTTGGGGAGCACCGGCCCCGCGTCTGCCCCGGTGGCGACGGCCCGAGCGGTCCGCAATAGAGCGCGCCATGCCCGACGTGCCCTCCTCGGACCGCTCCCGCCTGCTCGACCTCGCCGCTGCGCTCGCTGTGGTGGCGGTGACCGCATGGGGCGCGTGGCTGCGGGTGCAGTGCCTCGCGCACGCCTACGAACCCGACGAGATCTCCACGCTCTACCACGGGGCCACCGTGCTCGCGCTGGCCACGGATCCGGAGGTCGCGGTGAACCCGCCGCTCTACCGCATCCTGTTCAACGTGGTGTTCCCGGAGACCGTTGGAATGCCGCTGGCGCGGTGGGTCTCGGTGATCGCGTCCACGCTCACGGCCCCGCTGGTGGGGCTCGCCACGTTCCGCACCACCGGGTCTCGGCTCGCAGGACTCGGCGCGGCCTCGCTCGTCGCCTGCCACCCTGTCGCGGTGCTGCTGGGCGCTCGCTACCGCGCTTACGCCCTGTGGGGCCTCACCCTGGCGGGCTTGATGGTGGCCATCGAGGCGTGGAGCCGAGGCCCCACCCGTCGCCGCACCTTGGCGGTGGTGGGGCTCGCGTTTCTCGTGCCTCAGTGGAACTACCTCGGCGCTCCGATCCTCCTGCTGATGGCGGCAGGCGCGTGGTGGCAGCCTGGACTGCGGGGCCTGTGGCGCCTGTTCGTGCCGGCGGCGATCGGGCTCCTGCCCTTCCTCCCTGCGTTGCTCGTGGGAGGCGACACCCGCGTGGCCCACTCCCGCTCGTTCATCGAGACCGTCGCCCGGGCGTTCGCGTTCGAGGTGAGCCTGGACCGAGGTCACCTTGGCCTCGTGAACCAGCTGCTGCCGGGGTGGCTCCCCTCCTCCGTGCCCGAGTTTGTGGGCGCATGGCCGACCGTGGGGGTGCTCGTCCTGGCGTTGTGGGGGTCGCGTAAGGGTGCCGGCATGATCTGGCTGGTGACCGCGGTGGGCACCTTCGCCGTGCTGCTGGCCGCGAGCCAGGTGCAGTACGTGCGGAGCGCTGTGGCGGCGGTCACGATCGTGGTGGCGGCACCCGCCGTCGCAGGAGCGTTCGCCCGCGTGCGGCCCCAGGCACTGCGGGGCCTGCTCACCGTGATCGGCGTGGTGGCGGTGGGGGCCAGCTTCCCCCGCGGCGCCGTGCAGGTCACGAAGAACTCGGTCTACCGCGACCTGCCGCAGTTCCTGGAGCGCGTGCACGACTACGACGACCAGCGTGCGGGACGGCCGATCACGGTCTGGCCCACGTGGTCGCTGGGCGGGGTGCAGTTCTACCTCACGGGCACGCACATCCGGGCACGTGAGCACGAGGTGCCGCCGCCGTGTCCGCTGTTCTGCTTTGAGGAGCAGGGCATCGTGTGGATGACCCTGCCTGAGCATGGCACGCACGTTGCTCCGCCCGGCCTCGTCGTCGCCTTCCGACGGCCCCCCGAGGGCTTCGCCAGCCAGTGCGAGCTGCTCGACCAGCGAGACCAGACCTGGGTCTGGAACTGTCCCGATCCCGCCCCTGCCGTTCAGCCGAGCCCCGAGGGACCGTAGCCTCTCAGGCCGTGCCGGAGTTCGAATCGATGCTCGCGCTCTTCTCCCGCTGGGCGACCAGCCGCCCCTGGACGGTGGTGATCACCTTCCTGATCGTCGGCGCGCTCGCCGGGGCGTACGGCATCGGCGTGCAGAACGAGCTCGCAGCCGCCGGGCTGGAAGACCCTGGCAGCGAGGCGGCGCAGGCGCGCACCGTGCTGATGGCGGAGCTGGAGGTGGGCGAGCCCGACCTGATGGTGGTGCTCGGCTCGCCGGAGCGGCCGCTCACCGACGCGCTCCTGGAACCCACCCTGCGGGCGCTGGACGAAGCGCTCACGGCCGTGGAGGGCGTGCGAAAGGTCCACACGCCGCTCGGTCGCCGCGAGGGGCTGCGCTCGGCCGACAGCACCCGGGCGTTGGTGCTGGTGGAGCTGGCTGGGGATGCCCGAGCCAAGTCCCAGGCGCTGCAGCGTGTGCGGGTCGTGCTGGATGACGCGGATGTGGACGTGCAGATCGGCGGCCCGGCCGCCGCCGAAGCCACGGCGCAGGAGCTGGCCGTCCATGACCTGAAGTGGGCGGAGATCTACGCGCTGCCCGTGGTGACCGTGCTGCTGCTGATCTTCTTCCGCGGTCCTTGGGCCGCCGCGCTGCCCCTCGCTGTGGGCGTGTTCGCTGTGCCGGCCTCATTCGCCGTGCTCCGGGTGCTGGCCCAGCTCACCGAGGTGTCGGTGTTCGCGCTCAACGTGGGCACGTTCATCGGGACCGGCCTCGCCATCGACTACGCGATGGTGCTGGTGCAGCGCTTCCGCGACGAGCTGGCGCTGGGACGCACAGGACCCGAGGCGGTTGACAGGATGCTGCGCACGTCGGGGCGCGCGATCGTGGTGTCGGGCGTCACCGTAGCGGGCAGCCTGCTCGCCCTGCTGGTGTTCCCGCTGGGCATCCTGTGGAGCATCGGCGTGTCGGGCGCGCTCGTGGTGCTGTGCGCGATGGCGGCGGCGCTGGTGTTGCTGCCGGCCCTGCTCGTGATCCTGGCGCCCAAGCTCGGGTCGTCGACCCCTGCCCCCGACGAAGGTCGTGCCTGGGCGCGCATCGCCACCTTCGTGATGGCCCGCCCGGTCCTCATCACGGTCGTGGTGCTGGTGGGCCTCGCTGTGGCCGCCTCCCCCACCCTGCGCCTGCGCACCATCATGCCCGACGTGAGCACCTTCCCGCGCGACACCGACGTGCGTCAGGTGGACGAGCTGCTCGACGATCCCGCAGCGTTCGGTGCCACGAGCCAGACCCCCGTGCTGGTGTACGTGAAGACCGCGAGCCGGATCCTCGACCTGGAGAACGTCGCCGCTGTGGCCGCCTACGTCACGGCGGTGGAGGCCCTGCCGGGCGTGCGGGTGGTGCGCTCACCGTTCGCTACCCCCTCGATGCGAAAGCCCGACATCGCGAAGACCCTGCTGGGCAACCCCGCGCTCATGCCGCCCGCCCTGCGCGGCGCCCTGCAGCTCACGACGCGCACTCAGGCCACCGTGATCGAGGTGGTGCCTACGGCGCGCTGGCGCTCCGACGAGGCCGCTGCTGTGGTGCGGGCGGTGCGGGGGGTGAGCGTGCCCGGGGTGACCACCCTCGTGGGCGGCCCGACAGCCCTGATCCTGGATGCGCGCGACGCCCTCTCCGCGAAGCTCCCGCTCGCCCTCGCGCTCGTGGTGGGCGTGAACCTCGTGCTGCTGTTCGTGGCCTTCGGCTCGGTGGTGGTGCCGATCAAGGCCGTTCTGATGAACGTGGCGAGCATCGGCGCGAGCTTCGGCGCGCTCGTGTGGATCTTCCAAGATGGCCACCTCACAGGCCTGTTCGGCTTCGAGCCCCCCGGCGGCATCGATCTCACCGTCCCGGTCGTGATGTTCGCGGTGATCTTCGGCCTGTCGATGGACTACGAGGTGTTCCTGCTCTCCCGCATCAAGGAGGAGATGGATCGCACGGGCAACAACGCGATGAGCGTGGCCCGGGGCCTCCAGAACACCGGCAGCGTGATCACCCGCGCCGCCCTGCTGCTGCTCGTGGTGGTGGCGGGCTTCACCGCCGGCCGCTTCTTGTTCATCCAGGAGCTGGGCGTGGGCATGGTGGTGGCGATCGCGCTGGACGCCACGATCGTGCGGGCGCTGCTGGTGCCGGCCACGATGGTGCTGCTGGGCGACGCCAACTGGTGGGCACCTGCCCCGCTGAAGCGGCTGTGGCTGTGGCTCGACCTCGAGGTGCGCGAGTAGGCGCTACGGAATCGGCTGGCTCCCCGAGCCTGCCTCGGGCAGCGTGGGGTCGCACAGCAGCACGTACCAGCCCTTGTCGGGGAAGCGCCGGTCTTCGGGGAAGGGCACCGCAAACGCAGGCAGCGACTGCCCCTTCTCCAGCCGGCCCAGCGAGGGCTTGGCGCTGCCGGCTTCGAGGCAGGCCACGTAGCGGGTTCGCAGATCGGGGCTGAACACGCCATCGACCGCCTCCTGGCAGCCCTCGACCCGCTTCGCCGTGCCGCGCACGCACACCTGGTTCTTCGACTCGGCCAGGAAGCCGCGCCACTGCTCCGACGTGCTGCGGCCCTGCCACACCACCACCTCGGCCCGCGCGGCTTCCGTGGCCTGCACCTGGAAGTCGAGCTTCTCCACGGTGGCGCGCAGCTCTTCCAGCAGGCGATCGCGCTCGTCCTTGGCTTGGCCGAGCTGACCCCGCAGCGCGAACACGTCCTTCTCCAGCGAGCGAGCCTTCGCCACCATCGCATCGCGCGCGTCGGCCGACGTCTCCACCTTAGCGAGGGCCTCCGAGAGCTCATCCTCCTTGGCCTTGAGCGCAGTGACCAGCGTGTCGACCTGGGCCTGCGCCTCGCGGAGCTGCTCGGGCTGAGCCGCTACGGCCGATGTGGCGCACAGCACCTCCACCTGAGCCGCCGAGGGCGGCGGGCACGGGGTTGGCTCGGGAACCCGGCGCACCCCCACCGCGAAGCCACCCGCTGCACCCAGGAGCGTTGCTGCCAACAGGAAGACCACAAACGGACCGCGCGACATGGTCACCTCGACTCCCCCCGACCTTATGCAGGCAAGCGACAGAGCGAAAGAAAAGCTTGTGGGGCTTCCGGCATCGTTCGATAGGTCTGCGCAGGGTGGTCAGGCTACGGTGGGCGCGCGATGGCTGCACCACCACGCCGAAGGAGGTTCCATGAAGCCCACCGCCGATCACGCCGCCGCCCCCGTCCAGTCCCCGACTGAGGACCTCGGCAGCACGCGCGCCGCCCCTCCGGTGCAGCCCATGCTGGACCGACGCGACCTCTTGCGCGCGGCGATCGGGCTCGGTGCGGCCGCGGTGGTCACCCGCTTCGCCACGGCCTCGTCCACCGCGCACGCCGCTGAGGCCGTGTGTGGGGATGGCAGCGTGGCCAGCGTGGCCGAAGCCAAGATCAAGGCCGAGACCTTCGCCACGCCTGCCTTTGGCCAGCGCGTGATCGAGGCGAAGGTGAAGCAGGAGCGTCAGCGCGAGTCCGCCGCCAAGAGGTTCCGTCAGACCCCCGCGGGCTCGGCGGCCAGCGAGCACGCCAAGAAGGAGGCGCTCAGGTTCGACGAGGCCTCCAAGAAGACCGCCGATCGCGTCGAGTTGGAAGGTCGCGACGTGCCCGCGTACTTCGACTTCGCCGACGGAAGCGCCGTCGCCTGCGCGATCACGGTGGTGGGCGATGCCTCGGCCGACCCCTCCTGCGGGCTCGTGCTCGACGCCGTCGTGAGCGGCCTCGACGACACGAAGACCACGGCCAAGGACAAGGTGGGCAAGTTCCAGGTGGCCCTCGCCCGCGGCGAGACCGTCGTGCTCCAGTTCGGCCCCACGGCCGACAGCCTGCTCTTCGTCACGATCGACGACCTCGTGTCGTTCAACAACGACTACAACGACGCTGGTGTGGCGATGGGCGCGCGCATGCGCCTGAGCCTCACGACCGAGCCCGCGCCCTTCTGATCCGCGTCGCGGGAGCCTGGATGCGCGTCACCCCCGTGCTCGATGCGGCTGCGTGCGCGCGCCTGGGCGCCCTCGCGCCGGCGGCGATCCCTGGGGAGGTCACTCGGGTCGACCTGCCCCTCGATCACGCCGACGTGGCGGCTGCAGGAACGGGCCTCGGCCCGCTCGCGAGCGCCACGCTCCTGGTGCTCGGACCTGGCGCGCACCGCGCCTCCTCGGCGGCGGATGGGGCCACGCGCCTCGTGTTCTTGGACGCCAGCCCTGGCGGTGCCGCGCGCGATCCCGCCACCCGCGGGCAGGTCGCACCGGTCCTCGGGCTGGCTGTGGACGCCGACCACCACCTCGCGCTGAGCCCCGCGCGCGAGCAGGTGGTGCGCCTTGAGCTGGTGGTCGCGGTGCCCCACCCCGACCTGGTGCTGCTCGCCGAGCCCCAGACGCCCGTCCAGACCGTGGAGTCCTTGCGCGCAGCGGCGGTCGCGCGGGGGCTCACGGTGGCCGTACTGGACCCGACCCTCCTCGACCCTCGGAGGGGTCCCCTCGCTGCGGGCACCCTGCTGTACGCCGCCGCCACCAGCAAGGCGGCCTACGACGCCGAGCGCCAGCTCTGGCAGCCGGGCGTGGCCACCTTTCACCTCGATGCGCGCGGCCCCGACGTGGTGGTGGCCGTGGGACCCCACACCTTCGCACGCGCAGGCCTCGCCACCCCGCGCACGGTGACGCTGCGCCCCAGCGCCCGCGACGAGCTCGAGTCCTTCGTCGACTGGGTGGGCGGCCTGCCCGCCGTGGTGAAGGTGCCGGGCGGCGAGCTGGGCGTGGGCACGCTGCGCGTCGACAGCCTGCCGGCCCTCACGAGCCTGCTTGACCTCCTGTGGGCCCGCGGCGAGGAGGTGCGCCTGATGGCCTACGTCGACAACGCCGTCCACTGGCGGGTGATCGTGGTCGAGGGTGTCGCGATCACGGCCTACCGCAATCCGCTCAAGCCCAACGACTTCCGCAGCACGCCCAGCGCCGATCCCGCCGACTACGGCCTCGTGCCCTCCCCCGAGGCCGCACGCTTGGCGATCGAGGGCACACGCGCGTCTGGCATGGCGTTCGGCGGCGCCGACGTGCTGGAGCATCCGTCCGGTCAGCACTACCTGCTGGAGGTCAACAGCCCCTGCTACTTCCCGCAGGCTGAGACCTTCGGGAAAGCGGACGTGGCGGGCGCGATGATCGAGGCGCTGCTGCGGCGGGCGGGTCGCTAGACGACGGGCACCAGCTCAAAGCCCACAGGCTCCTGGTCGGCACCGTTCACCCGCAGGATGAGGCGCTGGGACCCTGGCCTCGTGGGGCGCGTCGACACAGGCCGCGTGGACACCGAGCTGCTGAACTCCCACGTCGCTCCCGCCGCGAGCTCGCGGTCCGCCCCCCGAAACGTGCGCGACGACCACCCGCCGCGCAGGGCCGGCCACTGCCAGACCACGTCCACCCGCACGGTGCCGGCCGACCGGGCCCGAATCGACGCCGACACCGTCACCGCCTGACCCACCCGCACCTCGTGGGGCGTCGCGACCACCGGCCCGACCTCCACCTCGGCCCCCGCGAGGTCGAGCAAGCGGAGGGCTTCGGCATCCCCACCCTTGAGCAGGTGGCGCAGCGCGTGGGTCACGAGCGGACGACGCTCGGGGCGCTCAGCGAGCCACCGCGCCGCCACCGACAGCGCCAGCGCCGGGTGGTCCTTTGCCACGTCGCCGAGGTGGTTGGCCACCGACCGCCGCACGTAAGCCGAGGGGTCGTCGACGAGCCGATCGAGCAGGGCCAGTCCGCGCCGAACATCCACCTCGGCGATCGACAGGCGCTGTCCCCACGGCAGCCTCGGGCGGGTGCCCTCGCTCACCAGGCGGCGAACATGAACATCGGGGTCGGTGGCCCAGCCCGCCAGGGTGCCCCAAGCGAGCTCGGGGTGGCGCAGCAGGTAGGGGCGCACCGCAAACTCGGCCGAGAAGCGCTTCGTCATCTCGCGCAGGAGCGCGAGGCTCTCGGCGGGGTGGGCGAGGCCGTGGTCCTGCACCACCTGCAGCAGGGGCCAGAGGAAGAAGCCCTGGCTCACCTCGGTGTCGTCGGGCAGGGGCGGTGGCAGCGAGGCCGCGAGCACGGCCACAGCGTCGGGCCAGGCCGGCGGCAGGTGCGACCGGAGCACGCCGGCGACGTGCACCACCCTCGCCTTCAGCTCCAGGTCGCTCAGGCCGACCGTGGCGGCCTCCACAAAACGGGCCAGCGGAAAGGCCGGCCATGCGGCCGCGATCAACCCGCCCAGGCGTGCAGCCGCCTCGGCGTTCACCAGCTCCTTGAACGGCTCAGCCACGCGGGTCCCCTGCCGGCCTACTCGGCCTTCCACTTGATGTTGCAGCCCATCGACGGGTGCTGCACGTCCGGCACCGGCTCACCCGCCAGCAGCGCTTCGAGGGCAGCGCGCAGATCGGCCCCATCGCTGGGTGCGGAGCTGCCCGGGCGCGCATCGTCGAGCTGACCTCGGTACGCGAGGCGGCGGTCGTGGTCGTAGACGAAGAAGTCGGGTGTGCAGGCGGCAGCGAACGCGTGCGCCACGGCCTGGTCTTCGTCGATGAGCTGCGGAAAGTGCAGGCCCACACGCGCCGACTCTGAGGCGACCAGGGCCGGAGCGTCATCGGGGTACGCGCGGAAGTCGTTGCTGTGCACGCCCACGAAGGCCACGCCGCGCGGCATCATCGCATCCGCCAGCGCAGCCAGCGTGGGGTGGATGTGCTTCACGTAGGGGCAGTGGTTCGAGAGGAAAGCCACCACGAGCACCGGGGAGCGCGCCACGTGCGCCGGCGTGAGCACCTCGCCGGCCGGCGTTGGCAACGACCAGCTCGGCATCGGCGTGCCCAGCGGCACCATGGTCGAGGGCGTGCGGGCCAAGGTCTACTCCTTCTTGGCCGGCGACGCGGGGATGGTGGTGGCGAGGCCGTAGCTCTGGAGCAGGGCGTTCATGTCGGTGGAGCGCACGTCCATGCCCGATCCGGCCGGCAGGAACAGGATGCGCTTGCCTTGCAGGGACTGCGCGATCGCCAGCTTGACCTGCCGCACCCCGCCCGCACCGGCCATCGCTTCAGCCTGCTTCTGCAGACCCTCGGCCGTGGCCGAGCGCTCGGCGAGGATCGCCTCGGCCGACTTCTGACGGCTGAAGTAGATCGCGTCGGCCTCCAGGCGCTTCTTGGCGGCCTCACCGCGGGCGGTCTCGACGGTCTGGTTGACCTCGCCCTTCGCGCGCTCGAGGTCGCGGTTCATCTCTTCGCCGGCCGCTTCGGTCTCGGAGACGAGGCGATCGGCCTCTTGCTCGGCGACCTTCTTGTCGCGGATGATCTGCTCGTACTCGGGGTTGAACGCGTGCTCGCCGAGCAGCACCTGCTCCACCACGATGCCCTCGTTGCCCAGCACCGCGTTGAGTCGCACCTGGGCGGCATCCGCCACCCGAAAGCGCCGCTCGGCCTGGTAGTAAGCCTCGGACGTGAGCTGGTTGAGCTCGTCGCGGATGATCGAGCGGCTCACGGGCCGCACGAGCTTCTCTTCGATGCGCTCGGTGGTCTGGCCCACGAACTGCGCGAGGTACGGCGTCTTCGACGGCTCGATGCGCCACGCGACCGTGACATCCACGCTCACGTCGTTGCCGTCGATGGTCTTGAACCGCAGCGAGCTGTCGACGGGGCCCGTGCTCTCACTGCCACCGCGACGCACCATCACCAGGTTCTGCAGCGCGATGTCGAACACGTGCCAGTCGGAGAAGAGCCGGAAGAACACGTGGGTGGAGCCCGGGGCGTAGATCTGGGGCTGCACGCCCCGCGCCTCGAACATCGGCACCTTCACCACGCGCACGCCCACCTCAGTGGAGCCGGTGTTCGCGGTGCAACCCGAGAGCGAGAGGAGGACGGCCAGCCAAGCGGTGCGCATCAGAAACCCCCGAGGATGCTGTCGAGATCAAGAGGGTTCATCGCGCCTGGACCCGTGGTGGAGATGACGATCACCTCGGTGCCATCGAGTGCCTTAGCCATCTCGAGCCCCACCACCGCCTGGGCACCGCCCGCCTGAAGCGCACGGTTCTGAAGCTCGGTGCCGCGGGCTTCGGCCAGCGCCACCAGCAAGCCACCTTCAGCCACCTTTTGGCGGGCGTAGAGATCGGCTTCGGCGGCGATGCCGGACACCTCGGCCCGGCCACGCTCGCGCTCGACCTCGATGCGCGCTTTGCCTTCGGCGATCACACGGTCCCGCTCGGCGGCTCGGATCGCAGCCACGGACTCGGCCTGGTTCTTGAACACGCGCTGGTCTTGGATCTTACGACCCTCGATCGCCTCCTGGTAGCGCTTGTCGTAGACGTACTCGCGCAGCAGGACGTTCACGACCTGGATGCCCCACGGCGCACACTCGTTGGTGAGCTGCTCGCGGGCGGCCTCCACCTCGGCCATGCGCACGTCGTCGTTGTAGAACTCCTCCGCGTTGAGCGAGCCGAGTTGCTCGCGCAAGATCTTGTCGGAGAGGCGCTGCACCACCTGCGTCTCGAACAGGCGCCCCTCACCGACCTTCGTGAGCAGGGTGTAGGGGTCGACGATCCGGTAGAGCACGCTCACATCGACCGTGACCTGGTAGCCCTCTGAGGTCTGGATGCGGATGGAGCGCGAGGTGTTCTCGTCGGCGTAGTAGCCCGACCCCGCGCCGGCCTCGGCCTGGTCGTTGAAGTGCAGGGCCTGCAGGTCCCTGGGGAACAGGTGCAGGCGCTCGATGCCTGGGACCACGAGGTGGAGGCCCGGCCCGTGGAGCGCCTCGGCCTGCACGCCCTTTCCGGGCCCGAAGTAGACCTGGCGCACCGCGATCTGATCGACGCCCACGCGCTGAGCGAAGGTCCACCAGAAGGCGGCGAGGCCCACGAAAACGAGGAGGCCGGCGACGAGCGGGCCCCAGCGCAGGCGGCGCCTTGTGGCGTTCAGTGAGATGACTGGGCGCTCGGCCATGCGTACCTCCCCAGGGAGCCCGACCTCCCTCGCGCGTGCAGCATCACCCGTCGGAGAGCCCGGTGGGAGGACGTGTCGTTGGATCGACACCGACGGGGGCCGCAGGCTTGGCCGCGACCGGCGACGCGTCGAGCAGCAGGCCATCCGGCAGGTGCTCGGCCACCTGATCTTGGATGCGCCCCAGGTCTTCGAGCGTCTGCGCCAGGCTCTGGCTGTAGCGACGCACCGCAAACCGGGCCGAGAGATCGGGCAGGAACGGGATCCCCAGCGCCAGCAGCGAGATCCACACCCCTCCCGGCACACGCGCGAGGCCGCGCATCATCAGGTACACGCCGAACATGCCGGCCAGCACCAGCACCAGCCGGCCCATGGGGGCAGCGAGCGGACCGAAGCCAAAGCCCGCGCGCTCGGCGACATTCATCGCGTGCGCATCGCGGCAGACCCGTGGCAGCAGCGTGTCGACCACCTCGCGGCGCAAGAAGGCCTCGTGCTGCTCGTGCCCCGGCACGAAGCGCAGGTCGGAGTCGGCGCGCAGCACGCTGTCGAGGTGCTCAGCCGTGATGCGACGAAACCCCGCCCGCAGCGCGTCCTCATCGTCGAAGCTGCGACGCGCCCCATCGAGGCGCTCCACCAGGCCGGCGGCCACATGCTCCAGGCGAAACTCGGTGGGGATCATGCGGTCGACTCATCCGGGAGGCTTGACGGCGCGGGCACCGCCCCATTAACTGGGCTGCGCTTCCCGGCCGCTTAACTCAGCGGGAGAGTGCCACCTTCACACGGTGGAAGTCACTGGTTCGAATCCAGTAGCGGCCATTCACGCTTAGCTTCGCCCGCCTGCGGCGGGCTGCGCGACAACGAACCCCCTCCTGGAACCTCGGCTTCGCGGCGTCCAGGAGGGGGTTCGTGTCTTGCGGAGACATGACGGCACGAGTAGCGTGAGCGTCACCCCTCCCCGCGGACATCCCATGGACCTCCCTTTCCTTGAGTCTCGCGGCGGACGAACCCTCGACGAGTTGCTTCGACTGGAAGGAGCGTACCGCATCGACTCGCTCGTCCTCGCCATCGAGGAGGGCCTGCTGGAGAAGGACGAGGTCGAGGGGGAGGAGCTCGTCGTGGTGGCCGTCGAGGCCTTCGAGCGCGAGGTCAACAACGGGGGCTTCGGCTTGCTGTTTGAGAATGCCGGCACCCTGGTGCCGCACATCGCGCCCGCGCTGCGCGCGATCGGGTGTCCCCACACTGCAGCGCTCGTCGATCAGGCCGTGGTGGTGCTGGGGGTCCACGACCACGCTGATCACAGGGCCGTCGAGGCCGCGCTCGTCGACGAAGCCATCCAGGAAGCGCTCGGCGCCCTGGACGATGCCTTCTTCGACCTGGACGACGAGTCGATCGAGGACGCGCTGTTCGCGTGGGTTCGGGTCCATCGAGCGGGCATCGTGTTGGGAGCGTGAGGCCTGCGGTTGCCCGTATCTCACCTGCCGCTCACCCCGATCGCGAGGCCGAATCGCAGCTGCATGCCCTGGGGAGGTTCGCTCGTCGCTAGTTCTCGGACTTCGCCTTCCTGAAGGACGACCAGCGCAGACGAGGGACCGCCATCGAGCATCACCACAAGATCAAACCCCGCAGCCGCGAGCGCCGCGCGAAGTTCGGATGGGTGAGGTCCAGGGTATCCGCTGTCGTTCACCACGAGCGCACCAACCCGACTGAGGTCGTCCCAAGCAAACCACGTCCGGCCGACGTTTCCAGCCTTCGAACCGAACCTCGCCAGCTGCGAGAGAAAGGTGGGCGAGTCTGTCGGCACGCCATCCACCACAAGAGCCTCTAGACCGCCAATCGCAAAGAGTCGGTCCGACACACTCGGTGAAGGGTCGCCAAGGTACATCCGAAAGCGCGGCACCCCGTCTGACCCGGACGCGACACATTCGAGTGTCCACAGGGTGGCGCTGTTGGCCTCGGGTGGGTCCAACACGGCGTTGCCTCGAATGACCGCGCCACGGGTGGCACCTGTCTCAGAGCCATGGATTCGGACGAACGGACCATTGACCGCCACGTCCCAACCCCGAATGACGGCGTCGACCAACGACGGCTGGAGAGGCCGTTCAACCCCGGCATCAATCACATCTGCGCGCTCGGGCCGAAACAGGACCGCGTAGACCCCATCCAGCTCGATCAGAGCCCATGGCGATTCGTTCGACACCTGGCCTGCGGCCGTTTGGAGGCGGCGCGCGAGATCAGCGACATGAACCGTCGCGTCCTCCGTACCCGCCGGCGAGTGGAGAGACGGGGTGCCCGCTCCCCCGCATGAAGCCGACTCGGAGTCCGACCACAGCCAACCGCATGCCAAGAGTCCAAACATGGCCACGCGATTCATGCCCACAGCGCCCTCCCCTGTGCGCCCTAGCTGGCCGCTGAAAGACCCGCCCACGTGTCAGACCCGCACGGGTGCGGTCTGCTGGTGGCAACCGGTCCAACGTCTCGTTGGGCCGCGGTGGCGCGCCACCGCGGCCTTGGAGCGCGACAGGGCAGTGGGCCCGTCACTCCGTCTTCAACGTCTGGTTGGGCGGCGAAGTGGAACAGGCCGTCCCCGCTGTCGACTGAACGCAGTCCGGCCGCGGGACTGTTCCGTGGCGATAGACCCGCGCGCCCGGGCCCGCGGGTCGACCGTGCCTACGCGAGGTGCCGCCAGGACTGCTGCAAACTGGCGCGATGGATCGCCTCGCTGCTCTCGCAGTCCGGCGCGCGGAGGTTCACTTGTGAAGTGCGGCCAGGAAAGCGTCTGCGGAGACCTCCGCCTGACGCAGCAAACCCGCAAGCGTGCCGACCTTGACCTCCGCGTGCATGGGCACGACGCAGCCCTTGGACTCGCGGCGCGTGGTGACGTGGCTGCCGCTCTGACGAAGGCGCCCAAAGCCGAGTCGCTCCAGAGCGCGAACGATCTCCGCACCCGAGAGGTGCGGGAGCTTAGGCCTGTACGGGCTCAGGCACCGTGAACAGGGTGATCAACGGATGGCCTGCGGCCGCCAGCGGAAACTCCGACAGGTACAGAGCTGTGGCCTCCTTCAGGTTGGCGATGGCCTCCTCCACCGTCTCACCTTGGGTGGTGGTACCGGTCTCGGGGTTGATGGCCACGAAGCCACCTTCCTCAGCGTGGGTGAGAACAGCGGTGAGCTGCACGGGACCCTCCGAGGTGGCGAACCCATGAGCCGAGCGTTCCGACACCTTCGAGCGGAACGTAAGCCAGGTCGCGCCACGCAACCACGACCCGTAGGGCCCGCGCTACCCCCGGAACCCATCCGTGGGTCCGGGTGGTGATGTCCGACAACGCCGCCGCACGCGCACGGGGGCCGGCTCCTGGGCGCAGCGGGCCGGAAGCTGCTGGCCGCCCAACCTCGGCACCGTCGTCTCCTACATCGGGGAGGTCCGGCACCGTGAGGCAAGCAATCCGGTCGCTGCACCGAGGTCCAAGTCGGCCACGAGCAAACCCGCTTCCCCATAGGGTTGAAAGCACAGCAGCGTCCCGTCCGGACGCGCTATGGCCGACGTCGTCCCAGAGCCCTCGCTCGCGCAGTTCACCGATGCGACGTAGCACGTGTTCTCCGCCGCACGACACAACACAGCCTTCTCATGGAACGTGTTGGCGGGATCCGCGAAGGTGACGGGGCGGTAGCTTCCAGGCTCGGCAACGTGCGCATGGGGATGAAACACGACCTGAGCGCCTCGACGCGCAGCCCAGCGCACCGTTTCCGGATACCGCCACCCCTCGTGGCAGATCACCACGCCGAACGTCAGTGGACCCGCGGTGAAAACTCGACGTTCCGTGCCGAATGCGGGATAGATCTCGTCTTCCGACGGATCGAGCTGCACTTTGTCTTGCCAACCCGCGATCGTGCCGTCCGGATTGATCACACAAGCGGTGATCTGTAAGCCGCGGTCCGTCATGCGCTCCGTGCCCAGGATGACCGTGATGCCGGCAACCTTGGCGGCATTCGCTACCTCGGACCACGCTCGCTCCAGAAACGCGGGATCAGGCGGCTGTGAGGTCGTGCCGGGCCAGCGATATCCTGGGATGAAACACTCCGAAAAACAGACCACGAGCGCGCCTTGTCGCCCCGCCTCGGCGACCGTCGACGTCGCCACCTGCACGGACTCGTCAGGCGTCGCGGGTATACGGACATTCGCGAGAGCGATGCGAACCGTACTCATATCGGTAGTCCTCGTCTGTTTCGCGGTTTGATCGTGTGGGTGCAGTACATGGAGGGCGTTCTCGGCCGCCGAACGTGAGCATAAGCTGCGGCGCGCGCCACGGTGTTACCCGAAACGGCATGGTGCCGCGGGCGTGCGCCGGCTGCTCAACGCGCTTGTTGAGCGGTCAAACTTCCGTTGCGCTTCTCGGCCGTCGGCCAACCGGCGCCGATTCCTGGTGCTCAAGTCGGTCCGCGAGCACGCGCAGCGCGAGGGCCTGAACATGAGCGACGGCGTGTTCCCGGGTGCGACCGTAGACCATTGCGCCAGGCAGCAAAGGGATCTCGGCGATCCACCTGCCGTCCTCTTCGCGCTCGACCTCGATGACGAACGTCATTCCACACCTCGCGCGCCCCGATAGCTTCACTCGGGGACGGAGTGTAGGCGATCACGAAGACCCGCCTCCCTGTGGTGACCATCCGCCAGCCCTGATCGCCCATCAGCCCCACCCCCGGGCGGCCCGGTGGATGCTGAGCGGGCGGTGAGCCGAGCTGCGCCAGGCGTCCGCGTGCAGGACCGGGTCGGCGGCGGCGGGGGCCTGTGACGAGGGCGGCACCGGGATCCGATCGGCGTCGATGCGCGCCCGG
>CAYNFK010000010.1:0-68844 GCA_964396405.1 uncultured Enterobacteriaceae bacterium
TGGTGGCCGCCGATGACGGCGTGCAGCCGCAGACCCTCGAGGCCATCTCGCATGCTCGGGCCGCCGATGTCCCGATCATCGTGGCCGTCAACAAGATCGACAAGCCCGGCGTCAACCCCGATGCGATCCGCTCGCGCTTGGCCGAGCAGGGCCTGCAGCCGGAAGACTGGGGCGGCGACACCATCTTTGTGAATGTGTCGGCGCTCAAGGGCCAGGGTCTCGATGACCTTCTGGAGTCGATCCTGATCCAGGCCGAGGTGCTCGCGCTCACCGCGAACCCGGATCGGCCTGCCGAGGGCTCCGTCATCGAAGCCAAGATGGAACGCGGTCGCGGTCCTGTGGCCTCCGTGCTCATCGAGACCGGCACGATTCGCGCTGGCGATCACGTCGTGCTCGGCACCACCTACGGCAAGGTCCGCTCGATGTCGGATCACACCGGCAAGGTGCTCAAGGAGGCGGGTCCTGCCACGCCCGTCGAGCTGTTCGGCCTCTCGGCGCTCCCGAATGTGGGCGATCGCCTCGTGGTCACCAAGAACGAGAAGAACGCGCGCACCTTGGCCGAGCACCGCAAGGAAGAAGTGCAGCGCAGCGAGATGGCGAAGACGCGCCGTCGCACGCTCGACGACCTCCGCCGGATCGCTGGCGAAGAAGACATCAAGACCCAGATCGTCGTGCTCAAGGCCGACGTGCAGGGCAGTCTGGAGGCCCTGCGGCACGCGATCTCGTCCATCGAGGTACCCAACTGCGAGATCCGCATCGTGCACGATGGTGTCGGTCCGATCACCGAGTCCGACGTGAGCTTGGTGGCGGCCAACGGTGGCTTGTTGCTCGGCTTCAACGTGAAGCTCGATGCGCGTGCTCGTAAGGTCGCCGACGAGATGGGCGTGAAGCCCGAGCTCTACGAGGTGATCTACGCGCTGCTCGACCGGGTGGAAGGTGCGCTCAAGGGCATGCTCGATCCGGTGTTCGAGGAGATTCGCCGCGGCACCGCCGAGGTGCGCGCGGTGTTCAACATCAGCAAGGTGGGCGTCATCGGCGGCTGCTACATCATGGACGGCATGGTGGCCCGAAGCCATGTTGCGCGCCTGCTGCGCGACAACAAGGAAATCTGGAAGGGCGACGTCAGCACGCTCAAGCGGTTCAAGGACGATGTGCGCGAGGTGGCCGCTGGCTACGAGTGCGGCATCGGTCTGCGCGACCAGAAGGATCTCCGCGTGGGCGACATCATCGAGACGTTCGAGATGGTCCGCGTCGACGTGGCGTGATCGGTGCGGCCTCGCGGCCGTGCCGGGATTATCGGTCGAGCAGTGGGGTCCAGGTGGGCCCCGCGCCGGTGTCCGCGCTTCGGGTCCGTGAGCCCGACGGCCGATAGGAAGGTCCTCGATGAGCGAAGCCGATCCGCGAACTGAACACGGCCAGGTGGTGCTCTCCCGCGCGCGCATCCAGGCTGTTGTTGCCGCTGTGCTGGTCGTCACCGTCACGGCTTTCGGCGTAGGCTTCAGCATCGGGCGCACGCTCGCGCCTGCGGCTGCGCGTCGGCCGGTGGCGCGGGTGCTTGACGACGTGCCCAAGGATGGCCTGGTCGAGCTGCTCGCCGAGGTCGAGCGCGGTCAGAAGTTCAGGGCGTCTGCGGCGATCCAGTATCCCGAGATGGTCGATGGAAACGGAGTTCCTCACGTTCCGCAGACCGAGCCGCTGGTGGCAGGGGCAGGGGCCGCCGTCGCGGCTCCGCAGGCGATCGATCTGCCGGTGGGCGATGCGCCTGTGGCCGGTGCTTTTGCTGTGGCACTGCCCGACATGGTGCGCCAGGAAGATGCCGCCGCGCTGCGCGACGTGCTCACAGGCGCCGGGCTCGCGGCTTGGTCGAGCGCCAACCAGGTCGAGGGCGAGACCCGGTGGTCGGTGCATGTGGGCGGCTACGCTTCCGAGCTGGCTGCCACCGAGGCGCTGGCGTCGGTGCGAGCGCTGGCCGGGGCGTCTGGTGCTGGCGCTCGCGTCGTGGCCACCCAGCCGTAGTCGCCCCACCCGCGCAGTGGGGAAGCGCCAACGCGGACCCCCTGGGCCCCAACCTCACCTCCGATAGGAGCGGGCAGGGAGGCGCCTGTGGAGGTTGAAGCGTTCTGGGCAGGAGCGATGCGCTACGGGGCCAGCTTGGATCTGCCAGCGCTGGCTGCGCGTGCCGGCGGATGGGAAGCGCTCACGCGTGAGGGGGCCTCCGGCCTCACGGCGTTGGGGGTGGATCCCGAGCGAGCGGCGGCGTGGGCACGGTTCCGGGCCTTCTCCACCGCCGGTCAGGTGCTCACGCTCGCATGTGAGGACTACCCGCAGGCGCTGCGGCGCATGCGTCAGCCGCCGCCGGTGCTGCTCGTGGAAGGGAGCGTCGCCGCGCTGCATGCACGGGGTGTGGCCGTCGTGGGCACGCGGGCGTGCACCGCGTACGGTCGAGGCATCGCCAGGCATCTCGGTCAGGCCCTGGCGGCAGCGGGGTTCTCGGTCGTGAGCGGGCTCGCGAGGGGAGTTGACGGCGAGGCGCACGCGGCGGCGCTGCGGGCGGGCCTCACGGTGGCGGTGGTGGGCCATGGGCTGGGCACCACAGCCCCTCCCACGCATCGGCGGCTGCGGACGCAGATGGTGGAGGCGGGCGGCGCGATCGTCAGCACGTGGCCCGATGAGGAGGAGCCCCGTCCGTGGCACTTCCCGGCGCGCAACGCCTGGATTGCTGGGCTCGCAGAGTCCGTGGTGGTGGTGGAGGCTCCAGCCCGCAGCGGCGCGCTGATCACGGCGCGCCATGCGGCGGCGGAGGGGAGGGAGGTGTACGCCGTGCCGGGTCCGGTGGGCGCCGAAGCCAGCGCAGGGTGTCTCCAGCTGCTTGCAGAAGGGGCAGGTGTGGTGTGGGAGGTCGCGGGCTTCGTGCAGTCGCTGGGGGGTGCGGCGGTGAAGGTGGAGGACTGGCTGGCCGTGCTCTACGCAGGGGAGCCTGTGGATGCGGTCGCGCGTCGGTTCGGCCGTTCGGTGGTGGAGGTCCTCACCGAGCTGGGGCGTCGCGAGGCCGATGGGCGTGTGATACGTCTGGCGGGCGGGCGCTACGCGCCAGCGGGGAGAAGTGCATGAGACGGCCTCACGTCCTGCGCCTCACGGGCAGCGCAGCCCGCTACCTTCAGGTTCTCCAAGACTTCGGTCACCTCGACGATGAGCAGGTGGCGCGGGTGGTGATGGCGATCACGCCGCGCGGCCGGGGGCCCCAGCTGGCCGAGGTCAGCGATGTGCGGCGTGCTGCGGCGGTCCACCTGTTCGACCGCACGTCGGGCGAGCTGGATGGCCTGCTCGCCGAAGACTGGCCGCTGCTGTTCTCGTGAGCGGCGCTGCGCTGATCGACCGGTTCGCGGTGCACCTCAAGTCCGAGCGGGGCGCATCGGACCACACCATGAGGGCCTACAGGTTCACGTTGGAGGGCTTCGCCGCGCACCTCGGAGAGCGGGACCTCCTCGCCGCCGAGCGGGGAGACTTCCGGGCCTACCTGTTTCACGCGGGGCGAAAGCGGGGGGCGGGCACGGTCGCTCGGCACGTCGCCGCGCTGCGCGCGTTCTACCGCTGGGCCACCCGGTCGGGTCGGATCGAGCTGAACCCGGCCGACGGCCTGCGGCCGCCTCGGGTCGATCGGGTGCTGCCGCGCACGGCCTCGGAGGACGAGACCACGAGGCTGTTCGAGGCGGCCGCCGCCGAGGCGTCCTCGCGCGACGTGGCGCTGCTGGAGCTGCTGTACGGCGCGGGCCTGCGCGTGGGGGAGGCCGCCGCGCTCGCGCTGGCCGACGTCGACCTCGATGACGCGATGGTGCTGATCCGGCGCGGCAAGGGGGGCAAGGAGCGTCGCGTGCCGATGGGAGCGACCGCGGCCGCAGCGCTGCGCGCCTGGCTGGTGGACCGGCCGCCGGTGGGCCACGACGCGCTGTTCGTGAACCGCCAGGGCGGTCGGCTGACGGATCGCAGCATGCGACGCATCGTCGAAGCGAGGGGTCGCGCAGCTTCTGTGCCCGCCCTGCATCCGCACGCGCTGCGGCACAGCTTCGCCACGCACATGCTCGACGCGGGGGCCGATCTGCGAGGTATCCAGGAGCTTCTCGGCCACGAGAGCCTGTCCACCACGCAGCGCTACACGGCGGTCAGCATGGAGCGCATGCTCGAGCTGCATCGCTCAGCGCACCCCCATGGGCGTCGTCGCCGTTGACGAGGGCCCAGGGGTCCCGTTAGAAGGGCGGCGTCGGGCCGCTAGCTCAGTTGGTAGAGCACCGGCCTTTTAAGCCGAGGGTCACAGGTTCGAGTCCTGTGCGGCCCACTCGGAAGCTTTTTGATCCCATCGTCTAGTCAGGTCCAGGACAGCGGATTTTCATTCCGCCAACACGGGTTCGAATCCCGTTGGGATCATCCTTCTCCGACGTCGGGCAAACGCCGTCTCTCGACGCGTTCGAGCGGCGACTCCCAACGGGATTCGAACTCGGGCTCCTGGTCTCGCGGGTCAGGTGCCGCGCTCCCGGCGTACGCCGAGGTCCGTCCCGACGCGCAGTCGCTCGAGGTACCGCTCGTACGCGAACCAACGGTCCCGCTTCCTGCCGGTCGTCTCCACGAGCACACCCGCGCCGACGAGCGCGTCGACGGCCCGGCCGGCCGTCGGCTTCGCCACGCCGAGCAGGCGTACGACCGTCGCCACGGTGACCACGGGGTGTTTGGGCAGCAGCTCGAACAGCCGGATCGCGGCGACGGAGACGTCGTCGGTCGAGAGGAGGCGCACGCGGTCCGTCGCGACCGTCGCCGAGAGGTCCCGCGCTGTCTCGACGGCCTCGTCCGCGGTCGCGGTGACGCCGTGGAGGAAGTACGCGAGCCACTCCTCCCAGTCGCCGTCGAGGCGGACGCCGTTCAGGCGCCGGTAGTACTCGTGCCGGTGCTTCATGAAGAAGGCGCTCAGGTACAGCAGGGGCTGACGCAGCACCTGCTCCTGCTCCAGGTAGAGCGCGATCAGGAGACGACCGACGCGTCCATTGCCGTCCAAGTAGGGGTGGATGCTCTCGAACTGGACGTGGAGCAGCCCCGCGCGCACGATCGCCGGCAGACCCATGTCGTCGTGCATCGAGCGTTCGAGTGCGCCGAGCAGCTCGGGGAGGCGTTGCGGGGGCGGGGGCACGTGCGCGGCGAGGCTCGGACGGTGGCCACCGATCCAATTCTGGCTCCGCCGGACCTCTCCGGGTTGCTTGTCCGCACCTCGGACCCCCGCCATGAGGCGTGCGTGCGCGCCGTTCAGCAGGCGCATCGACAGGGGCGGAGCGGTCGGGTCCGCGAGCTGCGCCCGAGCCCACGTCAGCGCCTCGACGTAGTTGCACACCTCCTCGACGTCGTCGGTGGGCGCCTCGCCCTCGGTCGCCTCGAACGAGAGCAGGTCGACGAGCGAGGCCTGGGTGCCCTCGATCTGCGACGAGAGCACGGCCTCCTTGCGGACGAAGGCGTACAGGAACCAGTCGATGCTCGGGACGAGGGCGCCGGCGACGTCGAGCTGTGCGAGGGCGACCTCGGCATCGTGGACCAAGTCGCCGAGGCGACCGGCGAGGTCGAGCGGAGGGTTCGACGGGGGGAGCGGCGCGGGGAGGAAGGCCTGGACGGACTCTCCGGCGACAGTCGTCGGCTCGTAGGTTCCGGTCGTGCGGGTGGCCATCCTGCGCCTCGGTCGGAGACTTGGAACGAAAGGGTTCCTAGTCATCGATGCTGGTAACGTATTCGTTCCTAGGTCGCCAATCCGAGTGCAGCGACCGTTACCAGCCATCGAGGCGAAGGAAGTCCTCCTCGCACGCCTCCCCGCACCAGTTCTGAACTTGTCCCGTCAGCCTCACCATCTTCTCCACATCGGTGCGCAAAGCCGTCCGCCGGCACCACCACAGGACTGCCCGCCTTCAGGGGAAGCTGAACGTGTAGCGGCGCTCCAGCGGCGCTCCGGTGACCTCGCATGCGTCGGTGGCACCATCACAGTCGATGCGGGTCCCGTCCCAGAGCGTCAGGGTGTCCCGGCCTTCGCCGTAGAAGCGGATCTCCATCGACGCATTGGCGTCGGTGAAGCCGGCAAGGTCGGCATTGTCTTCGACGACCAGCGTGTCGATCGTCTGATCGTACATCGGGATGATCCGGTTCTCCCGGTAGAAGTACGGGGCGACCTCGAGGGGTGCCTCGACGGTGTGTTCCTTCGGGCCGACGAAGGTCTCGCCCGTCTGCCAGTGCGTCCATCGCCCTTCGGGGAACCACACCGAGCGACTCACGGCACCCTGTTCGATCACCGGCGCGACCAGGATGCGGTCGCCGACGAGGAACTGATCGTCCTGACGCGCCCGAGGGCCGGGATCGTTGGGGAACTCAAGGACCAGGTGTCGGACGACGGGCAGGCCGCGATCCCGGGCTTCCGCCGTGAGGGTGTAGAACAAGGGGAACAAGGCGGTGTGGAACTCAGCGTAGGTCTTCCAGTGTGCCAAGCTCTCGGCGTCGGTGTCGAGGAGGAAGTTCTTCTCGCAGTTGAACATCCCGTTGTGCTCGCGCATGACGGGCAGCATCGCCCCGAGGTGGGTCCACCGGTAGAAGAGCTCACGGTCCGCGGGCGGCGACCCCCCTAGGCAGAAGAATCCTCCGATGTCGGTTGTGACGATCGGAGCACCGCTGATCCCCAGGGATGTCACCGCCGCGATCGCGCTGGGCAGGCCGTCGCCCTGGGTCCAGTCGGTGTTGTGGTCGCCCGTCCACACCACGGGCGAGAATTTCCATGAGCCCGTGTACCCCGATCGCGAGAAGAACACGTAGTCGCCATCCGGTCGTCGCGCGTCCCAGTACTCGCGGGCCACCTGGGCCCACAGCCGAGGGTACTCGTTGTGCATCTCGCGGCCGTCCCGGCCATCCGCGAACCGGTCGGTGGGGTGGACGTACTCCCCGAAGTCGTTCATCCAGCCGTCGACGCCGTACTTCGCTGCCTCCTCGTAGATGTTTGCGTTCCACCAACGGATGGCGTCCGGGCTGGTGACGTCCAACGCGGTCCGGTTCGTGAGCAACCAGAACTCGGCCACCTCGCCGCCCGGCGTTCGCACGACCGCGTCGGCCTCGTCTGCGGCGGCCACGTGGTCCCTCCCGATGGAGAGGTAAGGGTAGAAGTACGCGAACACCCGGAACCCGTCAGCGTGCATGTCCTCGATCATCGGGCCCCAGTTCGGGTAGTGAAGGGGGTTGGCGACAAGGTCGTTGACGTAGAGGAACGACTCGGTGCCGCCCGCCCAGTCCTCGTTCCACATGCCGCTTGTGGGCACGCGCGCTGCCCGCAGCTTCGCCGCCAGCTCCCGCGTCCGGGTCTCGGAGTCGGGGGCGTCGCCCTTCTTGCTCCAGTTCGCGCTCACCCACGGCGCGAACACCCACGGGACCGGCAGCGACGGGATTCGGCCGGCGAACGACGTATACGCCTCCGTCACCTCGGCCGGGTGCTCGCCGACAAACAGGCGGAGGTCGATCCGGTCGTGGTCTACCTCGATCACGGTGTGGGTCGGGTCGGCCTTGCCGAAGTCCCAGCGCGAGAAGCGGGTGTCGTCTAGCAGCACACCGAGGTGCGGGGGCTTGAGCACGTAGGGGACGGGGAAGAACGTCGCCGTCTCCTCTTCGCAGTTGAAGGCGCATCCTTCCGCCGCCCACACGACGAGCTCGTTCCCGCTGTGCTCGGCCTCGTCGAACCGCTCCCCCATGCCGTAGAACCGGTCGGTGTTGGCCTGCAGAAAGGTCATCCGCGTCCTCGGCTGGTGCCCCTCGGGTACCTCACGCGCGGACACGAACGACAGGGCGAGTGCGCGAGGGTCCTCGCTGCCCGAGATCTCGAAGGTGCCGAACGGCTCGTCGTCACCCGGACCAGTGAGCACGACGCGGATCGTGCCTTCCTCGCAGACCGTGCTCAAGACCTGAGTGCCTACGCTCCATGGCCCGTTCTCACGGTCCTCCTGCCACTCCTCCTGCGGCGCCACGGACGTGGACGCGGGTCCCTCGGTGGTCTCAAGGAGCACCGTGCCGTCGGGCAGGGTCACCTTCATCTCAAAGGCCCCCGCGGAGACCGAGACCGCCGCACGGGAGGTACGCAGCACTGCGGAGCCGTCGCTTGAGCAAGACGCGCCGAGCGGGGCGGGTGGGTCGCAGGCGGTCAGGGCGAGCATGGCGAGACCGGATGCACGCATCGGGAGGACTCCTTGCACGTCTGAGTTCGTGAATCGTAGCGCACGGAACGCGCGGGCGGGAAGCGCATCGATCGACGGCGGCCTGGGATTCCTCGTACCGAAGCCCGCAGGCATCGACGCGGCGCAAGTCGTACACCCGCCGAGAGTGATCCGCAGGTACCGCTTACCGTGTGGCGCACGCTGCGCCGCAAGTTCCTAGCGCGGTGACCTCTGCGCCTTCGTGCTGGCGGGTGGTCGGCAAGTCGCACTCCCCCTCTGCACTCCCGGCGATTCAGACACCGATGTCGATGTCGAAGCTGTCGAGCTCTTCGAGCAGGAGAGGGGTGCCCGCTGCGGGTTTGCCGTTGGCGTTGGCCGCATGGAGGAAGGTCGCGCAGGACAAGGACCTGGACGACGTGCACCGCCAGTGGAACTGCAGGTCACGACCGCAGGCGTCTGCACTGGCGGCGGCATCCAGCACCTTCCGGGCGCGAGAGGGACACCCGCCGTCGAGGTAGGTGCCCAGCACGCACGGGGCACACGCCACGCAGCCTCCGGTGCTCAACGCCGCATCCGCCGCGCACAGTGTCCGTGAGCAGGGGATCGGTGTCGTCCCAGTCGGCAGGTGGCACCCCGGGTCCAGGTCGAGGTCACCCGCAACCCGCCGAGTGACGTCGGACAGGCCCAAGGTGGTGACGCCCCTCCGGCGGAGGGAGGGGGCGGCCTGCAGCCACACCTGCCTGCCGATCGGCAGGCGCGCGATGGTCGGCCCGGTGACCCCGATGCGAACGACGCCGGACTTTGGCGAGGAAGGCGAGGCACACGCGTTGCGGAGCGCAGCGACGACGACAGGCAGCCAGCGCATGACGGGACCGTCTGGGTGTTCGCGACCATGGCCGGCGCGCAATCCACCTGTCCAGAGCCTCGAACTAGGCGTTCGGGTCGCAGCCGAGGCCGTCGCCCAAGCGCGCCCCTAGGAGGGGGCGGCTCTGCTGAACCGTCGAGCCAATCCCCTGGTCGCTACCAGCCGCAGCCACGCTCGTAGAGGTCGGGCCCCGCTTCATCCAATGCCAAGGCCCAGGTCCCCCAGAAGTCACCGACGCGCACGACCAGGTCTGCGACTTCGGGATCCGCCATCGCCGCAGCGGCCGTCGCCTCACCGTTGGGATCGAACACCCCCGACGGACTTCCCAGCCCGGGCACCCGTGTGGAGAGGCGGGGGACGTCCGCACGGATCGCCCAAGCGTCGTCTTCGCGGGTCGGCGTGAGCCCGGGAAGGTCCGACCACGCCTCGATGAAACTGATGCGTCCCTGCGGGTCGAACGTGAACTCCTCATAGATGGGGCAGGGCTTGCCTTGGTAGTCCATGACAACGTGGCAACGGCCGAAGGGCTGGACGTCGAACGCCCGGCAGTCTCGCGTGGGCACCGTGGTGCCTGGCTGCGCGGCCAGCACCAAGACGTCCGCGGCCGCGATCATGTCCGCGCCGTACCCCGTGAGCAGCAGCCACGGCGGCCACTCCCAGCGAACGACGCCGTCCGCATAAATGGGCTCGCCGTCGGCGCTTTCGTCCAGGGTGTCGAAGTACAGGAGACCCTGCTCGATGTAGTGGGCGGCGGGCTGGGTCGGGGTCGCGCAGGTGCTGGTCGCGTCGACCGGACAAGGCACTTCGTTCTCGACGTCCGTTGGCGAGGTCGAGCACGCGGCCATGGAGACGGCGGTGAAGGCACAGAGGCGGTGGGTGCGTGGCAGGCGGACTCCCGATCGGCGAGCGAACGATAGCGCTTTGGGGCGGGCGATGTCGTCACGGTCGGTCGGGGATGGGTGTGCTTGGACCGAGCCATTGGGCGGCGTCAGCGAGAGGCCGCGTTCCCACGAGCCGCGGGCCCAGGTGTGGCGTTGCTGATGCCTCGGCTCCGGCTGGCCTAGACTTGTCCGACCCCGTTAGGGGCTCTTCGCGCTGCCGCAGGCGAATTGCACCAAGGAATATCGACATTCCAGGCAAGGGGTATTTGTGGACGGTGACACACTTCAGCCCCGACCGCCACTCGGGCTCAAGGACGCGCTAGTCGCAATATCGTTGGGCCTCGTGTTTCTCTCGCTGCAGGCGCTGCTGCTTGCTAATCCCTTCGTTGGGGCGATGGACTTTGAAGAGGGAGTAGTCGCTGCGCAGGCGCGACTGTTGGATTGGACGCATCCGTCCGAATGGCTTCGCCTGTCCTATCGGCCGTTCTGCGGGGGCTGCGACATCTCTGCGGTAGTGTCGAACGGGTTGTTCAACCTGTTGGGCGACGCGGTTTGGGTTTGGCGACTCGGCCTAGTGCCGTACCAGTTCGCCTGGGTGGCGGGTTGCTGGCTCATAGGGAGGCGCCACGGAGGACCGTGGATCGGTGCGTTGGCGATGGTGTTGGCGATGTTCCCGCCCCCGTTGATCGTCCTGGCCTCGGTCCGAGGCTGGACGAACCACTTCGAGGCCATCGCACTTGCGACGTTGGCAACTGGCTGTTCTGCATGGGCAACATCATGGAGGGCGTCGGCGCTCGCAGGCTCGCTTGCGGGTCTTGCTGTCTTCGTGTCCTGGACTGCACTCCCGGCGGTGCTGGTGATGGCGGTGCTAGCTGGAAGCCAGGCGGGGTCAGTCGGCGCGCGGGCTGTGCGCGCCGCCATGCTCTGGCCCATTCCAGCTTGGACACTGCGTCTCGCGGCAGGCGTTCCCGCCTGGGACCTTGGCGAGGTCCCACAAGTTGAGGCCTTCAGCTGGTCAGGACTCACTCAGTTCGTCGAGGTCAACTGGGCGTTGTCGGTCGGGGTTGTGGGCGACTCAGAGCTTCACGGGTTTGCTTTAGCATTGGCCGTGTGCGTGGCAACTTTGTCAGCGCACAAGAGCCTTGGTTCATGGACTGGCGTTTGGGCGATTTCAGCGTCGCTCATTCTGGTTCTTGTGTTGGGTATCGGTCCGTTCCGGCTCGGCCCAGCGCCTTATCCAGCTGTGCTCCATGCACGGTACCTCATTGGCCCAGTGATGCTTTTTTGGGTCGCCGCCGTGATCGGCCTCTGTCGGGGTGCGCGAACAATGCCTAGGGCTTGGTCCGCGGCAGGCATGTTGGCGATGTGCGCGCCTGGGGCGCTGATGAGGATGGACTTGGCGAATGGCCCGCTCACACTAGCTCCGCTGACGGAGTTGCCGGCTCCAGCGTGGGACGTACTGATCAGCGAAGGCGTTCGCGGCGGGGGCGTCCCAAGAGCTTGGCGGTGTCGCGGCTCTGATAGAGAATGCATCGCCGTACGGCAGTTCATGGATGACCAACAACAAGGGCGGCCCCACGCGTGGCGGCGTCCGGACCGTCAATGTGGCAATGGACTGACCCGACTTGCCACGCGGGACCCACAGCCGAACAGCGCCCCTCCCGGGTGCTCGACACAATGGGCCATATCGACGGGATGGGAGTGGACCTTGCGTTTTGGAACCAGTATGCAACCGTCCCGCCTGTCGGAATGGGACCCAGCGGTGAAAATGGGTTTCGAGCAAGGCAGCAGCTTAGCCGCCACGGCGCTCCAATCGCTTTCTCGGACGCCGCGTTGAATGCTTTACTGAATAGGCAGCTAGAGGCATCGGGGGGGGCGGCGCCTACGTCTGTTACAAAATTCAACGCGGTAATTACATCAATACTGGATCATTTTGTAGAGTGCTGTAAGTTCAACTAAACCATAATATCATGGACGAGGACTGACCGTAACGGCGCCAACGTCTACCACTTCGTCCAAGGCCCGCATCACGCCCCAGATGTCAACCTCCTCGAACTCCGTCGGCCACCATCCCGCGGATCGGTCCCTATCGACGAGGGGACTTTGCGCGCTAGGGGTCGCGCCCAAAGGTGAGTCGGCGTCCAACTGCGCGTCACCGACGGTAAGGCTCTTCACGTCACCACACCCGGCCCATCCGCAGGCGGCTAACACGGCCCCGTCGGTCACCCTGCAGTTGGGGCCTTCTGCAAACAGACATGGTGCCTCAACGTGCGAATTGAGAAGCGTCCAATTCGCTCCACTTGACGAGAATGCATTGCTTTCACCGAAGGCGACCGAATCGACGAGAGTGAGGCTCGTGTCCGGTCCGCTGTTCACTGAGTTTGAGCCCTCTCCCACTCCGATCCATGTGGAACCTACGACCACGACCTGCACGCTTCCACCCGTAGATTGCGTCGAAACATCGAGTGCGCGCGCTGACGAGCCGATCCCCCGTAGGATGGACGAAACCGACCGGAACGTCGTCAGAGGTCCGACGGCCGGCGGGTCAGCCATCATTGCTGCGATCGGGTCTTGGGGGGCACGAGCTTCGACGCTGGTCCTGTAAATGGTGACATGTCCGTGTGGTCGGCTGAAAATCCCCATGGCCTGGCCGGGTCCGTCCCGAGATACCGTGATCTGCGACTGTGCAAGCTCCAGATGTGCTTCGTTGCCGCCGTCGAAGCTGATGCCGATCGTATTCGCTCCGCCGGCAATGTGGACGGAGCTGTCCACTACGTGCGCGTGCGACTTCTCTGTGCGCACACCACGATTGTTGGTGGTCGTGCTTTCAACGTGCATCTCGACTTCTGCGTCCTTAACCATAACCATGGCATTCCACGATCCGTCCATCCTCGCCCACACCCCCGTCGACTCCTCCGACGCCTCGCACCCCTCCAGCGTCGACCCCCACACCCCAAGGAACCTGCCGCCGTCAGACCTCACCAGGCGACAGATCCGGTGCCAGCCTGTGGTCATCACGTGCGCGTCGACCACATTCAGGGCGATGCCGTTCTGAAGGATCATCTGAGCGGTGTTGTCGTCGCCGCCGTCGGTGACCGCGAGGCCGTCCAGGTCGACCTTGGCCCCGTCGCTGCGGAGGGGCTGGTTGTTGGCCGTGATGAAGGTGGTCGTCCACTGCGTGGGGTCGCGCTCCCAGGTGACGGGGTTGAAGCCGCCGTAGACGCTGACCCGGGTGGGGAAGCCGCCGTAGGTGCCCTCGGCGACGAACAGCGCGAGGTTGCGCTTGTAAGCGAGCGCGCCTGCGTACTCAGGTGTCTTGCAGGGCTCCGCGCGCGTGCCGCAGCCGCGCCGGTCCGTGCCGGAAGGGGACACGAACAGGCCGTGCGCCTCGATGGACCGGCGCTCCACACCGTCGCAGTCCTGGTCGATGCCGTCGTCGAGCAGCTCGGGGTCCACGCCGGTGACCAGGGCGTCCGCGTCGTCGCAGTCGGGCGGTGCGGTGGTGTAGCGGTCGCAGCCGCCTTGGGTGCCGTCATCGTCTGCATCGGCGCAGGTGGCGCACGAGACCCAGGCGTCCGCGTGGTGGTCATCACAGTCGACCGGGCCTTGGCAGGAGGCGCCGACTCCCCACCGGTCGCTGTCGTTGTCGTTGCACTGGTTGCAGGTCGACCAGACGTTCGCGATCTCGTCATTGCAGTCCCAGCTCCGAGTGACGAACGCGTCGCAGCCGGTGAACCGGCCGTCGCCGTCGTCGTCGATGCAGGAGGTGCAGCTTCGGAACTGGTTCGGGTCGTCGTCGTCGCAGTCCTCGTAGGTGTCGGGGTAGGCGTCACAGCCCGCGAACAGCCCGTCGGCGTCGGAGTCGGCGCACGCCCCGCACGCGTCCCAGACCTTGCCGTCGTTGTCGTCGCAGTCGCCCGGCAGCGTCACGTAGGCGTCGCATCCGCCGTATCGGCCGTCCTCGTCCCCGTCGCCGCAGGTCGGGCAGGATGCCCAGTTGTTTGGGTCCTCGTCGTTGCAGTCGGTGCCTCCCCTGTGCGCCGCGTCGAAGCCGTCGCCGTCGACGTCGTCATCGTTGGTGTCATCGCAGTCCTCGTCAGTGCCGTTGTAAGCAACCTCGACCGCCTCGGGGTGAATCTCGTCGCGCGTGTCATCACAGTCGTCGCCGCCCTGGTGGAGCGCGCGAAAGCCGTCACCGTCGGCGTCGTAGTCGTCTGAGCCGTCGCAGTTGCTGTCGACGCCGTCGTACGGGCTGTCTAGCCCCCCTGGCTTGACGAGCGGGTCGAGGTCGTCGCAGTCGATGAGTCCGCCGGGAGCGTAGGTTGCGTCCAGGATGGGGTAGGGGGCTAGGCGCGGATCGACGGTGACGCCGTCGCCGTCCACGTCGAAGTCGGAGCCGCCGTCGCAGGCCTGATCCACGCCGTCGTAGGGCGTCTCAGGTGCCCCAGGGTAGATGTTGTCGTCGCGGTTGTTGCAGTCCCCGGCGACGTCCACGAAGCCGTCTGGCGCTGAGCAGTCCACGGCGGTGGGTTCGTCGGTCGACCCGTAGAGATCGCCGTCGACGTCGGAATAAAAGGTGCGCTGGTCGGTGGCGTTGTCGATGTCGCCGTCGCAGTCGTCGTCTCGCCCGTTGCGGCAGTCCTCCAACGCGTCGGGGTTCACGTCGCGCCGGCTGTCGTCGCAGTCGCCGTCGTCGCCGACAACGTCCGTGGGAAGCACGCACGCCACCACGGGCACGCCTCGGTTCCCGAAGCCGTCCCCGTCGGCATCCACGAAGCCCTGCACCGCGCCATCGCCGACATCGTCGGCCCGATCGTCGCAGTTGTCGTCGAGCCCGTTCCCGCAGACCTCGGCGATGCCGGTGCGAACGTCGGGGTTTGCGTCGTCGCAATCGGTACCCCCGACCACCTGCGTGCGCTGGCCGTCACCGTCGGCGTCGAGCACGCTGTCGATGAGGCTGTCCGGAACGATGCAGCCCGCACACACGATGAGCATCCACCACGCCCGCACATCGACCTCCGCGTCCGAGGCACTCTTCGGCACGAGCGGAGGAGGACTTTCGGTCGATCGAAGGGTCGGTCCCGGGATTTCCGCTGGCGGTGCGGTCGACCCCTGGGGTCAGAGGGGAGAGAACGCCCACACCGTCGAGCTCTTGCCCTCACTCACGGTGCGATACCCCCGGCTGTCCGGAGAGAACGCGATCGCCTCGCCTTGAGCCTCCGCTCGGCTGGACACGGGGCAGGGGGTTGTGGCCAGGGCCTCCGCCACCGTGCTGCGCGACCCCCTCCGCCACCACCAGGCGCGGTCGGTGGTGCGCACGAGCAGGGCGCTGCCGTCGGGTGCGATCTCGCCGCCCGTGGCGAGGTCGGAGCCCGGCAACAGCTCCGACCCAAAGGGCAGGGTGGCCACACGCTCGAACGTGCCTCCCGTCTGAACCGGCGCCTTCGCTAGGTACACGCCCGACCCTTCCGGCTCCTTGGTGACGATGAGGAGATCGCCGGTTCGGGGGTCGACCCACAGCGTCTCGGCGTTGTGCGGGCCGTCCGGGTAGCTGAGTCGGACGGCCTCGGCGTCGAGGATGGTCCCGGGCGCGGAGGGGTCGGGCTCAGGCACACGCCACACCACCACGTCCAGGCGCAGCTCGAAGTTGTCACCGATGTCGCCCACCCAGATCACCCACCCATCGCCGTCGGGTCCGATCGCGATGTCCTCCCAGTCGGCTGCTACAGCGTCGGCCACGGGGAAGGTGCCCAGCAGCACGCCCCCGTCATCAAGCGCATAGAGCTGCGCGGCGTCGCCGGAGTCGTTGTGGGCCCACCACGTGCTCGGCCACGCGCGGCTCGCGACGATCCCGCTGATCTCGTCGAGGCTGGGATCCGAGAGCGCGCCGGCTGCGACGCCTTCGTCGAACACGGGGCAAGGCGGGAGCACGTCAACGGGGAGGTCGGTGTCGACGGTGTCGACCTCGGTGTCGACCTCGGTGTCATCCGCAGCGTCTGCCGCGGGGCGGGGCGCGCAGCCGAGCGCGATGGCTGCGATGAGGAGCAGGGCACGGGGAGGGGCGATGGGGTCCACGGGTTCTCCAGCGGCGCAAGCATGGGTCTACCCGCGTTGCGGCGGTGTGCCCCGTCGGCCCTGCCGGCATCGGTTAGGGCGCGGCAACGAGGAGCCGAGATGCGGTCGCTACCAGCCTGTCGCAGCGCTCACCGGTGAGTGAACCGCTCCGCGCCGTGGTGGCCGTGTTCGCGAAGGCTCCCGCAGCGGGGCGGGTGAAGACCCGCCTGGCCGCAGAGGTCGGCGCCGAACGTGCGGCGGCCCTGGCCGGCGATCTCATCGCGGACGCTTGGCGAATCGTCAGCGCGATGGAGGGTGTGCTCGCCGTGCTCGCAACCCCGGATCCCGGGCTGGATCACGGGGTGGGTGAGGTTCCGCAATGGGACCAGGGGGACGGAGACCTCGGCGCGCGCGTGGAGCGCATCTTGCGCCGGGGGCTGGGCCATGCGCCGGTGGTGGTGGCGATCGGCGCCGACACGGCGCTGGCGGACGCCGGTGCGCTCGACGCCGTGATCGCCGACGCCGGGATGCACGCATCCGTGCTCGCGCCGGCGCTGGACGGTGGGTTCTGGGCGCTGGCCGTTCGGGTTTGCCCGCCCGGCCTCCTGGCTGAGGTGACGTGGAGCGCCCCCACGACAGGTGAGCAGGTGCGCGCGCGGCTGGTGACGCGCCTGGGTTCTGTGGGAAGTGGGCCGCTCGGCTACGACCTCGACACCCTCGACGACGTGGTCCGTTGGGTGCGCGAGGCGGGAGCGGGTTCCGTCGAAGCGACGCTGCCCGCTGCTGTGCGACGCGCTCAGACCTGGCCCGAGGTCATCGCCCGGCTGGCATGACCTCCCAGGGGAGGCCATTGGCGATCCAGCCGCGCCGACCGCCCGCCAGCGACCGGACCCGCGAGTAGCCCATGAGCTGGAGCGACTGCGCCGCTAGCGCCGATCGGAACCCGCCGCCGCAGTAGAGCACCAGCTCGGTGGCGGGATCAGGCCAGGTGGCCTCGGCATCACGCTCCAGGATTCCGCGACCGAGATGCACGGAGCCCGGGATGCGGCCCTCCTCCCACTCGTGGTCTTCGCGCACGTCGACGACCACCGGAGGCAAGGGGCCCTGAAGGCGCTCGACGAGCTCGGCGGCCCCTATTTCTTGCACTTCATTCATCACGCTCGACACCAGGGCTTCGAAGCGGGGGCCGTGCTGTTTCATCCTCGCCTTCCTTCCTGACCACCCTTGGACCACGAGACGGTGGCCCAGGGTCCACTTTGCCATGTATAGTGCGCGCGCTCGTCGACCCACGCACCCACCGCGAGGTTCCGGTGAACCCCACCTACGCTCTGCTCGGCCTCCTGTTCACTTCCTCCGCATTCGCGCAGGAGAACTGGCGTCCGAACGACACGATCCCTCGCGCTCTCTCGCTCCAGGTCACCAAGCGGGGCTTCGACTCGATCGAAGGCGTCGTGGTCGACATCTTGCCGGGCCTGCTGGCCGAGCAGGACCTCCTGCAGCTCGATGACATCGAAGCGGGCAGCGGCAGCTTCGGCATCCAGCTGCGCAACATTCAGCCCACCATCGACATCCGCGGGCTCGACATCTTGCCCGTGGTGCCGAGCTCCGCGGGCGTCGGGGCCGAGATCCAGCTCCGCGTGAACGCCACGCTTGCGCTCAACAGCCAAGCCGAGCCGTACTACCTCGGCGTCTCCGCGCTCTTCGATCTGTGCGACGGCAACGGCTGGATGGCGCCCACCGCCGTCACGATCGCCATCCCGCTGCAGATCACGGTGGTCACTAAGCCCGACAACACCAAGGGCTTCGACGTCAACCTCACCATCCCGAGCAACAGCGTGGCCGTGGGCAGCCTCCAGCTGCGCGGGGAGTGCGATGGCCTGCTCAACACCATCGGCAACGCCCTCACCGACGTGATCGTGGACGCTGTGCTCATCCCGCAGCTCCGGCCCACCCTCGAGGATCTCGAGCCCACGATCGAGGAGGCGCTCGCGGCCGCTGTGATCGATCAGGAGGTCGATGCGCTCGGCAAGACGCTGTTCGTCGAGCTCACGCCGCTGCAGATCAAGACCAACACCGACGGGCTGGAGTTCATCTACAATAGCCGGTTCTCGGCGGCGCAGGATGCGTGCGTGCGCGAGTACGACCCGCTCGCCAGCCTGAAGACCGACACGCCCATCCCGGCGCTGTCCAGCAACCCGCCGTCCACCCAGATCGCGGCCTACGTGTCCGACGACATGATGAACCAGGCGCTGTACGCGGCATTCTCGGGCGGCATCCTGTGCGTCAACGTCGATGAAGAACTGCTCGGCGACAGCCTGCCGATCGCGCTCGACTCTTCGTTGGTCGGCCTGCTCGGAGGCCCTGGGTACGACCCGATCCTGCCGGTGGAGCCTGCGCCCCTCATCATCCAGACCCGCCCGCGCAAGGTCCCGCAGATCTCGTGGAGCGGCGACAAGCCCATCACGCTCGGGCTCGACGAGTTCGGCCTCGACTTCTACACCGAGATCGAGGGCCGTCAGGCGCGCGTGATCGGCCTCGACCTGCAGACCGATGTGGGGCTCGACGTGGACCTCGATGGCGCCACGGGCTCGCTCGCCGTGCTGCTCGACCTCGACCCCGCGAAGTTCAACTTCTCGATGAACGGCGACGTGTTCGTCCCCGGCACGGAGCAAGACCTCATCGATGCGGTCGGCGGTCTCATGGAGACCATCCTCCCGTTGGCGCTTGGCGGTCTCACCGACAGCCTCTCGTTCACGCTGCCGAGCTTCTCGGGCCTCGGCCTCACCGACATCACGCTCGGGCCGGGCGGCACCCAGTCCGACTGGCTGCGCGCCGAGGTGGCTGTGGGTCCTGTGACGTACGGCGAGGCGGGATGCGACAGCAGCGGCGGCGGTTGTGGCGGCTGCGAAGGCAGCAGCGACTGTGGCGGCGGATGCTCGTCAGCCGGCCTGAACCTGGGCACGGGCTTCGGCCTGCTGCTGCCGATCTGGGCGCTGCGTCGTCGTCGTCGCGGCTGATCCCCCCTTGGCGGTGATTGTCCTGGCCGGTGGTGGAACCGGCGGCCACGTCTACCCGGCGCTCGCGATTGGCGACGCGCTGAGGGCCCGCGGGCATGACGTTCGCTACTACGGAGACGGGGAGCGCCTGGAGGCACGCGTCGCTCCGGCGCGCGGGTACGCGTTCCGTGCCGTGAAGGCCGCTCAGTTTCCTCGGGGCGGCGTGGTCGGTAAGCTCCGCTTCGCGTGGGCCTTGCTGCTGGGCACGCTCGCGGCGCGTCGGATGCTGCGCGAAGACGGTGTCGACATCGTCCTCGGCGTGGGGGGCTACATCGCAGCGCCCACCGTGCTCGCCGGCTGGACGCTCGGCCTCCGCACGGTGCTGCACGAGGCCAACGTGGTGCCTGGATTGGCCAACAAGCTGTGTGCGCTTGTGGTCGACCAGATCCTGCTCACCTACGCGGCGACCGCGACGCGCCTGGGCGGATCGGCACCGCGCGAGGTGGTGGGCGTGCCGGTGAACCCCGCTGTGCTCGTGGGAGATCGTGCGGCGGCGGCCTCACGCTACGGCCTCGATCCCGAGCGGCCCACGGTGCTCTTTGTGGGGGGGTCTCTGGGTGCCGCGCGCCTCAACACGCTGGCGCTGGCTGTCGCCCGCGAGGCCCCGCCGTTCCAGGTGCTCCACCTGTGCGGACCGAAGTACGAAGCCGAAGCGCTCGCCGCTCGTGGCGCGCCGATCCCCGGCTATGTCGTCGTCGGCTACGAGGATCGGATGGGTGACGCTTATGCTGTAGCGTCGCTGGTGGTGGCGAGGTCGGGGTCCAGCACGCTGGCTGAGCTCACCGCCGTGGGCCTGCCCTCGCTGCTCGTGCCCTCTCCGCATGTCACGGAGAACCACCAGGAGGAGAACGCGCGGGGCCTGGAGGGGGTGGGGGCTGCGGAGGTGCTGCTCGAGTCGCCCTGGGACCAGCCTTCCGCCGTGGCTCATGTGCTGCGCCTGGCCTCCGATCGCGCCCGTCTGAACGCGATGGCGACGGCCGCCCGTGCTGCCGCTCGACCCAACGCGGCCGAGCACGCAGCCGACCTCGTGCTCGAAGCCGGCAAGCGCCTTCCGACAGGGTGAGGATAGGCTCGCTGCATGCTGAGCAGAGGATCCCACCATGGCCCGCTACGATGATGACGATCTGGGCGAAGAGGCCCCCGACTCGGCGCGTAAGCGCCTGATCCAGGCGGTCACCAAGCGCCTCCAGGACCCGCGCAAGCTGTCGGGAGACGCGATGGACGTGGTGTCGGCTGTCCTCGAGACCTCCGATCGTGCGAAGTCCGAGGCGGTGAAGCTGGTGGCCCGGGAGGTCCGAAGCTACCTCGAGGCCCTCAAGCTCAAAGAGGACGTGCAGTGGCTGCTCACGAACCACAGCCTGGAGATGCACGTGTCCATGTCGCTCAAGCCCCTGGCCGACGCCGCGGAACCCCCCGGCGGGTCTCCGTCAGAGCCGACGGGCGAGCGCGACTCCGGTGTCGAGTGAGACCAAGACGGGGTTAGCCGTCAGGAGGAGGCGCTGATGCGTAGGGTTGCGTGGTTTCTGGTGATGGTGACGGCACCGGCGTGGGCGCAGGATGTGGGCGAGCGCGCTGAGGTGGTCGACGACGTGAGCAGCTTGCGCTTCGTCGGAGAGTCCGTGCCGGGCCCCGACCTGCGGGCGGGTCAGCGCATCACCGTGGTGGCAGCCGAGGGCGACTCCCTGCGGGTGATGGCCGGCGACCGCCTGGGCTGGGTGGCTCGCGGTGCGATTCGTCCGATCGCGGAGCTCCCGCCCGTCGAACCGGGCACCGTCGAGACCCCGTGAGTCGGCTGCTCACGACGCTGGCCCTGCTCCTCGGCGTGCTCAGTGTGCCGCTGGCGGTGTCGGCGCTCACGAGCTGGCTCGCTGTGGGGGCCCATGCGCTGGTGGCGTTGCTCGCCTCGCTGCTCGCCTTGCGGGAGGGATGGGCAGGCCGTCCTGCGCCGGCATTGGCATGGGGTGCGTGGACGGTGGTGGTCACCGGCGGACTGGTGGGCGCGCTCCACCTCGCGTCGTGGGCCCGCGACGGGTGGGCGTGGGCCCCGCCGTTCTTGCTGGTGCTGGTCTGGGCGTGGATTCCACCTGTGGTCGCCGGTATTGCGGCCCGTGTCGGCGTTGAGGTTCGTGCGATGCGCGCGACGTCGGCCGTGCGTGCGCGTCGCCGGGCCCAGAGCGCGGCCTGAGCGGCTACGCGTCCGGCTCGTCGAACAATGAGACTTGAGCGGGCAGCACCCGCGGTGCCGAGGCCAGCGGAAGCGCCCCGGATGGCTGCTGCACCCGCACGGGTGCGCTCGCTGCGCGTTGGACCGCCACCGAGACCTGCACGGGCCGCCCGAGATGGTGGACGGCCTCGTGGGCGGCCTCCATGGCCACCTCGGGCGTGTTGTTCTCGTCGGAGAGGTGGGCCAGCAGCAGGTGCTGCAGGCGCTGCGGCCGCGCGGCGGCCAAGAGGCTCACGGCCTGCCGGTTCGAGAGGTGTCCGTGCCGTCCACGAATGCGCTGCTTGAGCGACCACGGGTAGGGTCCGTCGAGCAGCATCGTCTCGTCGTGGTTGAACTCCAGCACGGCGACATCGAGCGACGCCAGAAGGCGCTCGACGTTGCGAGGGGCGTGGCCGAGGTCGGTGATCACACCGACACGCGCAAGTCCCGCCTCCACCGCCCACGCCACGGGTGCCGCGGTGTCGTGCGGGACGGCGTGGGCCTCCAGCACCCACCCTCGCCAAGGCACGCGTGCCCCCGATGGCACCACCTCCACCCGCTGGGGACGACGGCTCTCGGGGAGGGCGTCGTAGGTGCCTTGGGTCATGTAGAACGGCACGGGCTCGCCGCGCTCCTTCGCCAGCCGACGGTCGAGCACGCCCACGGCACCCACATGGTCTTCGTGTTCGTGCGTCAGGAGCACCGCATCGATCGACGCTCCTGCGGCTCCGCCCGCCTCCAGGCGCGCCAGGATCTGCTTGGTGGACACGCCGCAGTCGATGAGCACGCCCTGGCGTTCGTCGCCGATCCAGGTGGCGTTGCCTGAGGATCCGGAGCCAAGCGGCACCAGCGTGAGCGCGTCGTGTCGGGCAGAGGTCATGGGGCGGGGCTATCGCTGAGGCAGGCCGAGCGGGAGAAGAGATGCGCGTGGGAATCCTGACAGGGGGAGGGGACGCGCCGGGGCTCAACGCCGTCGTCCGGGCGTTCGTGAAGCGGGCCGTCGGCCAGCTCGGCTGGGAGGTGTTGGGCGTGCACAGCAGCTTTGGCGGCCTGCTGCGTGAGCGACGTGATGTGGCACCCCTGAGCCTCCTGGATTGCCGCGGTCTGCTGGGTCGAGGCGGCACGATCCTGGGCACCACCAACCGCGGCGACCTGTTCGCGTGGCCTACCGACGAGGGCCCTGTCGATCGGTCGGGCGACGTAGCCGCCGCCGTCACGGAGCTAGGCCTGGACGGTCTCGTGTGCCTTGGAGGCGACGGGACTCAGGCGATGGCCGAGCGCCTGATGCGCACGCGGGGGGTGCCGGTGGTGGGGGTGCCGAAGACCATCGACAACGATCTCCGTGCCACCGACCGCACCTTCGGCTTTGCCACGGCCGTGGCGATCGCCACCGAGGCGCTCGACCGCCTGCACACCACAGCGGAGTCGCACGATCGCGTGATCCTGCTGGAGGTGATGGGCCGTGACGCGGGGCACATCGCGCTCGATGCGGGCATCGCCGGCGGCGCGGATGTGATCTTGCTCCCTGAGCTTCCGTACAGCCCCGCCAAGGTGGCCGCGAAGATCCACAAGCGGCGGGCGATCGGACGCACGTTCTCGCTGGTCGTGGTGGCCGAGGGGGCGCTGCCGCTCACGCTGCAGGGTGGCGTGCCGACACCGGCGGAGCGCGGTCTCCGCCTGAAAGAAGGTGGAGGCGCTGCGCGCATGGCCCAGGCGGCTCTGGCACCGCTGGTGTCGTCGGAGATGCGCGCGGTGGTGCTGGGTCACCTGCAGCGCGGCGGAAGCCCGATCGCCGAGGATCGTCTGCTGGCTTCGAGGTTCGGGCTGGGTGCGGTCGACCTCGTGCAGGCGGGACGCTGGGGCGAGATGGTCGCACTCCGCGGGGATGCGATCGTCGGCATTCCGCTCACCGAGGTGGTGGGTGGCATCCGGGGCGTGGATCCGGCCGGCGAGCGCGTTCAGACCGCGCGTCGCCTGGGCATCGAGCTCGGCGCGTGACGCTGCGCGTCGGGATCGTCGGCTACGGCGTGGCGGGGCGTGCGCGCGCCCGCGCGGTCGCAGCTCGCTCGGACGTCGAGCTGGCGGCGGTCTGGGGAGGCCACCGCGCGCTGGAGAGCGGCTGCGCCGTCGACTCACTCGTCGAGCTGCTGGATCGCGTCGACATGGTGGTGGTCGCGAGCCCGAGCGAACACCACGCCAACCAGGTGCAGGTGGCGCTGGCGGCAGGTCGTCACGTGATCTGCGAGTACCCGCTGGCGGCCACGTCGAACCAGGCCCGCGCGCTGTTCGCTCTGGCTCAGCGGCAGAGCCGCCTGCTGCACGTCGAGCACATCGAGGTGCTCGCGCCGACAACCGTGTGGATGGCCGAGGTGCGGGAGCGCTGGACGCAGGCATCCCTCCTCTTCGAGCTGCCGGGCGATGGCGAGGTGACCGCCGCAGCACACGCCCAACTGCAGCTCTCGCGGGTCCATCGAGCGGTTCACGCGTTGGGATGGCCGGCAGCCGTTCATGTCGATGAGGCCTCCGGGTCCGCGATTCGGGCTCGACTCATCGACCCGCGCGGGGCCGTGCTCTCGCTGGAGCTCACCCGTGGCAGTGGCCCTCGACGGCTGGTGTGGCGCGTGGAGGCGCCCGACGGTGCCCGTGAGGTCATCGACCGCTCGGCGTGGTGCCGCGGTGAGCCGGTGGCGCTGCCGGAAGTGGCACTCTTCGCCGCCGATCTCGACATCGCGCTCGCGCGCCTCTGGGGGGAACGGGGTGCGTACGTGCCTGAGGCGGACGAGGCTGAGCTGCTCGATCTGGTCGATGTCCTCGGAAGGAAAGGCCCCACCGTCCTTTCGGTCAAAGCGCCGTGACGGGCCTTGACCAAGCGCCCTTACATCCGATAGCAGCCGCGCCCACACGGAGGGTCTCTGATCCGACGTGACCCGTGTTTGCCGTGCCTCAAGGCGTTGCAACCAGGGGGCTTCGTGAGTCGCCGCTGCATAGGCACGGCCCCGCTTTCTTGATTCTTCGGAGGTCGGATGCTCCGCTCGATGCCGTTCGCCTGGGCCGTGATGGGCCTTGCCGTCGCGTCGACCCTCTCGGCGGGTTGCCCCGATGTGGCTTCGTACGAAGGCACGCCCGAGCTGCCCCGTCGCACGAACAGCCTGTTCCCGGAAGCGCCGGGTGCGTTCTCGGGCGAGGAAGCGTGGCACCTGGGCTCAGGTGCGGTCACCGGCGAAGGCCCGTCGCAGCCCATCGCCTTCCCGCACTACACGCACGTCACCGTCAACGGCATGCAGTGCGAGTACTGCCACTCCGTGGCGCGTAAGTCCATCCATGCCGGCGTCCCCGAGACGCAGGTGTGCATGAACTGCCACCAGTTCGTGAAGAAGGACAGCCCCGAGATCCAGAAGGTCAAGGCCTACTGGGATCGTAAGGAGCCCATTCCGTGGAAGAAGGTCCACGATCTCCCCGACTTCGTCTACTTCTCGCACGAGCGCCACGTGCGCGGCGGCGTCGACTGCACCGAGTGCCACGGCCAGGTGGGCCTGCAAGGCCAGGTCACGAACTGGTCTGAGCGAGACGAGACCGGCGCGGTCGTGCAGATGTCGGGCGTCCAGGTCCCGATGATTCGCGAGACCACCCTCCAGATGGGGTGGTGCCTCGATTGCCATGCCCAGCATCCGAAGATCGACGAGAACTACGGTGAGAAGGCAGACCTTCGGCGTGCCGAGCTGAAGGATTGCTGGACCTGCCACAAGTGACCCGGGGAACCTCCGTGCCGAACCTCAACCGCCGCGACTTCCTCAAGGCCCTGGGCGTCTCTACGGGCGCTTCGGCGCTCTCCGCCTGTGGGCTCGATGACAACCGGGTGCTCACCCCGGTGGAGCGCATCCTGCCCTACGTGGTCCGCGATGAGCAGACCATCCCAGGCACGCCCACCTTCTTCGCCACCACGATCACGCGGGGGCCCTACGCCCGTGCGGTCACGGCGCGCCATCGTGATGGCCGCGTCGTGTTCGTGAGCCACAACCCGATGGCACCGGGCCGTCCGGCGGTGGGCAAGGCGCCGCTCTTCGAGCTGCAGAAGGCCTACAGCCCTGATCGCCTCAAGGGCCCCACCGATGGCGGCCAGCCCACCACGTGGGACGCCGGCCTCGCCAAGCTGGCTGATGCCGTCCGTTCCGCTGTGGCGGCGGGCAAGAAGGTCGCCTACGTCGGCGGCTACCGCTCGGGTGCCATTGTGGACCTCATCGCGGACCTCACGCAAGGCAACGCCGTGTACTTCGAGCCCCTCGGGCTCGCCCACGATGTCACGGCGGCCGAGCGCTTGTTCGGCGTGCGCGCCGCTCCGTTCTACGGCTTCGACAAGGCGCAGTACGTGCTCTCGTTCGGCGCGCCGTTCCTCTCGGACGCCTGGGGCGACTCCGAGGCCGAGGAGCGCTACGCCCAGGCCCGCGATCCGAACCGCGGCGGCTTCGTGGCGCGCTTTGCGCTCGTGGCCCCCAAGCGAGACCAGACCGGTGCTAACGCCGACGACTTCTTCGTCTGTACCCCCGGCTCGGAGGTCGCCGTGGCCCGCGCGGTGGCGCGCATCGTGGCCGAGAAGAAGGGCGCAGATGCCACCGTGCTCGCCCTGATCGGCGACGCCTCGGCTGCGGCCGCTGCGTCGGCCTCCGGTCTGTCGGAAGCTCAGATCCAGTCGATCGCCGAGAACTTCCTCTCGCTGAACGGCCTTGCCGTGCCGGGAGGCCCGTCGGGCTCCACCGACCTTTCGGCAGCGGTCTACCTGCTCAACCTCGCTGTGGGTGCGGCCCCCGAGCGCTTCCACCTCGGCGGCTTCCAGGGCCCCGTGTCGGGCTACGAAGCTCTCGATGCGCTCAAGGCCAGCCTCGACGCCGGTCAGGTCGGCGTGCTGCTCCTCGACGACGTGAACCTCGTGTACGCGCTGCCGGCCGATTCGGGCATGGCGGCCTCGATCGCGAAGGCCGACCTGGTGGTGGGTCTCGCCTCCGCCCCCGACGAGACGCAGGCGCTCGCCAGCCTCGTGCTCCCCACGAGCAACACCTTCGAGGACTGGGGGGACGAGTCGCCCGTGGCCGGCATGCACCTGCTGCGCCAGCCCACGATGACCGCCCTCTACGACACGCGGTCGCTCGGCGATGTGCTGCTCGCTACGGGCCGCGCAGCGCTGCCTGCTCCGTTCGAGCCGGTCACGTTGGCCTATCTGCCGGACACCTGGCGCGCCTACGTGTCGGCTTGGTGGCAGAAGAACGTGTGGGACCAGCAGGGCACCTTCGAGGCGTTCTGGGATGCTGCCCGTGTGAGCGGCTTCGTGGCCAAGCCCGTTCAGGCGGCTGCCCCGGTGCTGGTGGCTACGTCCTACGCCTTTGGCAGCGCGCCTGTCGCTACGGGCACCACCCTGATCGCGTTCGCCCACAGCCACCTGCACGACGGCCGCTACGCGAATGAGCCCTGGGGCCAGGAGCTGTCGGATCCGCTCACCGGCAACACCTGGGACTCGTGGCTCGAGGTCCACCCCGAGACGGCCAAGGCCTGGGGCGTCGGCTTCAACGATCTGGTCGAGGTCACCACGGCCGCAGGGACGGTCGAGGTGGCGGTCTACGCGTTCCCGGGCATCCACAAGGATGTGGTGGCGCTCGCTTTCGGGCAGGGCCACACGGCGATCGGTCGCTACGGCAACGGCAAGGGCGTGAACGCTGCCTCGCTGTTCTCTTCCACCAAGGACGCCCAAGGTCAGCACACGTTCGCCGGCACCTCGGTGCAGGTGAAGCCGCTCGGTCGTAAGGGCGATCTGGCCACCACCTTCTCGCTTCAGGGCATGAGCGATGAAGGCCGGCACTTTGGCGTGCACGTCGACGCCGCCAAGCTCGCAGCGACAGGTGATGCGCCGTCGGCCCACCCGGGCGAGCTCACGGCCATCCATCACCTCGGCCTCGATGAGCGCCTGCAGAACTCCGGCGTGGAGGGCTTCTACGGTACGCCCGACCACTCCACCTACCGCTTCGGCATGTCTGTCGACACGAACGCCTGCAATGGCTGCGGAGCGTGCAGCCTCGCCTGTTACGCCGAGAACAACCTGCCGGTGGTGGGCAAGGAGCAGATCAAGGGCGGGCGCGAGATGAGCTGGATCCGCGTCAACCGGTACTGGGAGGCGGATGTCGGCGGCGTCGACGACGTGCGCTTCGTGCCGATGATGTGCCAGCACTGCGGTCACGCCGGCTGCGAGAACGTGTGCCCCGTGCTCGCCACCTACCACAACATCGATGGCCTCAACGCCATGGTGTACAACCGCTGCGTGGGCACCCGGTACTGCTCGAACGCCTGCCCCTACTCGGTGCGGCGCTTCAACTTCCACTCGTTCACGTGGCCCGAGCCCTTCCACCTCCAGCTCAACCCCGACGTCTCTACGCGTCAGATGGGCATCATGGAGAAGTGCACGTTCTGCGTGCAGCGCATCCGTGCCACGAAGATCGCGGCGAAGCGCGAGGGCGACTTCCAGGCCACCGTGGCCGACGAGGCCTGGCAGAACATCCCGGCGTGTGTCGAGGCCTGCCCCAGCCGCGCGCTCACCTTCGGCAACCTCAAGGACGCCGAAGGTGCCGTGTCGAAGGCCGACCGCTCGCCCCGTCGCTACAAGCCCATCGAAGAGCTCCGGTCCCTGTCGGCGGTCACCTACCTCGCCAAGGCTAGCTTCCACGACGACCCCACCGCGCACCACGGCGGCGGGCATGCGGCGGCGCACGGCGATGCGGCCCCCGAGACGCACCATGAGGCTGGCCCTGCGGCCGGCGATGAAGCTGGCCACGCGGCCGGCGAAGCCCACTGAAGGAGGCGGACGTGAAGGACACCATCGAGCCGAATCGGCCCTCTTCTTACGCAGCAGCCAACCGGGACATCATCCGGGTGCTGCTCAAGCCCAGCCTGGGCTGGACCGTGCTGTTCGTGATCGCCACGGCCGCCATGCTGTGGGGCGCGTACTGCGAGTACCTCAACCTCACCTACGGGCTCGGCATCGGCGGCTACAACCCGCCGATCATGTGGGGTATCTACATCGTCACCTTCGTGTTCTGGGTGGGCATCGGCCACGCGGGCACGCTGATCTCGGCGATTCTGTTCCTCGTGCGCTCCCGCTGGCGCACGGGCGTGTACCGCGCTTCTGAGGGCATGACCGTGTTCGCCGTCATGACGGCGTTGCTCTTCCCGGTGCTTCACCTTGGCCGCGCCTGGCAGGTCTACTGGTTCTTCCCGTACCCGAACCAGCGCTACCTCTGGGTGAACTTCAAGTCGCCGCTGATGTGGGACGTGTTCGCGATCAGCACGTACTTCACCGTCTCGGCCGTGTTCTTCTTCATCGGCCTCGTGCCCGACCTCGCCATTGTGCGCGACCACAGCACCGGCCTCACCAAGAAGCTCTATGGCCTGCTCGCGCTGGGCTGGCGCGGCACCGGTCGTCAGTGGCACCACTACATGGGCGGCTACGGCTTCTTTGCGGCCCTGGCGGCACCGCTGGTGCTCTCGGTGCACTCGGTGGTGTCGTGGGACTTCGCCATGGCGATCACCGCGGGCTGGCACTCCACCATCTTCCCGCCCTACTTTGTCGCCGGCGCCATCTTCTCGGGCTGCGGCATGGTCATCACCCTCCTCCTGCCGCTCACCTACGCGTACGGCTGGAAGGACTACGTGAACATGTGGCACTTCGAGCAGCTGGCCAAGATGTGCCTGCTCACGTCGGGCATTCTCACCTACGCCTACGCCACCGAGTACTTCGTGGGCTGGTACAGCCAGAACCCCTACGAGTGGCAGATCTTCTACTGGCGCGCCACCGGTGAGTACGCATGGGCCTTCTGGACCATGATCATCTGCAACTGCGTGATCCCGCTGGTGTGGTACTACCGCCCCTGGCGCACCAACCCGGCCGTGCTGTTCATCGTGTCGATCTTTATCAACATCGGCATGTGGTTCGAGCGCTTCAACATCGTCGTCTCCTCGTTGGCCCACCAGTTCGATCCCGCCACGTGGACCCTCTACTGGCCGGCCGCCGCGGAGTGGGGGATCATGCTGGGGTCCTTCGGTTGGTTCAGCTTCTGGTTCCTGTTGTTCCTGCAGACCCTTCCGGCCGTGGCCATCGCCGAGATTAAGGAGATGATCACGCCGCCGGTGACCGGTGGACACGCCCCCACGGGCGCGGTGGAGGCCAAGTGAGCGCGCCTGCGATTGCAACCGGCGGCGTGCCGGTCAAGGGCATCTACGCCCACCTCGACGCGATGCTGGCGGGCATCGAAGCCCTGAAGGCCGCTGGCCTCAAGGGCTTCGAGGTCCTCACCCCGCTCCCGCGTCACGAGATTCTCGAGGCCGTCTACGAGGGTGCCCCCAGCCCGGTGCGCTGGTGGACGCTGGTGGGTGGCATCACCGGGATTCACGTGGGCTTCTTGCTCACGTCGCTCACGGCCATCCAGTGGCCGATGATCAACCCGGGCGGAAAGCCCAACGTGGCGTTGCCGCCGTTCGCGGTCATCATGTTCGAGTGCACGATCTTGCTCGGGGCGCTGTTCACCGCCCTCGGCATGCTGGTCCACACGGGCCTGCCGGGCTTCTGGCTCGACAAGTCGCTGCAGGATCCCCGCGTGTCCGACGACAAGTTCGGCATCGTCTTCACCCGTGCCACGTCGTCCCAGATCGAGCGCATCGAGGGAATCCTCCGCTCCACTGGGGCCATCGAGGTCACGCATGGTGATGCAGCCATCTACGAGGTGCCCAATGCGTGATCTTCGCGTCGCCCTCGGTGCGCTGCTGTGGGCCGTCTCGGCCCCCGCGCTCGCGCTCCCCTGGGACACCGATCTGATGGACTCGGACGCGGTGAAGGCCTACGAGCAGGCCATGCGGCCGCTCCCGGAAGGCATCGCTAGCCAGCCGCATGCGCTCACGCCGATGCCGTTCCGTGCGAACTTCGCGTGGACGTCGGATGCCCGCATGTCGATGGTGAACCCAGCGGACGCCTCGGATGCCGCGGTGCTCGCTAAGGGCGAGCGCATGTACGGTATCTACTGCGAGACCTGCCATGGCGTGAACGCCAAGCTCGGCCCCGTGTGGGAGAAGGGCATGGTGGTCATCCCGGCGCTTGGCGGGCCGGATGGTCGGCTGGCCAACCTCCCTGATGGGCACGTGTACCTCACCGTGCGCAACGGGAGCCTGTCCAAGCTCATGGGGCCCTACGGGTACGCCATGACCGAAGAAGAGATCTGGGCCACCATCGCCTGGATGCGCACGAACCTCGACAACGCTGTCTACACCCCCCCGACTCCCCCTGCGGCGGAGGCTCCGTGAGCGCCCACTCCGATCACGCCACCAAGGTGGCCGACGCGATTGCGTCGATCAAGGACCGCGCCTTTCCGGGCACGCTCAACCTCCTCTCCCTCGCGCTGATCGCGTGGGGGCTGGTGGCGGTGGGCTACGGCCTGTTCGTCGGCACGCCCACGTGGACCGCGGGTGCTGTGCTCACGGCCGTGTTCTGGAGCCTGTGCCTCGCGCAGGGCGGCGTGATGTTCGCGGTCATTGCGCAGGGCACGCGCGCCCGCTGGAGCCGCACGCTCAAGCGCATCGGCGAGTCCTTCTTCTTCTTCCTCCCCGTGGCGATCGGCTTGCTGGCGGTGTTCTTTCTGGCCGGCGGTCTGTCGATCTATGCCTGGAGCCCGTCGTACGCGCTGGGCGAACCCGTGGCCCTCGCGCCCCACATGAAGGGTGCGCTCCCGGCCAAGGAGTTCTGGCTGCAGGATGGCTTCTTCGTGGTCCGCAACCTCGGCATCCTCGTGGTGCTGATGGGGCTGGACTGGGTGTTCGTCCGCAACTCGCTGCGCCCCGACATGCTCCTCGCGAAGGAGACCCTCGGGGCCTCGGCGCCGGGCTGGTGGAGCTGGGTCATCGGATCGGCCACCGACGTGAAGGCAGCTGTGGCCAAGGCTGAGCGCGGCAACAACAACCTCGTGCCGCTGATGGCCATGGGCTACGCAGTCATCTGGTCGCTGCTGGCGTTCGATCTCATCATGTCGCTGGACCCGTGGTGGTTCTCGAACATGTTTGGCGGCTGGATCTTCATGTCGTCCATCCTGCTGGCGATGGGCGGCATCGCGCTCGTGGCCACGCTGGGGCGCGACTGGCTGGGCTTGGGTGCGTTCGTCACCAAGGTCCACACGCACGATCTCGGCAAGCTGATGCTCGCGGGAACGATGTTCTGGGCCTACACGCTGTACGCGCAGATCCTGCCCATCTACTACACGGACGTTCCGGAAGAGACGGGGTTCCTCCTGGTGCGCATGGTGCTGCCGCAGTGGCAGTGGCTCGCCAAGGTGGTGGCGGTGCTCTGCTTCATCGCGCCGTTCACGATCCTGCTGTCGCGCGGCGTGAAGAAGATGCGGTACCCGTTCGTGGGCGTGGCGGCGGTCTCGATGACCGGCCTGTTCATGGAGCGCACCCTGCTCGTGATGCCGGCGGCGCACCTGGGTGACACCTTCCCCTGGTTCGACTTCCTGTTCGTCAGCCTGGGTGTGTGGGCCGGCGTGATCGGCTTGATGATCGCGGTCGTGGGTCGTGTGCTCAACACGCTGCCTGTGGTGCCGGTCTCGGATCCGTTGCTCGAAGATCATCCCTGGGATGTGCACGTGCACGCTGCGGGGCCTGCTGCGTCGTCGGCCAGCACGGCGCACTGACCGCCTGAACATGGGCGGCAGCGGGCTTCGCATCACCGGTGGACACGCTCGAGGAAGGGTGCTCGCTGCACCCGTTCCCGACGGGGTCCGGCCGACGTCGTCCCGCGTGCGGGAGGCGCTGTTCTCCTTGGTGGGGCATGATCTCACCGGCCTGACGGTGCTCGACGCCTTCGGCGGCTCAGGTTTGCTGGGGCTGGAAGCGTGGTCGCGCGGGGCGCAGGTCACCATCATCGAGCGCATGCGCACCGTGGCCGATGCGGCCAGGGCCAACGCTGCGGGGCTCAAGGCCAGCGTGCGCGTTGAGGTGGGAGACGGTCCGGTCGCGGCGTCTCGCCTCGGTCCGTTTGATGGTGTGATCGCGGATCCGCCCTACGCCGACGACCCTCGCGCCGTGGTGGAGAGCCTGGCCCCGTGGGCGCGTCAGTGGCTGGTGATCGAGGTGCGCACCAACGCTGCCCGCCCCCTGCCGGCTGTGGCGGGCCTGAGGCTGCGCACGGTGAAGAACTACGGCGGCACCGACCTATGGGTCTACGACGCCGACACGGACGCCTAGTGCGACCTTGGGCGGAGGTGCGCGGCGCGCTGCAGTCCCTGGGTGGCCGAGGGGATGGCGTGGTGCACCGCTACGACACCGCCGGCCTCACGGAGCTGGTGCTCGACAACCCGGGCGCGCGCCACGCGCTGTCGCTGGGCATGATGGTGGATCTTGCGACCCATGTGGAGGCGCTGGCCTCGCACGACGGCGTCGCGGTGCTGGTGCGCAGCGCGGGCGGGGCCTTCTGCGCGGGCGGCGACCTGCGTCAGGTGCGGTCCACGTGGGGCTCGCCCGAAGCCGGACGTGTGGTGGCCACCTCGATGGTGCAGACGCTCGACGCGCTGTGGAACCTACCGCAGGTGGTGGTCGCAGCCGTGGATGGTCCGGCGGTGGGCGGGGGCGCGGAGCTCACGACCGCGTCCGACTTACGCTGGCTCGGGCCTCGCGCGCAGGTTGAGTTTCGCCAGGTTCGCCTCGGGGTCGCGGCGGGCTGGGGTGGTGTGGGTCGCTTGCTGACGCAGGTGCCCCACGCCGTAGCTGCACACTGGCTGGTCGGCGCTGGGGTGGTGGAGGCACAACGGGCCGAGCAGGTCGGCTTTGCGCTGCCTGCTGCAGGGGCGACGGGCGAGGAGGCCGCGCGTGCTTGGATCCGCACCGTGCTCGGCAGCCCCCCGGTGGCGGTGCGTGCGATGAAGGCGCAGATTCTGGCCGGTCGGAGCCGCGGCGGGGACCGCAGCGCCGAGGTCAGCGCGTTCGAGGCCGTCTGGGGTGGTCCGGCGCACCGTGCGGCCATGGGGCTTGTCTAGCGTAGCTGGCTTCGTAAGAACGCGAGGTCGGCGTCCAGCCGCGCGAGCGTAGCGGGCGGCCCCAAGCGGACCTGGGGACGCCGGGCCTCGAGGGCCGCAATCTTGGTACCGAGCCACGCCTCTCGGTGCGGATCGTGACCCTCTAAGAGATGGGGCCCATGGAGGAGGTGCAGTCCGCTGCTGGGTTCAGCTCCCCGGCTGACGCGAACGATCTCAGCGTAGCGAGGGCCCTCGGGTGCAAGCGCTTCGGCCTCCAGGCGCCACCCCGCCGTCACGACCAAGGTACGGAGCAGCCCAGGGTCGTCAGGCGCGTGCAGGATGGCGACGACCGGCGCGACGCCGCGTTCTAGGATCGCTGCGATGGTGCGGGCTCCGATGCCCGCGATCACAGCGACAGGCACCTCCCGGAAGGCGCTGAGGCCGTCGGTGATCACCCAAGGCAGGCTGGCGGCGCTTCGTCGATGGGGGCGCCGCTCGACCGCGATTGCGCCCACAGCCGCAGCGAGGTGGCCGTGGTCGGCACCGACGTCGACGATCAGCGTGGGGTTGGGTGGCAGCAACGAGACGATGGCAGCCCGCCGTGCGTCGCTTGTCTTCACGCGCCGTCGACCTCACGATGTGCCGCGTGCGCGGCCTGTGCAGCGGCCAGCACGTCGACTTCAGGGGCGCGAGCGTGTGCGTGGCGCTGGCCAGCACGCAGGTCGTCGAGGAGAGCTTGGGCTTGAGCCAGCTCGGGACCGATGGACCCGCCGGCCAATAGTTTGGCTTCGGAGCTGTCCAGGGCCTTGTTTAGCGCCGCGCGCGGGAGTTCGCCGACGTCGACGAGGGTGGAGCGCATCGCTCCGATCGCCTGCCACGCTGCCGCCGGACCCTCCAAGCCATGTAGAGCCGCTGCTGTGAGGGCGCCGAGCTCCGCGACCCTCTTGCGATCGGGGAGTCGTCGCAAGGTCCACCGGACCGCCACGACCGCGCTGACGGCCAGCACCACGCCGGCGACGAGCAACGAGGAGAGGTCGGTGAGGGCCACGGTGGCCAGTCCGGCACCCGTGAGCGCAGCGAGCGCTGTCCAAGTGCCAGAGCTGCTGTCTTTGGACGCGCCGCCGAGAAGGGTGGCCGCTTCAAGGTGGGCCCGTGCCAAGGCGAGCCGACCTTGTGCGGCCTCGGCGGCGAGCGGAGGCGTGAGCGGTACCCACGGTGCGCGCTCAGCGAGACGACGCACGGCTTCAGCGGGCAGTCCTGCCACCATCGCTGCGGCCTGCACGGCTGCGGGCGTGTTGAGCGCCGCCGCCGAAACGGCGACCACGTGCAGATCCGCTTGATCACGCCTCACCACGGACCGCGGCGGTTCAGCGGGCTGCGTGGTGGTGCGAACGGTCATTCGCGGGGCGCTGGACCAGGCAGGGGACGTGCGGCAGGGTCACCCGCGGGGCCCGCAGGACGCATGGCTGGCCACTTGACGCTGACCTGGATCTGGCCGACCGAGGCGCTCTCGGAGAGCATCACGAGGCCGAAGCTGTCGGACCGAACCGCGAACGAGAGCTCGAAGGCGGCTCCCGACTTGCGCACTGCGGGTCCGATCTGCTCCCCGGCGTACTCCACCACCGTTCGGATCGTGGCGAACATGTTCTCCAGGGCGCGCCGAGGGTCGGGCTGGATCTCGCTCTCGCTCTTCGCGAAGGCACCGGCCACAGGGGCCTCGAGGAGGATCTGCTTGTCACCGATGAAGGTGATGAAGTTGGCCATGCGTGTGCCTCGGCAGGGGAAGGCAAGGTAACGCGCTCCGGATGCGCGGGCGGTGCCCATGCTGTGCTAGGTTGGCGCGGCTGGAGCAGACATGGGGCCCCTGAACCTTGAGACCATCCTCGGCTTCCTGCTCGACGCGCCGTTCTTCTCGGCCCTCGACGCCGCCGAGCTCTCGGATGTCGTCCACGTTCTGCAGGTGGTCCACGTGCGCGAGGGCCAGGTGCTCTTCCAGGTCGGCCAGCCTGGAGAGGCCTGGTACGTGGTCTACGATGGCGCTGTGGACGTGCTCGTCCCCACACCCGAGGGCCCGCCCCAGCTGCTGGAGCGGCTGCGGGCACCTGATGCCTTCGGCGAGATCGCGATGCTGGACGGCTCGCCCCGGTCGGCGATGGTGCGCGCGGCCACGGATGGCACGGTGCTGCGGGTGCCTCGTGACGCGTTCCACCAGCTGCTGCGCGAGGGCAACCTTGGCGCCTACAAACTGGTGCACCGAATGGCCGAGTCGCTCGCGCGCCGTCATCGAGAGACCACGCATCTGCTGGTGGATCTCGTGTCGCGTATCGATGCGGCTGCAGCCGACGACGTGCGCCCAGCGCTACGGGCACGACGTCGCGCCGAGTGAACCGGGAGCTCCCCCCGAACCTAGGGCCGTCGACGCTGGTGCGGACAGGACCGAGGGGGGAGGGATGGACTCGAGGGGGATCGAACCCCTGACCTCCAGAATGCCATTCTGGCGCTCTCCCAACTGAGCTACGAGCCCGAAAGCCTCGTCTCCGAAGCTGCCCCGCTCTAACGGGGGTCCTGTTCGTCCGCAACCGTGCCCGGCTCTCCGGCTGCATCCCGCAGCTCTGCGATCTCGGCGTCCATCGCTTGGAGGCGAGCGACCCCCTTCTCGAGCGCGGGGTGCGAGATCTCGCCGCCCTCCACGAGCCGGTGGGCGGTCTTGCCGAGGCGAATGCACAGCGCGTCACGCTCCTTCTGCAGCTGGCGGACGCGAAGCTTGGCGCGACCATCCTGGGCCACCCGGGACACGCGGGAGCGCGCATCGTCGACCAGACGACGCACGGCGTCCTGGAAGACTGAGTCGAGAGGGCTGTCGGAGCGCTTGCTGTCCGTCATGGTTCCTGGAGGGTGCGTGCCCGGAGCGGGGGTCGAACCCGCACTCCCCAAAGGGAAGGGGATTTTAAGTCCCCTGTGTCTGCCGGTTTCACCATCCGGGCAGGATGGAGCACGCCACTAACCCGGGCCGGGCTCAGGCTGCGGGGGCGACGCGTTCGCGGCGCGAATGGCAGCGTCGAGGCGATCGACAGTGAGCGCCTCGGCCACCATCTCAGTGCGCACACCCGTTGGGCTCACGAACAGCGTGGTGGGCAGCTGCTGGGGCCAATCCTTGACGTGCGCTTTCAGTGTGCGGTTGGGGTCTTCGCTCGCGAGCAGCAAGTGCCCGAGGGACTCCAGGCCGAGATTCCGGATGGCGATCGGGACCTTCACACCCTGGGCGCTGACGTGGTCGACGTTCACCAGCACCACTTCGATCTCGGGGTGACGGAACGCGTAGGTGCGGAGCATCGGCATCTCAGCCAAGCACGGCGGGCACCACGTGGCCCAGAAGTTGAACACGCGCACGCGCCCGCTGGCTTCGACGAGGCGCGCCTCCAACTCTGCGCCGGAAACAGAGGTGGGCGAGATGGGGTTGGGCCGCTGCACCCGCGCCTCGGTCGGCTCCGCTCCGGGAGTTGGGGATGCGGCATCGCCCGTGCATCCGGCCAACACGAGCGCAAGGGCGAAGGTCATGTGGGCTCCGGGTCGGGAGGAAAGGGCGGTACCAGCGCATCCAGGGTGCTCACCGACCACGCATAGGCCGGTAGTGCGAGGACGACGACCGAGGCCCCAAGCGCCCGCGCGACGTCCGTGACGCCGAGCACGACGATGCGGGCACCCAAGGAGGGGTAGCCTGCCGGGTGCGCGCGCCGGCCACGCGCGACCCGGAGCACGGCCGGAAAAGCCCACGCACGCACGAGCAGCGCTGCACCCCACGCCGACACCACCGCCATGAGTGCTGCCAGAGGCAGGGCAGCCCACGCACCCTGTACAGGGCCCGCCGTAGCGAGCGGCAGCCAGGGTAGGAGCGCCACCCCGACTGCCAAGGCGACAGCGAGCTGAGCCACTCCTTCCACGACACCGATTCGGACCGGCCGTGGCGGAGGCGTGCGCGCTCCGGGCCGTGTGACCACCGCGGCCACCAACACGCTGCGCGCGACCACGACCACGCCGGTGCGCACCGTCCAGGTTGCGACCATCCAGATCCATGAGGCGTCGACGAGGACGAGCTGCACAAGGACCGCAACGGCGACGAGATCTGCGGTCAGCGCGATCGCCGAGCTGCCGAGCAGGCGCACGGGGTCGTCTCCCAAGCGTCGCCAGCCGGCGATCAGGGCGGCGGTCACCGGTACGCGAGCGGAGGGGCGCAGCATGGTCGCGTCCCTATCGTGACCGGTCCACGCGCGATAGGGCGTAGTGGGAGGCGAGGTGCGCGGACTGTTGTGCCTGTGGCTCCTCTCTTCGTGCGCGAAGCACCGGGTGGACCCCGACGACGCGGCACGTGCTGCGCTCGTCTCAACCGCCGACGACGCTTGGGCTCGACGGAGCGCGGATGGTCTCGACGCGGTCGACGCGCTGCTCTTGGCGGCACCCCTCCACTGGGCCCAACACCCCGATCTCCTGTGGCGTCGAGCGAGGGTGTCGCTGGCACGAGGCTTGGTGGCGACCGACCCCGCACAAGCGCGACGCCACCACGCTCAGGCTCGGTCCATCGCGCTCGGCTGCGTCTTGGCGGTTCCCTACGGCGAGGAGCGTGGCAATGACGATGTCATCGGCAGTCTCACCGGGTTGAGCACCGCCCGGGTGCCGTGCGCCGCATACGCCGCTTTCGCGTGGGCTCGCTGGGCGGACGACCGCGAAGGGGAGGTGTCCGCGCTCGACGCTGCGGCCGTGGTCGCGCTCACCGAGGCCGTGCCCCCCGGCACTCCGCACGAAGACATCGCTCTGTGGGCAGGAGGCCTGTGGCGCCTTGGCCATGATCCCACGCCGGGCATGTCGGGCGCGCTCTTGGTGGCGTTGTCGACGCGCCTGCCCGACTTCGCCTGGGTCGCATGGGCGGACGCGGCACGCCGTATGCGCTCACCGCCCACTCTGCGACCTGCGCTAGCACCCACCGCGCCAGAGGACCGCAGCGTGCTCACGCAGACGGGCCTGCTCGCGGCGGCCGCTGAGAAGGGTGAGCCCAACACCCCAAGAGAAGAGCCCCAGAGCGAAGCTCCTGGGCCCTAAGGGTTTAGCCAGCCGGGACCGTGGACCGCACCCGAATGGGGGCGCGGTGTGATCTACCGAAGCGCGGGCTGCGGACCGACCTTCGTGGCGCGGCGCGCCGCGCGACGAATTGCCTTCCGGCGACGCTTCTCGGCGAGGCGCTGCTTGAGGCGACGACGCTCACCGGGCTTGAGGTAGAAGCTGTTCTTCTTGATGTCCTTGCGGATGCCCTCGCGCTCGACCTTGCGGCGGAAGCGGCGCAAGGCCTTCTCGAACGGCTCGTTCTCGCGGACGTTGACGAGGATCACATCGAACTCCATGAAGCGTGATGTCGGCGCATGCTGGGCTTTCGGCCCACCGCAAAGCAACCGGCGGGCCTTATCGTGAATGTGCGTGGCCTGCCAACGCGTCGAGGGATGGACCGATCGGCTCGTCGTGAGCCTAGAACTTCAGACCCACGGTGCCGCCGAAGTAGAGCAGCGTGTGAAGACCGCCCTCCAGACGGACCACCACCCGATCACCAAAGTTCAACTTGAACCCGAGGTTGATGTCGACCGCCGGCCAGAATCGGCCCACCTCGCCATCGGCGAGCGGCGCGTCGCCGCGGTCGAACTGCTCGTACGAGGGCACCAGCGCGCCAGTGGAGTCCCATCGATCGAGATCACCCACCAACGCAAGGAGCCCGAGGCCCGCGCCGGCGGTGAAGTCGAGTCCGAAGATGTTCTTGGTCTTCGAGAGCTTCACGAGGGGCACATCGGCCTGGTAGTTCACACCCACGGCCACCACACCGAAGTTCGCGCCCGGGCGCAGGAAGTCGCCATCGTCGCTGTCGTCGGGGCGGTCACCTTCTTCGCGGTCGTCCCAGTACCCGGCCTCCATGTCGGAGTCGACGTAGTCGAAGTAGAACAGCACGCTGTCGCGATTGAACTTCGTGAGGAACTCGAATCCGTAGCTCATCCCGCGCGGCACGGGACGTGCGTTTCCGCAGGCCTCCGAGGTGGGCGTGGCCTGGCAGTAGTCGCTCGTGTCGCGCAGGCCCCAGTTGTAGTCCTCGGTGTCGTCCTCGAAGCCGAACGCGCTGATGATCGCGGCAGGTGCGACGAGGTAGCGCGTGCGGAAGCTGACCTCGAAGCGGACCTTACGCGGCCCCACATCCTCTGCGCGCACGCCGGTGGTGGGGACGGCTTCTTCATCGGCCGTGAGGGAGCGCGAGGCCAACGACGGCTGCGCGGCCTGTGCAGCAGTGGCGAGGAGCACGGGCAGCAGGAGGCTGGACATGGGGGCCCCGGGAATCGTGGAGAGGAAGGTCGCTGCCTGCGTAACCTAGCATGGGGGAGCCCGTCGCCGTGAGTCACGCGATAGGCGACGCGTGGAGGGTGCCGTGTCTGAGGACGTCCCGTCGATTCGACATCGCATCTGGCTCGTGGTGAGCGAAGCTCAGGTGCTCGTCGACCGCGCTGTGGATGGGATCGTCGCCAGCATCGGGGCCGATCCGAAGGGCTTCGACACGACCCTGCATCGTGGCAACGACGCGGACATCGATGACGCACTGTCGTCGGCGCGCACCCCTCCTTTCCTCTCGCCGGCGCGGGTGGTGGTGGTGCGCGACCTCCACCTCGCACCCGATCGGTTCTTCACTTCGCTCCAAAACTACCTCGAGCATCCCAGCCCTACGACGGCGCTGGTGCTAGCCGGGCAGGGATGGCCCAAGGTGGTGAAGGGCGGCCGCGCGTGGAGTCAGGTCATCACCAAGGCGGTGGCCGCCGTGGGGGAGGTGGTGAGCTTCTCACGCTCCGAGCTCGACCCCACCGACTTCGCCATGGCGCATGCCGCGCGACTCGGTGCCCGCTTGTCACGCTCGGATGCCAGCCACCTTGTGGCGGTCGTGGGCATCGACCTCGGTCTGATCGCGCGTGAGGTCGAGAAGATCGCACTCTATGTGGACGAGGGCGCGCCGCTCGATACCGCCGCGATCGACGCCGCGTGTAGCCAGCTGGCCACCGACTCGGCCTGGGCGCTTGCGAATGCGATGCAGTCGGGGGACACGGCGGACGCCCTGGCCACACTGGCGCGCGCGCTCGACGAGGGGGCCGCCCCCGAGATGCTCTTCCACCAGGTGGCGCGTCCCACGCGCATTCTGTTGCGTATGGCAGACGGCCTTCGTCGGGGGGTGTCGGTCGACAGGATGCGCGAGGATCTGCGCCTGCCCGGCCATGTGTTTCGGGCAGCGCTTGCTGCTGCGAAGGCCCACAGCTCCGACACCCACTTGGTGCTCGATCGGGTGGCCAAGGCGCACCGGAGCATGCACAGCTCCCGGGCAGGTGCGGATCGGACCCTCGAAGGCTTGGTCCTCGACCTGCTGACGCGATGAAGCCGCCCTTGCCCGAACGGGGCAGGGCGGCTTTCAGGGCCACGCGGCGAGCCTACTGGGCGCGAGGCGCCCGGCTCGGCATCACTTGGTGCCGAGCGCCAGGGCCTTGACGGCGGCGTTCAGGCGGCTGATGCGACGGGCCGCGTTGTTGCGGTGCACGACGCCCTTGGAAGCCACGCTGTGCAGCGTGGACATCGCCTCGCGAAGCGCAGCCTGAGCGCCCTCGACATTGCCGGCGGCGACCGCGTCGCGAACAGCCTTGACCTTGTTCTTGGCCAGGGTGCGGTTCGCACGGTTGCGGATACGGGCTTCGTTGGACTGACGGGCGCGCTTGAGGGCGTCCTTATGATTGGCCATGGGGTCTCCCGGAGAGAAACACGAGCTGGTAGGCATCGCGGGACGCGCCACCCTTGGGCGTCGACGTCCTGGTGAAGGAACGGTACACGGGACGTCCGGCAAGGGGTCCCAGCCGAACCCCGCGGGTCTAACGTGTAGGGCGCCCAAAGGGCAACCCGGATAGCGCCGGTGCCTGGAGGCTCGCGTCGATGGAGCTGTGCGTGGTGGGGGCCGGCTACGTGGGCTTGGTGGTCGCGGGCTGCCTCGCCGACCAGGGGCACACCGTCCGGGTCATCGAGCGCGACGACACGCGGCGCATCGCCCTCGCTGCCGGGGTCACGCCCCACTACGAGCCCGGTCTGCACGAGCTGATCCAGTCGGCGCGTGCTGCGGACCGCATCCGGTTCACTGGGGATGTTGGGTCCGGCGCGACCGGTGCGCAGGTGGCGTTTGTGGCGGTGGGCACGCCGGGTGGGTCTGTGGCACCATCGGTCGTCGACGCGGTCATCGACGCGGTGTGTGCGGTGGGTGAGCACCTCGCTGCCAACGCCGTCGTCGTGCTCAAGTCCACCGTGCCGGTGGGTACGGCCGATCGTGTGGCCGCGGCGCTGCACCCCCTTCGCCCCGACCTCGCTGTGGTGGCCAACCCCGAGTTCCTCGCGGAGGGTCGCGCGGTGCTGGACTTTCAGCGACCTCCCCGGGTGGTGATCGGGGGAGACGACCCCGCGGCGTGTGCGCTGGTGGCGTCCCTCTACGCACCGCAGCTGGCCGCGGGGGCGCAGCTCCTCACCATGGATGCGCGCTCGGCGGAGCTGGCCAAGTTTGGGGCCAACCTCGCGCTGGCCGCCCGCATCAGCCTGATCAACGAACTGGCAGCGCTCGCCGAGGCCGTGGGTGCCGATATCCTGGATGTGGAGCGGGTCGTGGGCAGCGATCCGCGTGTCGGGTCCGCGTACCTGTCGGCGGGCGCTGGATTTGGCGGGAGCTGTCTCCCTAAGGACGTTGCGTCGGTGGCTTCCCTGGGGCGCGCCGTTCAGCGGGCCACCCCGATGGCCGATGCGGTGCTTGCCGTCAACGCTGCACGTGTTCCGGCTATGCTGGCTCGCCTTGAAGGTGCCCTGGGCGGACTGGAAGGTCGAGTGGTCGCTGTGTGGGGGCTGGCCTACAAGCCGCTCACGGACGATGTTCGGGACGCACCGGCCCTGGCGTTCGTGACGGCTCTCCTGGCCGGCGGTGCCGTGGTCGCTGTGTTCGACCCCGAGGCCGAGCGCACGGCGAGGGTTCACCTCCACGACCGGGTGCGGTGGGCGCACGACAGTCTCGACGCGGCTCGGGGTGCGGATGCGGTCGTGCTCCTCACCGAGTGGCCCGTGTTCCGCACGGTGCCGCTCGAGGGCGTCCGCGAGGTCATGCGCGGCAGCCTCCTGATGGACGGCCGCAACATCTTCGCGCCTGAGCACGCCGCGCGTGCCGGGCTTCGCTACATGGGCGTTGGCCGCTACGCGCAGCCCCCCGAGGAGTCTCCGTGAGCAGTCAGGATCGCATCCGCAACTTCGCGATCATCGCGCACATCGACCACGGCAAGTCCACGCTCGCAGACCGCATCATCGAGCGCACGGAAGGGCTGACCGCGCGTCAGATGAAGGCTCAGGTGCTCGACTCGATGGACATCGAGCGGGAGCGCGGCATCACGATCAAGGCGCAGACGGCGGCACTCTCCTACACGGCGCTCGATGGGCAGGTCTACGCGCTGAACCTCATCGACACCCCGGGCCACGTGGACTTCACCTACGAGGTGAGCCGCTCCTTGGCCGCCTGTGAGGGCGTCATCCTGGTGGTGGACGCTGCCCAGGGCGTGGAGGCCCAGACGCTCGCGAACGTCTACCTGGCCCTCGAAGCGAACCTCGAGATCCTGCCCGTGGTCAACAAGATCGACCTGCCCAGCGCTCAGCCCGACGTGGTGCTCGGTCAGCTCGCCGACAGCGTGGGACTCGATGTGTCCAACGCCGTGCTGTGCAGCGCGAAGACCGGTCAGGGGATTCAGGATGTGCTCGAGGCGATCGTCAGGCTCGTCCCACCGCCTACGGGCTCGCGCGATCTGCCGCTCCGTGCCCTCATCGTCGACTCCTGGTTCGACCCCTACAACGGCGTCGTGATCCTCGTGCGCGTCTTCGAGGGGCGCGTTCGTAAGGGCGAGCGCATCCGCCTGATGGCCTCCGACGCGCGCTACGAGGTCACCCGCTTGGGCGTGTTCACGCCTGAGGCCGTGGCCCGTACCGAGCTGGAGGCTGGCGAGGTGGGCTTCCTGATCGCCGCCATCAGAGAGATCCGCGACGCACGCGTGGGCGACACGGTCACCGCGGCGGTGGGCGGGGCCACGCAGGCGCTTCCCGGCTTCCGCGAGATCAAGCCGATGGTGTTCTCGGGTATCTACCCTGTGGACTCCGCCGACTACGAAGACCTGCGTGACGCGCTCGACAAGCTCAAGCTCAACGACTCGGCGATCAGCATCGAGCCGGATGTTTCCGATGCGCTGGGCCTTGGCTACCGCGTGGGCTTCTTGGGCCTGCTCCACATGGAGATCGTGCAGGAGCGCCTTGAGCGCGAGTACAACCTCAACCTGATCACCACGGCGCCCAGCGTGGTCTACAAGGTGCTCAAGCGCGATGGCGCGCTCATCGAGATCCGCAGCCCCAGTCAGCTCCCACCCCCCGGCGAGGTCGAGGGCATCGACGAGCCGATCGCCAAGGTCACGCTGCACTGCCCTGAGGCCCACATCGGCGCCGTGATCAAGCTCTGCGAAGATCGCCGCGGACACCAGGCGGGCTTCGAGTACACGGGCCCCGGGCGGGTGATGCTCACCTACGAGCTTCCGTACGCTGAGGTGGTGTTCGACTTCTTCGACCGCCTCAAGAGCGTGAGCCGCGGCTACGCATCCATGGACTACGAGGTCATCAAGTACAACCGCGACGATCTCGTGAAGGTCGACATCCTGCTCAACGGTGAGCTGGTGGACGCGCTGTCGATGATCTGCCACCGCACGCAGTCGCACTACAAGGGGAGCGCGCTCACCGACAAGCTCAAGGAGCACATTCCGCGCCAGATGTTTGACGTGGCCGTGCAGGCCGCGATCGGGAGCCGCGTGATCGCCCGCTCCACCGTCAAGGCGATGCGTAAGGACGTCACCGCCAAGTGCTACGGCGGCGACATCTCGCGAAAGCGGAAGCTGCTCGACCGCCAGAAGGAAGGCAAGAAGCGCATGAAGTCGCTCGGTTCGGTGGAGGTGCCGCAGGAGGCGTTCCTCGCCGTGCTCAAGATCGGGCAGGACTGACGATGCTGCGCACCTGGGGCCGTCGCGGGCTCATCGGGCTGCTCCTGGTCCTGGCGGGCTGGGCGACGTGGCCTGCGCTCCAGCTTCTTGGCTACGTGTTGGATGATCTGGCGCTGGATGATGTCTCCGTGGCCATCGCGCTAGACTGGCGGGACTTCGGGGAGGCAGCTGCCCAGGAGCGGCTCGGCTTCGAGCTCGACCGCTTGGGCGTGTCGGATCGCCTGCCTGCCGACGCCTGCACGCTGCGTGGTGAGGCCGGCGGCGCACGCTCGGTGCGCTGTTCGTGGACGGTGGGGCTCGCTCTACCTGGTCTGCGCCCGGTGCCGCTTAGCTTTGGATCGGAGGCGCGGGTCACCGCTTCGGGCGAACTGTCACCCTGAGCATGTGCGGATACCTGCTCCCGGCTTGCGTCGGGGGGGGCCTTTCGGGTTAGCGTCGTGGGGTGGAGCCGGGGTCGACGATGTCGACCTGTCGTGCACGTTCGCACGAGGCTCCGGGAGACGGAATGAATCGCCACACGCTCACGCCTGAGGGCTACGCCAAGCTCTCGCAAGAGCTTCGTCATCACAAAGAAGTCCTCCGGCCGAAGATCGTCCGCGACCTGGAGGAAGCTCGTGCTCACGGCGACATCTCCGAGAACGCCGAGTACGAAGACGCGAAGGAGCGTCAGTCCCTCTGTGAGGGCCGCATCGCGTTCCTCGAAGGCGTGGTGGCAGGCGCCGAGGTGATCGACGTGCTGAAGCTGCCTCGGAATGGCCGGGTGGTGTTTGGCACCACGGTGAAGATCTCCGACCCCGACACGGGCGATGAGCGCACTTGGCGCATCGTCGGCGAGACCGAGGCCGACATCGACAACGGCTGCATCAGCTACAAGTCACCGCTCGGTGCCGCCGTGATCGGCCGCAGCGAAGGCGACGAGGTGGTGGTGAACACCCCGGGCGGTCCTCGTCGCTGGGAGGTGGTCGACGTGATGTACCTCGCTCCTGGCGGTGCCAGCTGATCCGATGCGAGGGCCCATGACGAGCCGTCCCGAGTCCGATGTGCTCGTGCAGTTGGACCGTGCCGCCCGACCCCTGCGGCGAGTCCTTGCACGCGGTGCCGCAGTGCGCGTGGTCGACGACGTGTACTTCGCTTCGAGCTGCACGCGCTTGGGGAACGCGCTGGCGCTGGTGACCCTGCCTTCCCCGTTCGATGAGGAACTGTCGGATGTGCTCGCTGAGCTGGCGGGCCTAGCCGAGCTCCCTGGTGAGGAGCGTGCTGCGCGGTTGCTGCGCGCGGGCCACAAGCTGCAGCGCCTCGACAACGTGCTGGGCCTCCCCCTGGAGGATGCCGAGGTCGCCCCCAAGCGACGGGTTCGTAAGGTCCGCCTCCCCGATGAGCGGCCGGTCGCCGTGCGGGGTGAAGCGATCGCGGCACCGCCGGCTGAGTCGGCGTCAGGTTCGCGCGCTTCGCGAAGCGCACCCAAGGGCCGCACCGCGCACCGCTCGGGCCGCAGGCGCTCAGACGAAGGCGGGCCGCCGGGGCGGGAGGGCAAGGCGGTCGACCTCGATGCGCTGCTGATGGAAGAGCCTGTGGGAGGGGAGCCGGTGGCCGAGCCACCCCGACCGCCTGCGCTCACCGCCTCCGCGCGCTGGGATGCCTCCCTCGACGAGCTCAACCTCGAAGAGAGCTTGGTCGATGCCGTCACGGCGGCGGGGATCGACACGGTCTGGGACGCGCTCACGCTTCGGCCCGCGCGGGTGGAGTCGCTGCCCGTGGTGCACACCCTCGATGTGGAGGAGGGCGCTGACCCGCTGCCCGAGCGAGTGGCCTACGGAGGACGCGTGCGTTCACGCATGTCGCGGCTCCACCCTGGCGGTGCGCAGAGCAGCGAGGTGATGCTGCAAGGTGCCACACGCGTCGGGGTGTGGTGGCGCCGTCCGTTTACGCCCGCCGATCTGCTGTTGCTGCCGCTGGGAGCCAAGGTGGTCGTGGTGGGCAGCCCCCAGGCCGACGGGCGCAGCCGCTGCCTCGTGGAGGGCGAGCTCGCCCGTGCCGAACACCACCGCGCCACCGTGGTGCGCTACGGCGTCGAGTCCGCTGAGTCGGCCATCGACGACATCGTGCGCGTGCTCGTGCGCGACGTGGCCGCGCTTGAAGATCCGCTGCCGCCGAAGGTGCGAGAGCGCTACGGCTTGGCGGAGCTGTGCGAGGTCATTCAGCGCGTTCACGGCGCAGGAGCCGACCCGGCGGGTCGCCACAGGCTGGCGTTCGACGAGGCGTTGTTCTACCAGCTCGGCACGTCGTTCTCGCGCTTCCAGGGAGGCAAGGAGCGGGGTGTGGTGCACGCGATCGTGCATGGCCCGCTCAGCGATCTCCAACTACGCGATCACCTTCCCCCGTTGTCCGACGCTGCACAGGGCGTGCTGGAGGGCATCAAGCGTGACCTTCGCGGTCCCGTCCCGATGCAGCGCGTCATCGCGGGCGCCGGACGCTCGGGTGTGGATGAGGTGGCGCTGCACACGCTGCTGATGACAGCAGAGGGCAAGACACAGGTGATGGTGGTGGCGCCCGAGCTGCCTGCTGCCGCCGTGCTGTTCGACCGCTGGGAGACGACGCTGCGCGCGGCGGGTCTCGTCCCTTCGCTGGTGGCGGGGGAGCCTCGCCCTGGCGAGCTGGAGGCGCTCCGTCGTGGCGAGGTGCATGTAGCCTTCACGGTCGCGGGTCCGGCTGCAGCATCGCTTGAGTTCCGTCGCCTTGGGTTGGTGGTGGCGTACGAAGCGCGCACGTACGGGGAGACCCGCGCGTGGTGGCGAACGCTCAAGTCGCCGCGTCCGGATCTGCTGGTCGTCGCGCGCACGGATGTCCCGGCACCGGTGGTGCTCTCGGCCTGGTCCGGCTTCGACGTGGCCCTGATTCCGTCGGACGACACGGCGGCGTTGGGGACCACCTGGGCTGAGACCGATCGGGAGCAGGCTTATCGAGCGCTCTCGGTCGCGGTTCGAAGCGGTCGCCCGGGCGTTCTGATGTTCCCGCTGCGTCGCACGGGCGTCGACCTGCTGTCGCTTCGGGAGGTCGAGGCGCTGATCGGCACGCTTGCGCCGCAGTTCTTCGAGGGGGCTCGCATCGTGGCCTACCACGGCTCGCAGACGCCGCGGGATCGACAGGCCGCTTGGACCGATCTCGTGGAGAAACGTGCCCAGCTCATGGTCGCCACCTACCCGTTCGAGCTGATGCCGGTGTTCCCGCGCAGCACGGAGGTGGTGGTCGAGTACGCCGATCGCATCGATCCGCAGCGCCTGCTTGCGCTGCGAGAGGCGGTCACGCCGTCGGGTCACGTGCACTACCTGCACGCTGCCGAGCCCGATCCCGCCGGGGTGGCCTTTGTGCGTGACCTCGCTGACGGCCTGCCCGACGCCCGCGTCGTGGTGGATCACGCGCGCGGATTCTTGCAGGTGCCCTCCGACGCCGAACTGCCTCCCTTCCGCTGGCTCGACGTCGAAGGGGATGTTGCGGTGGTGGTGCAAGCCCGTGAGGAAGCCCACAGGCTCCTCGCCGAGGACCCCCAGCTTCGGCCCAACCACGGACCGCGTGTGCTTCGCGTGGCCCATGCAGCGTGGGCCCGCTTTCTTCCCGACGGCGACGCGCCGCTCCCAGCGCTGGGTGCTGGAGCCGGGCCCGCGGCGGCCGCCGGCAGCGCTCGCAAACGTAAGCGTCGTAAGCGCAGGCGCTGATCAGCTCCCGAACGCGGGATCACTCAGGCGCTCGTGAAAGAAGCGGTCGAGGCGACGCGTGATCGTCTCGGGGTGCTCGACGATCGCGGCGTGGCTGCCCTCGGGCAGGATCATCAGCTCAGCGTTGGGGATCAGCTCGGCCATGCGCTGGCTGCACCGCAGCGGCGTGAACAGGTCGGCTTCACCACCGAACACGAGCGTGGGCACCGCGATGTGAGGCAGCCAGTCTTCGAGGTCGTGATCGTCCATGCGCAGCAACATCTCCAGGAACACCTTCGGGTCCATGCGCTGGAGGTGGTCAAGGTAGTGATCCATGTCGACCCTCGCGGCGTCGTAGCGATCGACCATGCCCGTGGCCTTCGAGAACGCGAACGCAAGCGGGGACGCGTAGAGCGGCAGGAGCCAGCGGAAGTGGTTGCGGCCCCAGCCGGACGACATGCGGCGCACCAGGTGCAGGGCTTGGCGGCTGAGCGGGAAGTCGAGGAAGGTGTCCATGGCGTGGCCGTAGGTGCCAAACATCGGCACGAGAGCGAGCACGCGCTCAGGGTGCTGGTGGTGGGCTTCGAGCACCACCTGGCACCCCATGGAGTGGCCAAGCAGCACGGCGGGCTCGTGCAGACCAAGGGCGTCGAGCACGGTGAACAGGTCCCGCGCGTTGCGCTCCATGGTGAGGTCGACACCCCTACCATGGGCCGGCAGGCTGGAGAGCCCGTGGCCACGGTAGTCCCACAGGACCACACGGCAGCGTCCACGGAAGTGAAGTGCGATGTACTTCCAGAAGAACGTGGAGACGCCGATCCCGTTGCAGCACGCCAAGACCGGCCCGGCGTCCCCCAGCTGTCGCCAGTAGAGGTCCACGCCGTCGTCGGTGCGCGCGAAGCCCGAGGTCACATCGGACATCGAGGAAGGCTGCATCGTGGGCCGCTCTCCGGTGGCGCTAAGCGAAGCGACCGCTGCAAGTCACCTGACGCAGGTGGTGGCGGCGGTCGGCGAGGAGAAGTGGAGTATAGGGGAGTCGAACCCCTGACCTCGGCAATGCGAATGCCGCGCTCTACCAGCTGAGCTAATACCCCAGGAGGTTGCCCGTTCAGGCTGGGCCCTTCTAACGCTCGCCGGGGCGGTGGCAAGCGGGCGCGCGGCGGGTGGTCCTCCCGCCCGGGCGGTGTTGTGCAGGCCCCTGCGGCTACTCGTCGACAGCGCAGAGGCCCACGGCCTCCGCGACCTGGGCCAGCACGCCGTCGCGAAGAGCCGCCACGAGCTGCGCACGATCGGAAGCGAACCGCTCCAGGTTCCGTCGGTAGATGAACACCGAGGGAGGGAGCGCACGCCACGCGTGGTGAGGGCCGTCTTCGGACGGGGGCGACATCGGCACGTGCCCGAGCAGCTCGGCCGGTGACGCAGGCGGGTCGTACGCGGAGCAGGTGTCGAGGTCGGGCAGGTCGGTGACGATGACCGGCGCAGCCTCCAGCCACGTCTGCACGCCCTCGTCGAGCTCGGCGGCTGCATCGGCGAGCAGGTCGCGGAGTGAGTCGTCGTCGATCGACTGGGGCAGGGGGTAGCGTGGCGAGAGCCGCCACGCGCGGAGCTGGTCTCGCCGTGCACCGGCTTCATCGCCGCGCCGCTCCCGCGTGAGTCCCCGTCCCCACAGAGCGTCCGGGTGGTCGGCGTCGAGGCGGATGGCCGCGGCGAAGGCCTTGGAGGCCGCGTCGATCTGACCGTCTTCGAAGAGGGCGTGACCCAGGCCACTCCAGGTGTCGGCCGTGACGTCGCCGTGGGCGAGCAGCGCCCGGTAGCAGGAGATCGCTTGGTCACGATCCCGCAGGTCGCGGAGCGCTTCGGCCTCCAAGAACAGCGCGCCCGTGTGTCCCGGCTCATCGGCGAGCACCTGGCGCACCAGCACCAGCGTAGCCTCCGGACGGCCTTCCACGAGCTCGGTCTCGGCCAGATCGAGGAGATCATGCGACGCGGTGACGGCTGGGTTCATGGGACACCTCGGGGAGAGGAAGGAGGGCTGATCGGGGAGGGGGACACCAGGTACCGATGGAAGGCCGGGCGGCCGTTGCGGGTGGGGGGGAACTCGAGGCCGAGCACGACATCGCGCACGCAGGCCTGAGAGGCCGAGGAGGCAGGTCCCCCAAAGGACACGCCTGTGGGGCGGCCCAGTCCGTCGACATGAACGTCGATGTGGGCGGGAAGGGGAGCATACGAGCCAGACAGGCAGGGCTGAGCTGTGGGGATCTGAGCCACGTCGCCCACCGAGTCGGGCGGCGCGGTCTCGGTGCTGACCAAGGTGCGCGCACCTAGCCACCAGCCCGCGGCCAGCAGCAAGAGGCCCCCCACAGCGAGACCCGCCCACTCCATCGATCGCGGTCGGTCCACCCTCTGGGTTCGCAGCACCACGACGTGCTGCTCTTGTCCGTTGCCGAGCGTGACGGTGACGGTGAGGGTGCGCTGCCGCACCTTCTTCGGATCGATGGTGACCGCGATCGAGTGACGCCCTGGACCCACCATCAGCATCCGGTCGGGCTGCGTGGTCACGGCGGGGTGGTCGGTCTGGATGGAGCCGCGCCAGCGCCCGCGTCCGCGCACGACGAGCGGAACGACCACGACGGCGGGTGCACTGCCATCGAGTTCCACGCTTCGCACATCCGGGCCGGGGATCGAGAGGCGCGCGCCGTCCTCTGCGAGCGGATCCAGCGCGTCGTCATCGGGTCGGTTGTCGACAGCGGTGAAGTCGGAGCGGGTGCGATCGTACGAGGCCCGGCGCGCGGGGTCGCCAAGAACGCGCCACGCCTGGGCCACCAAGGTCTCGCCGCTGCGATCTTCCGTGCCGCTGGAGCGCCATGCGCGTTCGATGGCTGCAAAGGGCGCGTCGGCGCGCACGCCGAGCACCGCGTACCAGTCAGGGGCCATCGCAGGCGACGGGTCGTCGACCTCCAGCGCGTCGCGAATCAGGCCGTAGTTCTCCAGAAACAGCTCGGCCTCGCGGGCCTTCTCGGGGGTGCTGAGCGCCCGCTCCATCTCGCGTCGCTTCCGCTCCAGCGCGATCACCGCATCACGCCCGGTGACCCCATTGCTGACACCCAAATAGGAGCGCAGGTCCGGCGCGCCGCCCAGTCGGCAGATCAGCCGAACGACCTCGGGAACACGGGTGCTGGGGTGGGGCACGGCCAAGGAGGAGCACCTCGCCGATGGGGGCCTACAGAGAGAGCTCGGGCCTAGCTGCTCTTCCCGTACTGTATCGCGCTGACGTGTTCGGCGGCACGATCGATCTCACCAGGAGCCATGGATCCACGGAAGCGGATGTCGGCATCGCGTCGCATGCCCGAGTCCAGATCGACGACCTGCACCCGCAGAATCTGGTCGATTCCGTAGCTGTAGACGATCTCGATGGGGGTCCCGATCGGGCGGGGGGGCAGTCCACGTAGCTCGACGGATCCGATGACCGACACGTCTTGGCGGTGGGACCCGACGCCCTCGGTGACCTCGACGCGCACCGCACGCATGCCGGCGTACGCGTACGTGAAACGCCCGCGCACCTCACACGGCAGCGGTGTGCCCTTGGGGAGGAGCCGCACGACGCGCTCGTGCCGATCCTTGTCGAGCGCGATGAGGCCAAGGTCGTGGCTGGTAGCGTCGCGCGCCTGCACCGTGCGCGGGCTGCTGTGACCCCCATCGGCGAGGCCGATGCTGGCGACCTGCCGCCCCGACGACGCGTCTGGGGCGCTGGGGGCGTGGGGGAGGGAGATCGAGCCTGACGTTGTGGCGCGCGGGGTCGGCGCTAGAAGTCCGGGATGGGCACGGTCGTGCCGCATGACCGCCAGGGTGGCCGCGCCGCGTGCGATGCACAGGTCCGGATCCGACGGCACCAGCAGACGCGCACCGAACCGCTCGCGAAGCGCGGCCTGCACGTTGGGCAGGCGACTGCCGCGACCGACCGCGACGCAGGCGGCCACCTTGTCGTTGCGGTAGCCTGCTTCGCCGAGCACCTGGTCGACGAGTCCGACGGCCGACACCAGCAGAGGGGCGGTTCGCACGCCGAAGATCGCCCGATCCAGCGTGACGCGGGACTGCACGCCGGCGTAGGCGATGCGGGTGGCCGTGCTGTCCCGGTGGAACAGCGCCGCCATCGCGCCGCGTGCAGCATCCACCACCTGCTGAGCGAGCACCTCGTCCTCGGTCTCGTTCGCGCCGCGTGCATCGGCCCTGTAGCGCTCGACAAGGAACTGCCGAACCTTGAACTCGAAGGCGCGCAGGCACAGGTCGTAGCGGGTCTGAGAGGCCTTCACGGTGAGCACGTCGCCGGTCTTCTCCAGCGTCGTGACCTCCAGGTCGCGGCCTCCGAGGTCGAACACCACGATGGGGCCATCCTGCGGCAGCTTGTGGGCTTCGACGCCCAGTGCGGCTGCGAGCGGCTGGTTCACCAGCGACAGCACCTCCAGGCCGGCGATCTGCGCAGCATCGGTGACGGCCGAGCGCCGGGCGCTGTCGAACCAAGCGGGCACCGCGATCACCGCCGCGTCGAGCGTGATGCCGCGCAGGTCTTCGACGTCATGCTTGACCTTCTGCAGCACGAGCCCGGTGAGCTCCTGGGCGCTCCACTCGCGTCCATGCAGCAGGGGACGCCATCCGGTCTCGCCGAGGCGCCAGGGCACGTCTTCCACGACGTTGCCGGGATCCATCGCAGCCATCTTGAGGGCTTCGGTACCGACCACGACGCCGCCCGCATCGTACACGTGCACGGCTGCGGGGGTAGCGTCGTCGCCCTCGGCGTTGGGCACCACGCGCGCCCGCCCGTCGTCGTCGAAGAGGGCGGCCGTGACCGAAGTGATGCCGAGATCGAGGCCGAGGATGGGACGGCGAGCGGAAGCGTCACTCACGTGGAGCCACCCTTCCAGCGTGAGACGACCACCTCTTCCGGACGAAGCGGGCGACCGTGGTGCAAGAACCCACGCTTGATCACCTGGGCGACATGGTTGTCGTCGTCTGCAGTGGCGGCCGACTGAAGCTGAACGGCCTTGTGCACGGCGGGGTCGAACACCTCGCGCACCTCCACCGGCACCACGTCGCGCCGGTAGAGCACCTCGAGCAGCTCATCGACCAGCAGCTGGAACCCATCGGCGAGCGACTCGGGCGTGGCCTGACCTTCGCCGAGACGCTGATGGAACCAGCTCATGCTGTCGTAGAGGAGGCACAGGTCGAGCAGCAGGGGACGCTCCTGCTCGCGCAGGAAGCCGTCCTTATAGTCTTTGAGCTCCGCATAGAGCTTCTCGAAGGCCCTCTCGCGCACGGGGTCGTCCTGCAGACGCGCGTCGACGACGCGGCGCAGGTCTTCGACCGCACCCTTGAGATCCCGGGCATCGTGGTTCAGGTCACTCACGTCCGCTCATCCTCCCCGGGGGGCCCACGTCGCGAGGTTGGCGTAGCCCGTTCCAAGCTCGATGGAATCTTTGCTCGTGTGCACCGCGGCACCTTCTGCCGCCAGCCGCTTCAGCGCACCCAGGTCGGGTGACGGCCCCGATGCGACCAACTCTACCGTGGTGCCCTGCGCGCGAAGGCGCTCCACCTGGGCGCGGACGGCCTCCACGTCGTCGAGGCGGCCATCCGTGAGCACAACGACCACGCGCGCGACGCCAGCTTCCGGCTCCATCGCGGTGGATGCTTGGTCGAGCGTGCCGGCCAAGGGCGTGGCACCCACGGCCACGATCTGCTCGATCGCGCGCAACACCTTTGGGCCCTCGGAGGTGGGCATCTGCCGCACCCCTCCTGGGCACGACACAACGGCCACACGCTGATTGGCCTTCGTGAGCCAGCCGTTCGCAAGGCGCGAGCCGGCGGCCTTCGCTTCGGCGATGCCAGGGCCGTACATCGAGCCCGATCCGTCCACCACCAGCACGATCTGCCGAGGGGAGCGTCCTTCGGCCACGTCGCGCAGCGAGACCTTCGACGAAGCGACCCGGTAGGGAAGCGTCTGACCGGTCTCCAGGTCCATGGCTTCGACTTCGACGATGGCGTTGGCGTTGTAGCGGTAGGTGACCGAGAGACGGGAGCGACCCGCGGGACGGGGCGGGATGCCGTAGAACTCGAAGTGCCCGAGCACGGTACAGCCCAACGGATCGTCAGACTCGCCTTGAACGAGCCACAGATCGACGCAGGTCTGCTGGTCGTAGGTGGTGATGATGTCGTCGCGGGTGCGCTCGGCGGGCACGCGGGTGTTCTTGTCGACGATGCGCGCGTTCGCGAGCCGGCCGCTGCGCACCGCGGCGAGGCCCAGGCTGTGGCTGGTGACATCGTGTGTGCGGATGTCGACGGGGGAGGGCCCGCCCGTGCGGCGCGCAGACTCGATCGCGGCGGTGAGCGCGGCGCCGAGTGCGATGGCTTCATCGGGGTTGATGTCGGTGGCAGGCGGCTTCCCGAACACACGCTCGAGCATGTCCTTGACCATCGGCATGCGGGTGGAGCCGCCCGCGAGCAGCACCGTGTCGACGTCGGTCACCGAGATCTTGGCGTCGGCGAGCACCTGAACCGTGAGCTTCTCGACCCTCCCGAGCAGCGTGGCACAGATACCTTCGAACTCTTCGCGGGCGATCGTGCTGCGCAGCACGTGGCCCTGGAAGTCGTGGAAGACGTTGACCTTGGGGCGCCGCGAGAGGCTGATCTTTGCGCTGACGGCCTTGGCGCGCAGATCGGCCAGGCTGACCAGATCCGTGCGCGGATCCACACCAAACTTCTCGGCGAACTGACCGGCCACGTGGTCGATGATCGCGTCGTCCCAGTCCTTACCGCCGAGGAGGTGGTCGCCGGTGGTGGCGAGCACGTTGATCTCCTTGTCAGCGATGTCGACCACAGTGACGTCGAACGTGCCGCCGCCCAGGTCGAACACGAGCACGCGCTGATCCTTGCCCTGGTTCACCAGCCCGTACGCGAAAGCGGCGGCGGTGGGCTCGTTGAGGAGCGCGAGCACCTCGAGGCCCGCTTGCTTTCCGGCCAGCAGCGTGGCGCGGCGTTGCTTGTCGTTGAAGTACGCCGGCACCGTGATCACGGCGCGATCGACAGGCACGCCCAGGCGCAGCTCGGCGTCGTGCTTGAGCTTCGCGAGGATGAAGTGGGAGAGGTCTTCCGGGCTGTACTCCTTGTCTTTCCAGCGGAAGCGGTAGTCATCCTCGCCCATGTGGCGCTTCACGAACTCGACGACCTGCTCGGGGTAGACCGTGGCCGCCTGTTTCGCGTAGGTGCCGACGATCACGTCCTGATCCTCGAACAGGATGACGGACGGCGTGATGCGGTCGCCCTCGGCGTTGGGAAGCACCTCGGGGATGCCGTGCTCGTTGACGATGGCAACGGCCGAGAAGGTGGTTCCGAGGTCGATGCCGACGGCGGCGGTGCGCATGGGGACACGCTCGATCAGGGGGTGAGGTTGGGGGGCGTCAGGGCGACGGGATCACGGGGCGGTGGGGTGGATGCCGGACTATATCGGCACGAATGGCGGGGATGAAAGGTGGAGCCGATGGTCCGTGCAATCGTGTTGGCGAGCGCTAGCCCGTCCCGTCGAAAGATGCTCACCGAAGCCGGACTATCCGTCGCTCTTCATCCATCGGGGATCGACGAGGAGGCGGTGTCGGCTCCGAGCGCCCCAGAGCTGGCGGTGGCGCTTGCCCGCGCCAAGGCGGCCGCGGTCGCCACCCACTACCCTGATGCGTGGGTGATCGGGGCCGACTCGGTCGCGCACCTGGACGGCACGGTGTTTGGGAAGCCGGCCACGCCCAAGGCCCATCGCGAGCGCCTCATTGCGCTGCGGGGGCGCACGCATGAGCTGATCACGGGCTGGTGTGTCGTAGGGCCGGAAGGGGAGGCTTGGGGTCACGCTGTCACGCCGGTGATGGTGCGACCTTCGATCACGGACGCCGAGATCGACGCCTACGTGGCCTCGGGCGACGGGTCGGGGTGTGCGGGCGGCTACACGGCCGAGGGCCTCGGTGCCTTCTTGTTCGAGCGCATCGAGGGCGACTGGTTCAACGTGGTGGGGCTGCCGCTCTACGAGGTGCTCGGCGAGCTGCATCGGCGCGGCTGGCGGTTCGGCGCATGAGCGATCGTGCAGAGCTGGCAGCTTTGGTGCAAGAGCTGGGCGATCTGCTCCGGGCGCAGGCTGCCGCAGGGGTCGGTGGTGAAGCCGTGCAGGAGGCGCCGGTCGAGAGGATCGAAGCCGCCGTGACGCTGCCTCCCCCCGTGATGGCGTGGGGTCAGCGCGCAGCGGTGGCTCGTGAAGCGCGCACGCCCGTGCACCACCAGGAGCTGCCCGGTGCCGCCGGGCTTGCGGCCATTCGCGCGGACCTGGGTGACTGCCGACGCTGCGCGCTGTGCGAAGGTCGTCGGTCCATCGTGTTCGGGGTGGGATCACCCGACGCCGACCTGATGGTGGTGGGCGAGGGGCCTGGCGAGCAAGAGGATCTGACCGGGGAGCCCTTCGTGGGGCCTGCGGGCGAGATGCTCGACAAGATGCTGGCGAACGTGGTGGGGCTGCGGCGGAGCGAGGTCTACATCGCGAACATCGTGAAGTGCCGCCCCCCCGGCAACCGCAACCCCGAGGCCGCCGAGGCCGATGTGTGCAAGGGCTTTCTGCATCGCCAGATCGCGGCCGTGAAGCCGAAGATCCTGCTCGTGCTGGGCGGCGTGGCCACCGAGTACCTGCTCGGCGAGAAGGGCATCACGCGTCTTCGCGGAAAGGAGCTCTCGTTCGGGGGCATCCCCGCGCTGCCCACCTTTCACCCGGCCTACCTGCTCCGGATGCCGGACCAGAAGCGGTTGGTGTTCGAAGACCTCAAGCTCCTGCGCGCCCGGTACGACGCGCTCGGTGGGAAGCGCTCTAGCGCTTGAGCGCGCCGAACAGGTCGCCGAGGGTGCCGCCCGTGCTCTTCTTCTGACCGCTGTAGGCCTGACGCCACGCGCCTTCATCGGCGGCAGCAGCAGCGGCCTCGGCCGCTTTGGTGTCTTCCTTGTGGTAGGCCGGATCGGTGGCGCCCAGGTCCAGGCGTCGGCGCTCGGCATCCACGGAACGCACCACCACGTCGAGGCCCTCGGAGGGACCCGGCAGCTTGTTGAGGCGGGAGCGGTGCACGAGGCCCTGCACGCCCGGCATCACCTCCACGAACACGCCGAAGTCCGTGACCGACACCACGCGCCCTCGAAAGGTGGCACCGGTGCGGAGCTGGTCGAGGCGAGCCACCCACGGGTCAAGGTCGGGGTCCTTGGCCGAGACGAGGATGCGGTCCTTGTCGCCGGAGCCGAGCACACGCACGAGCAGGTTCTGGCCGCGCTCGTACACGGTGGTGAGGTCGCTGACATCTTCCCAGGTGGCCTCGCGGCGCGACATCATGAGCTCCACGCCGTCGATGTCCAAGAACACCGCCCACGACTGCACCGACGTGATCGTGGCATCCACCACGGCACCGGCGAGCAGGGTGGGGAGGCGGGCGCGGCGGGCCTCTTCGATCTGCTTCTCTTCGAGCACGCGGCGCGACACCACCACCTTCTCGCCGACCTCCAGCACGGCGACCGAGATGGTCTGGCCGATGAGGGCATCGGGCTGCGCCACGGGGAGGCGGGAGGCGTGGCTGATCGGCAGGAAGGCCCGCACGGGACCGACCTTGACGCTGTACCCACCGCCCGAGCGCGACTGCACCACGGCTTCCACGGGGATGCCCGACTCCAGGGCCTCTTCGAGGTGGGCGGCCGCCGACTCGCCCGACAGGCGTGTGGACAGCTGGACGCCGTTCTCGTCGACCTCCACCACGTAGGCGGTGAACGCATCACCGATCTTGAGCGTGGGCGCGTCGCGCAGCGCGATCCAGCCCTCGCTGCGTGCGCCGAGCTCGACGTGCACGCCATCGTTCGTGACCCGCACGACCACGCCCTTGACGGCATCGCCGGGCTGGAGTCGGTTGCGACCCGGCGTGGAGCTGGCCATCAGCGCCGCCATGTCGAGCGCACCGTGGGCGATCGCGTCAAGCGCAGCGAGGCCGCCACCGATCTCCTGAGGACGGGCTGTGGGCACAGCCGGAGCGGGCGCCGCAGCGGAAGCGGGCGGCGCATCATCCTGAGGCGCAGGTTCGGGCGCCTCGGGGGCAGGGGTGCGGCGAAGGACGGGCGGCTTGGTCGCCATGCGGGGCTCCGGTCGAGCGCCGGGGTTATCGCGCCGGCCCCGTGTGGACGACGAACCGTGCGAGACCCCTCGATTCCCGATGCCCTGAGCGGCTGGCAGTTCGACCTGCCCGACACCGCGATCGCCCGCTACCCGCCCGAAGCCCGCGATGGTGGGCGGATGCTCGTGCTGTCGCGCAGCGCTTCGTCGATGGTGGACGCCACCGTTCTTGAGCTGCCCGCCTTCTTGCGGGAGGGCGACCTCCTGGTCGCCAACAACTCAGCCGTGCTGCCTGCCCGCCTGCGCGGTCGACGCGCGACAGGCGGGGAGATCGAGATCCTGCTGCTGTCGGATCGAGCGGGACCCGCGCCTGCGCTGCTGCGTCCCGCGCGCCGGGTGAAGGTGGGCGAGCGCATCATCGTGGGAGCGGGCTTCGTGCGGGTGCTGGAGCGCCCCGACAGCGATGGGATCTGCACGGTCGTCGCTGAGCCCGACGCGGCCACGGTGCTGGCGTCGGGTGAGCTGCCGATTCCGCCCTACCTGGGCCGGGCGGCTGAGGCGTCCGACGCGGAGCGATACCAGACCGTGTTCGCAGGTCCGCCCGGCTCCGTGGCCGCGCCCACGGCGGGCCTCCACCTTACGCCCCAGCTCTTCTCGGCGCTGGCGGCTGCGGGCGTGGGGTTCGCCACAGTGACCCTGCATGTCGGCATCGGCACCTTTCGTCCGCTCACGGACGCGGACCTTTCGCGCGGCGAGCTGCATGCCGAGGCCTACAGTCTGCCGGCCGAGACGGTCGAAGCGATTCGGGCCACAAGGGCCCGAGGAGGGCGTGTGATCGCGGTGGGGACGACCTCGGCGCGGGTGTTGGAGACCGCAGCACTTCAGGGCCCGATCGCGGCGGGCACGGGCACAACGCGCCTGTTCATTCGCCCCCCGTGGACGTGGAAGGCGGTCGACGGCCTCCTCACCAACTTCCACCTCCCTGGGTCGAGCCTGCTGATGCTCGTGGGAAGCCTCACGGGACGAGAACGCCTGATGGCGGCGTACGAGCACGCGGTGCGCAGCAGCTACAGGTTCTACTCTTATGGGGACGCCATGCTGGTGCTGCCTTGAGCGCGACCTTTCGCTGCGAACACACGCTGGGTCAGGCCCGTGCTGGCACACTCACGCTGCCGCATGGCGAGGTGCAGACGCCCGCGTTCATGCCCGTCGGCACGCGGGGCACCGTGCGCGGTGTGCACCCTGACGAGCTGCGTGATGTCGGGTCGCAGATCGTGCTGGCCAACACCTACCACCTGTGGGAGCGGCCAGGGCACGAGCGCATCCGTGCCTTGGGCGGCCTTCATCGGTTCATGGGCTGGGAGGGCCCGATCCTCACGGACTCGGGTGGCTACCAGGTGTTCTCGCTCAAGCACCGCGCACAGCTCTCCGAGGAGGGCGTGCGCTTCCGGTCGCCGGTGGACGGCGAGCTGCGCAACCTGACGCCCGAGCTCGCTGTGGCGATCCAGGAGGCGATGGGGGTGGATGTCGCGATGGTGCTCGATGTGTGTGTGTCGGCCGACGCGCCGCGCGAGGAGGTCGTGCAGGCCCGCGAGCGCACCACCCGCTGGCTTCACCGTCAGCTTACGTGCCGCGCCCAGCCCGAGCGTACCGCCCTGTTCGGCATCGTGCAGGGAGGCCTGTTTGAGGATCTCAGGGTCGAGCATGCCCAAGAGCTGGCCGCCCTGAACCTCGATGCGTACGCGGTGGGCGGTCTCTCGGTGGGCGAGGGCCACGCACCCATGATGGCCATGCTCGATGCCACGCTGCCCCACCTGCCTGCGAACCGCGTGCGCTACCTCATGGGCGTTGGCCACCCCGAAGACATCGTTGAGGCCGTGGTGCGCGGCATCGACCTCTTCGACTGCGTGCTGCCCACGCGCATGGGTCGGCACGGGCAGATCTACACCTGGGAGGGGCGCATCAACCTCAAGAACGCGCGCTTCCTCGACGACCCCGGGCCGGTGGACCCCACCACGCCCAACAGCCCCGCCAACCGCTTCTCGCGGGCTTACCTGGCCCACCTGTTGCGGGCCGAAGAGCAGCTTGGGCAGCGGATCCTCTCCGTGCACAACCTGTTCTTCTACCACGCACTCATGCGGCGTCTCCGTGAGGTCGTGGTGTCGGGGGATGCGGCCGCGCTCGCCTCGCTTCGTTCGGCCGCCAGCGTGGCCACCCGCACCCCGCCCGAAGGGGGCGTGGTGGCGCAGGACCCGGCGCGGCAATAGGCACGGGGCCCGCGCGTGACCCCCGATCGGAGGGCCGCGAAGCGTCGAATCCCGGAGTCCCGGGTCGGCGGGAGTACGACAGTCGATGCAGGACACCCTCCTTCAACTCGCGCCGTTCGGGCTCATGATCGCGGTGTTCTACCTGGTGCTCTACCGCCCCCAGCAGCAGGAGCGGGAGGCCCACGATCGGATGTTGAAGGCGCTCACGAAGGATGATCGGGTGGTGCTCCAGTCGGGCCTGCACGCGCGCGTCGTTCGTGTTGACACCGACACGCTCGAGATCGAGCTGTCGAAGGGTGTGGTGGTCAAGGCCGACCGCACCGCGGTGCTGAAAAAGCTCGGGGCCGACGGCCAGCCCGTCGTCGACCCGAAGTAGGAGGCGTTCTTGGAAGGCAGCATCGGGCTTCGGCTCGGCTTCATCGCGCTCCTTGCCGTGGCGAGCACCTACGTGCTTCTCCCTAGCTGGCTTGCGCCCGACGCGGTCGACACGGCGGGCATGTCCGCTTCGGCCAAGGGCGAGCCGCCGCTTGAGGCGTGGTTCCTGGCAGACGATGGGGAGGCCGATGCCTCCAACGCAGCCGCCGTGGAGGCCAGGCTGATGGCCGCGGGCCTCGGTCCCCGCCGGGTGGAGGTCGATGGCGACCGCCTTGTGGTGCACCTCATCACCGGCCAGCGCAAGGAAGCGATCCAGCTGGCTTTGGCACCGCAGCCCCCCGTGGCGACATGGCCCGCCGACGCGGTGGGTGTGAGCGCGGCGGCCTTCGCGAGCGCGGAAAACCCCACCGACCTCGTGGATGGCTTCGTCGGACGCGGCGTCCTGGAGGGGAGTGCCGCTCAGCTCGACCTCGGAAGCGTCACCGCCCAGGCGGGTGAGGGCGGTGCCGTCACGGTCTCGTTCGAGCGCCTGCCGGATCCTGTCGGGCCCGTGGTGTTCGCGATCGGAGAGCGTCCGTCCGCATGGACGCTGCCTTCGGTGGATGGGCCCTCCCTGGTTCGGTTCATCGGCGACCCCGCCGCCATGCGCGCCGCGCTGCTGGCTACGCCGCTCCCTGAGGCGCTCACCCGGTGGACGCCCGCAGCGGTAGAAGCAGTGGCTCAGACCGAGGCGGCCCCGCCCGCTTGGTACGACGCTTGGCTGCCGAACACCCGCATCGCTCTGGGCCTCGATCTGCAAGGTGGCATCGATCTCACCCTCCAGGTCGACCAGGAGGCGGCGGTCATCTCGGCGGTCCAGCGCGACCGTCGCATGCTGCTCGATCGTGCGGCGGAAGAAGACCGCACGGTGCAGATTCAGCGCGATCGCAGCCGCTTCGCGATGGAGATCTCGTCGGATGCGCCGTTCGCCGAGGTGCGCGAGTGGGTCGATGGTCAGCTCCGTGGCGAGTACGTCTACGTGGAGACCGTGGAGCGCAACGGCGTCACCTGGAATGTCTGGGAGATGTCCGATCAGCGCGCTGCCGAGATCTCCGAGCAGGCGGTGGAGCAGAACCTCGAGACGCTCCGCAAGCGCATCGACGCCACCGGCGTGAAGGAGCCCTCCATCGTGAAGATGGGTGGCGGTCGCATCAACATCCAGCTCCCCGGCGTCACCGACACGCGCCAGGCCACCGAGGCCATCGGCACGCAGGCCACGCTTGAGTTCCGGATGGTGGATGAAGACGCCGACCCCAACGCCGTGGCGCGGGCCGTCCAGGATGCCGAGCGGGCCCTCCCAGGCGACCAGCTCGAAGACGTGGAGCTGCTCAACGAGTGGCTGCGTCGCCAGGGCCGGCTGCCCGACGGGCGCATCGTCATGTGGGAGTACGAGGAGACCTCGCCGGGCAAGCTGGAGCGCTCGGTGCCGCTCCAGCTCCGCGAAGAGGTGCTGCTCACCGGCGGCGACGTCGAGAACGCCAGCGTAGGCTTCGACCAGAACAACATCCCGCGCGTGCTGATGGCATTCAAGCCTCGCGGTGCCCAGATCTTCTGCGACGTCACCAAGGCGAACGTCAACAAGCGCTTCGCGATCTTGCTCGACGGCGAGATCCGGTCGGCGCCGAACATTCGGGAGGCCATCTGCGGCGGCTCGGCCAGCATCGAGATGGGCAACTCGGCCAACGCGATCGACGATGCCAACACGCTCGCGCTCGTGCTCCGAAGCGGCGCGCTCACCGCCCCGGTCGACATCGGTGAGGTTCGTGAGATCGGCTCGTCCCTGGGTGCCGACGCCATCCGGTCGGGCGCGATCGCGGCGCTCATCGGCGGCACGATGGTGGGCCTGTTCATGTTGGTCTGGTACCGCGTGCCAGGCTTCATCGCCGACGTCGCGCTGGTGCTGAACGTGCTGCTGGTGTTTGCGTTCCTGGCGCTGTTCGGCGCTACGCTCACGCTCCCTGGCGTCGCGGGCATCGCGCTCACGGTGGGCATGGCGGTCGACGCCAACATCATCATCTACGAGCGCATCCGTGAGGAGCTTCGGCTCGGCGTCACCGCGCGCCAGGCTGTGGACGTTGGCTTCGACAAGGCGTTGACGGCCATCTTGGACGCCAACATCACCACCGCCTTCGCTGGCATCGTGCTCTACAGCTACGGCACGGGACCCATCAAGGGCTTCGCGGTCACGCTGCTGGTGGGCATCGCCACCACGTTGGTCACCGCGCTCTACGTCACGCGCACGTTCATGGACTTGCTCACGCGTAGCCCTGCTGCGCGCCTGCGCCTGTGACGGAAAGGAAGGAACTATGGACGCCCTAAAGCGCGCCGTCGACGCACTCAACATCGACTTCATGAGCCGGTGGCGGCGAGCTGCCCTGCTCAGCTTGGTTGCCGTGGTGCTCTCCTGGGCCGTCACGGTGATCATCGGGCCCAACTGGGGCATCGACTTCTCGGGCGGCACCGAGGTGCAGCTTCGCTTTGACGAGGCGATCCCCATTGGCGACCTCCGCAGCTCGCTCGGCGAGCTCGAGATCCCGAGCGATGCCATCCAGGCCGTGGGCTCCGACGATCGGGAGTTCAAGATCCGCATCAAGGACCCGGAGTTTGGCTCGGGTCGCCTGCGCGAGCAGGTGGTCACGGCGCTGAAGGCCTCGATGGGAGAAGCTTGGGTCAGCGACTGGGCGCGGGATGTGCGCTTCTCGGCCGAGGTCGGCGCGCGGTTCTCGGTTCTCTACCAGGGCGATCGGGTGCTGCCCGATCAGGTGGTCGAGAAGCTGAATGGCGCGATCCCGAACCTCAAGGTGGAAGAGGGCCGCGAAGACAACGAGCTGGTGCTGAAGTTCCCTGGCCTCTCTGCGCAGGTGCAGGAGCAGATCTCCACCGCCATGGCGGGACGCGCCTTCGAGGTGCTCTCGGTGGATGCCGTGGGTCCGAAGGTCGGTGCAGCCTTGCGTGAGCAGGGCGTGCTCGCCATCATCGCAACGCTCGGCCTCATCTTGGTCTACATCGCGTTCCGCTTCGACATCATCTACGCGCCGGGCGCTGTGCTTTCGCTCGCGCACGATGTGTCGATCACGGTGGGCGTGTTCGTGCTGCTGGGTCGTGAGTTCAACCTCCCGATCATCGGCGCATTGCTCACCATCGTGGGCTACTCGCTCAACGACACGATCGTGGTGTTCGACCGCATTCGTGAGAACCTCGACCGCTACAAGCGCGAGGAGCTCACGAACGTGATCAACACCTCGCTCAATGAGACCCTGACGCGCACCTTCGCGACGTCGGGCACCACCCTGCTGGCGGTGTCGCCGTTCCTGATCTTGGGCACCGAGGTCATCCAGGACTTCGTGCTGGCGCTGTTCATCGGCGTGGGCGTGGGCACCTACAGCTCGGTGTTCGTGGCGTCGCCGCTGATGATCACGATGGAGCGCATCCGGCCCAAGCTGCAGGCGCTCATCGCCGTGGGGCAGCCCGAGGGCCCTGTGGAAGAGGATGTGCCTGAGGCGTTCTTGTCGGCGGCCGAGAAGCGTCGCCGGGAGCGCGAGCGCCTCGGACAGGATGACGACGAGGTCGAGCGCTGATCGCTGCGCTTCCTCGGGGGAGGCCGTGGCCTTTTCGAGCCCCGCGTCGGATCCGTCACGGATCCGGCTGCGCGTCGTTGCATAGATGGGGTAGGGTGCACGAGCGGGTCTTCGGATCCGCGTGCCCCTTCGGCGGCCTCCCCGGTCGCCTCGGTGTCCTTCCCTGGTCTCCCCGACCTACCCACCACCCCGAACCCGGATTTTGCCTTGACGCGAAACCCGAGCCTGTTCGTGCTCGACACGAACGTGCTGCTCTACGACCCTCGTGCGCTGGAGGTCTTTGACGAGCACGAGGTGGTCATCCCGATGACCGTCCTCGAGGAGATCGACAAGTTCAAGCGCGACATGAACGAGATCGGTCGCAATGCCCGGGAGTCCTCACGGCGGCTCGATGCGCTGCGCGAGACCGGCAGCCTTCGTGAGGGCGTCAAGCTTCCCAGTGGGGGCCTCATTCGGGTGGGGTTTCCTGGCGACGGGGAAGAGATGCCCAACACCTGGGGCTCCGACACCAACGACAACCGCATCCTCCAGCTGGTGCTCGGACTGCACCGTCGTGCGGACCGCCGCGTGGTGCTCGTCACCCGCGACGTGAACATGCGGCTCAAGTGTGATGCACTGGGCGTGCCCGCTGAGGACTACGAGCACGGTCGCCTTGACCTCGGCGAGCAGTACCCCGGCGTCGTGGAGCGGTTGGTCGACGACGACTTGGTGGCTGACCTCTACGCTCGCCCCTCTGTGCCCAGCTACGAGGCGCAGGATCTCTGTCCCCACGAGTTCGCCGTGCTGCGCGCGATGTCGGACGAGACGAAGACGGCAATGGCGCGCGTCCTGCCAGACCGCAGCGGCTTTCGGTTGGTCGGACGCCACAAGGACGGCGCCTGGGGCGTCACGGCGCGGAACAAAGAGCAGCTCTTCGCCCTGGAGCTGCTGCTGGATCCCGAGGTGGCACTGGTCACGCTCAACGGCGTGGCGGGCACCGGGAAGACGCTCCTCGCGATCGCCTGCGCGCTCAAGCAGGCCGCGGATCAGCGCCTGTACCGGCGCGTGCTCGTGAGCCGGCCGATCTTCCCGCTCGGGAAGGATGTGGGCTTCTTGCCCGGCGACCTTGGCGAGAAGCTCAACCCCTGGATGCAGCCCATCTTCGACAACCTCGACTTCCTCCTCTCGTCTCGCCCCACCGACACCCGTCGGCGCAGCCAGGAGCCGGAGTACCAGTACCTGCTCGACAGCAAGATCGTGGAGGTGGAGGCCCTCACCTACATCCGCGGACGCAGCATCCCTCAGATGTTCCTGATCGTGGACGAGGCCCAGAACCTCACGCCGCACGAGGTGAAGACCGTGCTCACCCGAGCCGGCGAGGGCACCAAGATCGTGCTCACGGGCGATCCGCAGCAGATCGACAACCCCTACGTCGATGAGGTGAGCAACGGGCTCACCTACGCCGTGGAGCGCTTCAAGGACCTGCCGATCGCCGGCCACGTCACCTTGCGCAAGGGCGAGCGCTCGCCCCTGGCCGAGATGGCGGCGCGGGTGCTCTGACCATGGACCAGCTCGAAGGCCGCAACCCCGTCTTGGAGTGCCTGCTGCGCGCGCGTCGTCGGATGCATCGCATCTGGCTCGACGTGGGTGCGCGTCCGGATCCCAAGATCGACCAGATCTTGAGCCTGGCATCCGCAGCCAAGGTGAAGGTGGAGCGCGTTCCGAGGGCTCAGCTCGACAAGCTCACCGACGGTCGTGTGCACAACGGCATTGTGGCCCACGCGGAGGCGCTGCCTTCGTACACCACCCGTCAGCTGCTGGATCACCTGTTCGAGCAAGGCAAAGACCCGTTTCTCGTGCTCGCCGACGAGGTGAACTACGAGCACAACCTGGGTGCGATCCTCCGCAGCGCGCTGGGCTTCGGGGTCGATGGCCTGATCCTCCCCACCCGCCGCGGCGCGGATGTGTCGTCGGTGGTGCAGCGCGTGTCGATGGGCGCAGCCGAGGTGGTGCCCATCGTGTACGAGTCGCTGAGCAGCGCGCTCAAGCCGATCCGCGACGCCGGGATTCGTGTGGTGGGTGCCGACATGGACGGCACGTCTTGCTTTCAGTCCGAGCTGCGGGGGTCCGTAGCGCTGGTGCTGGGTGGGGAAGGGAAGGGCCTCACCTCCACACTTCGGTCGCGCTGCGACGCGATCACCAGCGTTCCGCTGGCTGGCGGACTGGAGTCGCTCAACGTGAGCGTAGCGGGCGCCCTGATCATGGCCGAGAAACGTCGACAAGATGGTTGGTTCAAGGAGGCGCGATGAGCAGCGTTCAACGGTTGGGGGCCATCGGGCTCGGGGTGGTGGCTGTGGGCCTCGCCGTGTTCTTGATGCAGCCGCCCGCACCGGGGGAGGGCGGATCCTCAAGCGTCGCTGCGCCCAACGGAGTCGGGGGCGACCGGATGGCCGACGCGCCGGGTTCGGCGGCTCCGTCCGTCGACGGTGGTGCCAAGGGTGCCGACGCCGAGGGCACGCCCACCCCTAAGGCTGCGGCCGAGGGGGTCTACGACGACGACCAAGCCCGTAAGGGTCCGTTTGACTACACGCCTGCGGGCGGGGAGCGCCTGCTCTCAGCCCACCAGCGCCGGGTGGCGGCCTGCCGCACCGCGCTGGCGTCGAAGGCTAAGGGGCCGATCTCGGTGAAGCTCACGATCCGCAGCTCTGAGGGAGGCCCAGGCTACGTCGCACAGGCCACGCCCGATCCCGAGGCGTCCGGCGTCAACGTCGCGCTCGGTCCGTGCCTGTCCGACGCGTTTGGTGAGGCCCGCTTCCCCGATCCCTACGGCGAGAAGGAGCTTGTCGTGGTGGTGCCCGAGCCCTGAGCACCTTGCTGCCCCGACGGTTCGGTACCCGCGTTATGCGACGGCCCGTCTGGAGGTGACATGCGTCGTTCGATGGTGAGCAAGTTGGTGGTCGGCATCGCTGCGGGCGCGGTGCTGGGCACGCAGGTTCACTCGGCCACCGCCGAGCCGCTGGAGGATGCCGAGGCCATCGCTGCCTCCATCGAGGCCACCCTCGATCGCTCCACCGAAGCCTGCCAAGACTTCTACCAGTTTGCCTGCGGCGGCTGGACGTCCACCACCCAGCTCCCGAGCGATCGCGCGGTGTACGGGCGCGGCTTCTCCACGATCGACGACCGCAACGACGAGATCCTGCGCGAGGTGCTGGAGTCGGATGCGGGCGGGGATGCTCGGCTCGGTGCGTTCTACAACGCCTGCGTGGATGAGGCCGCTGCCGAGGCCCGCGGCGTGGCCCCTCTGCAGCCCGATCTGGCGCGCATCGCGGGTGCGCCCAGCACCGAGGCGCTGCTCGAGGTCGTGGCCCGTCTGCCGCTCGCCAGCGCGTTCATCGGCGGCTTCGTGGAGCCCGACTTCAAGAACCCCGAGGTCTACATGTTCCACCTGTTCCAGGGTGGACTGGGTCTCCCCACGCGCGACGACTACTTCCCGAAGGATGCCGAAGGCAAGGCCGTGCTGGCCGACTACCAGGCGCACGTGGGCACGATGCTTGCTGCCGCCGGCCTCGACGCGGCCCTCGCAAAGAACGTGGTGGCCTTTGAGACGGCGCTCGCCAAGGTGAGCAAGCCTCCGGCCGAGCTGCGCGATGTGGAGAAGCTCTACCACCCGATGACCCAGGCGGAGCTGGCCAAGCTGGCGCCGAACGTGCCGTGGGCCCGGATGCTCGAAGCCGCTGGTGTCACGGTCGACACGGTGAACGTGGCCACGCCCGAGTTCGCTGTGGGCCTGTCCAAGGTGCTCAAGAAGGCCAAGCTCGACGACCTCAAGGCCTACGCCTCGTGGCACCTGATCACCGGTGCTTCGGATGTGCTCACCAAGCAGCTGGATGACGCGAACTTCGCGTTCTACGGCCAGCGCCTCTCGGGCCAGAAGGAGCAGCAGCCCCGCTGGAAGCGCTGCGTGGGCCGCACGGATGGGGCGCTGGGCGACCTGCTCGGCAAGGCCTTCGTGGATCGCGCCTTCGCAGGCGACAGCAAGGAGAAGGCGCTCTCGATGGTGCAGGGCCTCGAAGCGGCCTTCCGCAGCGGCCTGCCCGCCCTCGCCTGGATGGATGATCCCACGCGTGAGCGCGCGCTCGCGAAGCTCGGCACCATCGTGAAGAAGATCGGCTACCCGGATCTGTGGGAGACCTACGATAGCCTCGAGATCGGCGATGACGCGTACGCGAACGCCGTGGCCACCGCCACCTGGAACATGAAGGACCAGATGGCCAAGGTGGGCCAGGCCGTCGACAAGGCCGAGTGGTTCATGTCGGCCAGCACGGTGAACGCCTACTACAACC
>CAYNFK010000011.1:0-68528 GCA_964396405.1 uncultured Enterobacteriaceae bacterium
CCTTGCCCACATCGAGCGCCGAGCCACCACCGAACGCGATCACACCGTCAAAGCCGCCCTCACGCAGCACGGCCACACCGCGCAGGACGTCGTCGGAGTCGGGGTTCGGGCGCATCTCGGAGAACACGCCCGGCGTGAGCCCCGCCTCACGCAGCACGTCGAGCGCAGCCGCGACCATCGGCAGGGGCGCGAGCCCGCGGTCGGTGACGAGCAGCGGCCGCGTCATCTTCAGCTCACGGGCGGCCACGCCCAGCTCACGAATGCGACCCGGACCGAACCGAATTGACGTGGGGTAGTTCCAGTTGCCGCGCAGCACCATGCTCATGAGATCCTCGTGCGGAAGTGCCAGCTCTTGGGCCGGGTGAGGTGTTCGTAGCCAACGACCGAGAGCGTGGCGCCGCGGCCGGAGTCCTTCGTGCCGGTCCACGCCAGCTCGGGATCCAGGGCATCGCAGCGGTTGAGGAACACCGTGCCCGTGTCGAGCTGCTCGCCGATGGCGCGCGCGGCGTCGGCATCCTCGGACCAGATGGAGGCCGTGAGTCCGAAGCGGCTGTCGTTCATCAGGGCCACCGCCTCGGCATCGTTGGCCACAGGCATCAGGCCCACCACGGGGCCGAAGGTCTCCTCGCGCATCAGGTCCATGCCGTGGTTGACGTTCACCAGCACCTGGGGTGCGAGGTAGGGCAGGCCCCGCTCGGTGGCCGCGAAGTGGGCCGGATCCACGAGGCCCTTCGCCCCAGCGGCCAATGCGGCCGCCACCTGCGCCTGGATGCTCTCGGCGTTGCGAACCCGCACGACCGGACCGAGGTTGGTGCCAGGCTGCATCGGGTCGCCCAGGCGGTAGCCCTTCACGGTCTCTACAAAGCCCTCGACGACCTGCTCCCACACGTCCTTGTGCACATAGACGCGCTCCACGGCGCAGCAGGACTGCCCACTGTTGAAGAAAGCACCGTCGACGACGTTCTCGATGGCGAACGCGAGGTTCGCGTCGGCGCGGATGTAGGCGGGATCCTTGCCGCCCAGCTCCAGCCCGACCGTGGTGAAGTGACCGCCAGCGGCCCGGTGCACGGCACGCCCACCCTCCACCGAGCCCGTGAACGCGACGTGGTTGACGCGGGGGTCGGCCACGGCGCTGGCGACCAGATCGTGTGGCAGGTGGAGGTGCTGGAGCACGCCCTCGGGAAGCCCGGCGGCGAGCGCGGCCGCGGAGAGGCGCTCAGCCACGAGCGGGGTCTGGTCGGCGTGCTTGAGCAGCACCGTGTTGCCGGCGACCAGGGCCGGCACGATCACGTTGACCGACGTGAGCCAGGGGTAGTTCCACGGGGCGAGCACGAGCACGAGACCGAGCGGCTCGCGCGTGATCTTGCGGTCGAAGTCGGGCTTGGCGCCTGGGTCGATGGCGCCGAGCGCCTGCGGAGCGAGCCGCATCATCGTGTGCGCGCGGTCCGCGAAGCCGCGCAGCTCACCGGGCGTCTGTCCGATCGGGCGACCCATCTGGCGCGTGAGCTCTTCGGCGAGCGTAGGGGCCTGCGCGGTGATGAGGTCGACCAGGGCGGTGACGAGGCGGATGCGCTCAGCCAGCGGCACGAGCCGCCACGAGGTGGCCGCACGCTGCCCGATGTGGAGGGCCCGATCGAGCGCGGCGGCACCGGCCCACGGACGCTCCAGCAGCACAGAGCCGTCGACCGGGGACACACAGCGGAAGGTGGCACTCACGTCGGGCTCCTGCGTGAGGGCGAGGCCTCACAGCTGAATCATCGAAGGCTCACTCGTCGTCTACTGCGGCCTCTTCGGCACCGGCGTCGGTGTCGCTCTCGGACGCTTCATCGTCGTCGCCTTCGAGCGCCTCGGTGTAGCCCAGCGCTGCCAGCTCGGCCTTCACGCGCGCCGACGACAAGCGAGGGCTTGGCAAGGGGTTGGCATCACCGCGCCACCGCTCCAGCTCGGCCTTCAGGGCCGCGCCGCGGTCGGGCTCCTGCTTCCATCGGTCGGTCGTCTCGCCGGGGTCGGCGCCCAGGTCGTAGAGCGCCCGGCCCTTGTCGCGCGGCTCCGCGATGAGCTTCCAGCCATCCCACCGCACCGCCTTACGCATGGGGTCGTTGAGCCAGGTGTGGGCGGTGACGATGTGGGGCTTGGTGGCCTCTGAGAACGCGGGCTCGCGCGCCGCGAGGCCCAGCTCGCCCAGCGCCTCAGGCAACCAGCTCTGGCCTTGCACGTCTGGGATGGGGAGGCCGAGCGCATCGAGCACGCTCGGGAACAGGTCGACGCCGCTCACCTGAGCCGCAACCCGACGGCCCCCGCCCGCGCCTGCAGGGAACCGCACCAGCAGCGGCACGTGCACCGTGGTGTCGTAGACGGTGGCGCCGTGATCGAAGCGCTCCTCGTGCTCGTCCATCGACTCGCCGTGATCGGACGTGACGATCAGCAAGCTGTCGTCGAGCATTCCGCGGGCCTTGAGGTCGGCGAGCAGCTCCCCGAGGGCCGCGTCGGTCTCGGAGATGTCGGCCCGGTAGAGCGCCTCGACACGGGACAGCTCGCGGGCACCCCCATCCAGCTCACGACGCAGGAGGTAGCGGGTGCGGGCGAGGTGACGCATCGAGCCGGCGTTCGGCGGCAGGTCGGAGAGGTTGTGGGCCGCGCGCCAGCGCTCGGAGGGCTGGTAGGGCGCGTGGGCGTCGAAGTAGTGCACGAACAGGAACAGCGGCCCGTCGTCGGTGCGCGCGTCGAGGAAGGCCCGCACGGCGGCGTTGACGTCGGCGCCCGGGCGCATCGTCTGACCGACCTTGTCTTCCTTGCGGTGCAGGCTGAACGCCTCGTCGAGCGTGTCGAAGCCCTGCGGGAAGTTCGAGTGCGAGCCGAGCGGGATGGCACCCAGAAACGCGGCGGTCTCGAACCCGGCGCGCCCGAGCACCTCGGGGAGCATGTCGTTCTCGTTGCTCACGCCGTAGTCGTTGCGGGGCACGCCGTGGCGGTGTGCGTAGTTGCCCGTGAACATCGACGTGTGCGACACGAGCGTGGACGGTGCGGCGGCGATGGCCTGCTCGAACAGCACGCCATCCTGCGCCAGCGCATCGAGGCTGGGCGTGATGGCGAGCGCGTCGCCATAGGCTCCGATGCGGTCGGCGCGCACCGTGTCGAGCACCACCACCACGACATGGCGGGGCTTGGCCGGACCTGCGCCCAGCAGCCACCACGCCCCGAGACCGAGGGTGGCGAGGGACCCGAGGATGGTGAGCAAGCGTCGCACGGCCGGGCGTCTAACGCGACGACGGGCACGTCGTCGCGGCATCCCGCCGTGGTGCTGAATAGGGATGGGTCCGCGGAGGTGGTGTGATGGTAGCTGCTTGGTTGTGGATGACCCTGGCGCTGGCGCAGGAAGCCGCCCCTGCCCCGGCTCCGGTGGCTGCCCCCGCCCCCGCCCCCGTTGCGGCGCCGGCACCGGTGCAGCCCATGACGGTGCCGCCCGGCTACCCGCAGCAGGCGCCCTGGCCCTACCCTTGGCCCTACCCGGCCCCTCCGGTGGCTGCTGCACCTGCGCCTGCGGTCGCTCAGCCCACGCCGGGCAGCCTTCCGCCCGAGTGTCGCGCGATCCGATTGGGCACCGCCAAGGAGATCGAGAAGCTGGCTGGCGAGCTCTACACCAGCGGCCGCACGCAGATCGCCTTTGTGGGCAACGCTGTGGTGTGCGGTTGGCAGTAGCGGCCAAGGCTGCGCTGCGTCGGGAGGCCACCGCGCGGGTGCGCTCCCTACAAGGTCGGGCGTGGCGCGATGCCGCCATCGTCGAGCGCCTGCGCGACCTGCTCCCCCCTGGGATGTGGCTGAGCTACGCGGCGCTGTCGGACGAGGTCGATCTGGGTGCCTTGGGCGAGACGCCGGGCCTCTGCCTTCCGCGGGTCGCTGGCGAGGCGCTACAAGTGGTCGCGGCGGGTCCGACCCTGCAGCGCAGCGCGCTCGGTGTGCGCGAGCCCGAGGGGCCGGCTCTCGATCCGGCGGGTCTCGTGGCCGCGCTGGTCCCGGGGCGTGCGTTTGGGGTGAGCGGTGCCCGCCTGGGGCGGGGGCGCGGCACCTACGATCGTTTCCTCACCGAGCATCCGGGGCCGCTGCGGGTGGGGGTAGCGTACGAGGCCCAGGTGGTGGACGGTCTGGTCACCGAGGCCCACGACGTAGGCATGGACGTGCTCGTGACCGAGGCGGCCACGCGCTGGACCGGCAGCCGAGACGATCGCGTCCTTCCGCACCTCGCCCACGAAGCCCGGGACGTGCTGCTCGCCATCGGATCCCATCGGGGTCAGCGTCCGCTGGTGGTGCTGGATGTCGACAGCACGCTGTTCTCAGCGTCCGAGCGCCACCGCGCGATCCTGGTCGACGTGGCGCAAGAGCTCGGGGATCCGGCGCTCGTCACCCTGGCCGAGCACACGCCTGCGTCGGCGTTTCGCTGGTCGGTGGACGAGCCGCTCCGGGCTGCAGGCTGGCCGTCGGAGGCGCTGATCTCCGAGGTGCGCAGAGGCTGGGTGAAGCGCTTCTTCTCGGAGCCCTGGTGCACGCTCGATCAGCCGATGCCCGGTGCGAAACAGGCCGTCACCGCCTTTGCGGCGGCGGGTGCGCTGTGCGTGTACCTGACAGCAAGACCAAGGGCGTCGATGGAGCACGGCACGGTCACGCTCCTGCGTGAGGCGGGCTTTCCGCTCCACGAGGGCAGCGCGATGCTCGTGATGAAGCCGCACGCTGCACAGTCGGACGCTGACTTCAAGGTCGAAGCCGTCGAGCGGATCGCGCGCCTCGGACCCGTCGTGGGCGCGTTCGACAACGAGCCGGGCCACGTGAACGCGTTTGTGGCGGCCTTTCCCGACGCGCGGTGTGTGCAGGTGGGGGATGTCCACAGCCCGGGCGCGCCGGCCCTCGATCCCCGCGCGCACAGGATGCTCGCGTGGTCGGTGGCGTGAGGCGTCGGGTTCCCGACGTCTTGGACAGAGGCCTGCGTGGACTGCTGGCGCTTCCGGGCACGCTGTTGGAGGCCTGGGATGGACGCGTGCGAGCGCCCGATCCCGAGGACTCCGCGAGCCTGCCCCTCCTCGCTGCGCAGGTGCGCGCGACCGCCGTGCATCCTGAGGCCTACCTGATGCTGGAGGACGGCCTCCACCGCACGCATGCGGCAGGCTGCGTGACGGCGTGGGCGCACCGGGGCCGGACTGCGTTTGCGATCGGCGGAATCAACGCCCCACCGGCCCAGCGGTTACCGTTGTTGAGGGCATTCTCCGAGCAGGCGCGCGCGGCGGGCTGTGTGCGCCGCCTGGTGTTCCCCGTGCGACCTCACGAGCAGGAGGCTGTGCGCCAGGCCGGGTACGGCGTGGTTCAGGTGGGCATCGAGGCCAACGTGCCGTTGGCTGAGTTCACCCTGCGCGGAAAGGCGTTTGAGCATGTCCGCCAGATGCGAAACCGCGCGCAGTCGAAGGGCGTTGTGGTGAAGCAGGTCACGCCTCCGTCGCACGGTGAGGCGATGGCCGCACTTCATGCGAACTGGCTGGCTTCCAAGCGGCCGAGCTGGCGGATGAAGCTGCTGGTGGGCTCACCCAGCCTGGACCGCCCGTTCGACCGTCGCTACCTTGCCGCCGAGCATGACGGCCGACTGGAGGGCTTCCTCACCCTGCTTCCGGGGGCGGAGGGTGTGTGGGGCGTGGACGTGATGGTGCGGCGGCCGGACGCTGTGGTGGGCACGATGGAGCTGCTGGTGACGACGGCGGCGCTCCAGCTCCGAGAGGAAGGTGCACACACGCTCGCGCTGGGGCCGTGCCCGATGGCGGGTGTGCCGTTCTCGTGGCAGCGCCCGATGCTGACGGCGACGTTTGGAATGCTGTACGGGTCGTCGCTGGGCAATCGCATCTTCGGGTTTCGTCGCTTGGTCTCGTTCAAACAGAAGTTTCGGCCGACCTGGACGCCGGTTTACCTGGGGGCTTCACCCCACATCGGTGTGCTGGCGTTGTACCGCGGGTGCCGGATGTGGGGGCTGTTCTAGGGGTGGCCGTCTGCGATCCGCACATTGCGTTCCGACCGCGTCTGGCGTAGCCTGTGCACGGCAATCTTTGGGAGGTTCGCCATGCGTGCTGGATTCAACGGGGCAGCCCCGGTTGTGTTGCTTTCGTTGCTTGGTGCCTCGGCGATGGCGGCACCGCCCACGTCTCCGATCAGCCCCACCGACATCTTCGTGATCGAGGCCTTCGCCGACGTGGCCGGTGGCGAGCTGATGATCTCGGGCCGCAACTTCGACCCCTCGAAGACCGCCCGCGTCCTCCTCGGCTCGGATGGTGTGCCGCTGCGGAACTGCGACGTGGTCGACACGGAGACGCTCACCTGCGACATCCCCACCACGCTGCTCGCGGGCAGCTACGCGCTGTACATCACGAACGACGCCAGCCGTCAGACGCGCGGCCTGTTCTACCTCACGGTGGGTGGCGCGGGTCCGAAGGGCGACAAGGGCGACCCTGGCACGCCGGGTGCGAAGGGCGACAAGGGTGATGCGGGTTCACCCGGCGCGCCTGGCACCCCCGGCGCGAAGGGCGACAAGGGCGACGTCGGCGATCCGGGCGCTCCCGGCAGTCCCGGCACGCCCGGCGCTAAGGGCGACAAGGGTGACCCCGGCACCCCCGGTTCACCTGGCACCCCCGGCGCTCCCGGGACCCCCGGCGAGAAGGGCGACAAGGGCGACACCGGTTCGTCGGGCGTCGTGGCCGCTACCGCGCCGCTGACGTACGACGCGGTCACGCAAACGGTTGGACTCGCCGACGGCGCCTTTGCGGGCGGGTTCCTCATGTGGACGGGCAGCTCCTGGGTCACGCAGTCGCCGCCCTCCAACAGCTTCAACCTCGACAACATGCAGCCCTGGCTCGGCCTCAACTACATCATCGCCATGGAGGGGATCTTCCCCTCGCGCAGCGGCGTCGAGCCCTACCTCGCGGAAATCGTGATGTTCGGTGGCAACTTCGCGCCACGTGGCTGGGCCTTCTGCAACGGACAGCTGATGAGCATTGCGCAGAACACAGCCGTGTTCTCGCTCCTGGGCACGACCTTTGGCGGCGACGGCGTCACCACGTTCGCGCTTCCCAACATGCAGGGCCGTGTGGCGGTCCACCCGGGCCAGGGGCCGGGCCTGTCCGTGCGTGACTTGGGCGAGTCCGGCGGATCGGAGCGGGTCCAGCGCTGATGGGTGTGGGGCACCGCTGGAACGCCGGCGGTGCCGTGCCCCGCGCGGGTAGGCTGTGCCTGCTCGCTGCGGTCGCCGGGAGCGTGTGGGTGCCTGGGCGCGCGCTGGCGGGCTCGGCTCGAGACGCGCCCGATCGACCGCTGGTGGTCGCCATCGTCGACGACGCGTTCGACCTCGACGACCCGCGTCTGAGCGACCTTTGGTGGTCCCCGGAGGGCGAGCAGCCCGCCAATGGCGTCGACGATGATGGGAACGGCCACGTGGACGATGTCCGGGGCTGGGACGTGGCCGATCGGGATGGCGACGTGTCCGCGCCGTCCCACCGTGAGGCCGAGCTGCGGCACGGCACGCTGCTGGCGGTCGTGGTGGCGCAGGCCGTCCGCGAGGCGTTCGGCGACGCCGCCCCCGACCGCGTGCGGCTGCTGCCGATCAAGGCCGTCGCCGACAGCGCGGGCGACGCCCTGATCCGCAGCGGCTACCTAGGCATCGAGTACGCCGTGGCCTCCAAGGCCGACCTCGTGCTGTGCGCGTGGAACGTGCCGCGCATCAACACCGAGGAGCGACAAGTGCTCGAGCGCGCTGCGGCTGCCGGAATGCTGCTGGTTGGGTCGTCCGGCAACCTCGGCAACAACACGCCCGCTTATCCTGCGGCCCATCCCGCGATGGTGTCGGTCACCGCACGCGATGCGACGGGTGGTCGGCCCGCTCGGGCCAGCTTTGGGGGCACCGTCGACCTGAGCGCGCCCTGGGACGCGAGCCTGCCCGACCAGGTCGAGGCTCAGGTCATCCAGGGCACGTCGGCGGCGGCGGCGGCGGTCGCGGGCGCTGCGGCGGTGGCCTGGGCTGAGCACCGGGAGTGGTCGGCCGACGAACTGCGCGCTGCCTTGTGGGCAACCGCCACGCCAGCTGGGGGTGACGGTGTCCGGGTGGCGGCATCGATGGGTGCCGGCCAGCTCGACGCCCAGGCGCTGCGCATGTCGTCACCGTGGACGCATCGCGGCCTGTGGACGAAGCCGGTGGGTGCGCTCCCGCTCACCTCGACGAAGGAGCCGACGAGCTTCTCCCTGGCGGCCCCTGGAGAGGTAGAGCACCTCACGCTTCACCTCCACGACCAAGGCTCAGCGGCCGCGGCCCTGCGCTCGTCGGTGCTGTCGGTGTTCGCGGGGCGGGGTGACGAGGCGACACCCGTCTGGACGGGGCCGCTGGTCGACCTCCCTGTGGACCTCAAGGTCCCGGGTCGGCGTGCTTATGTGCGCCTGGAGCCCGGACGGGGTCGCCTTCGCGCGCTCCTCACCTACCGGGCCGAGCCCGTGGACGTGTCGCGCCGGTATTGCCGTGACACCGTGCTGCTCACCGAGCCGGGCTCCCTCGACGACGGCAGCGGTGACGCGCCCTATGCCCCGGCCACGGACTGCCGCTGGGTCATCACGGCACCGGAGGGTCATGTGGTGCGCTTCGCCGTCGACGCGATCGACACCCAGCCCTTCATCGACGCGGTGCAGATCTTCCATGGCGACAGCACAGCCGGTCAGCCGATCGCGGGGCTGTCGGGGCAGCAGGCACCCGCGACCTTCACGTCGTGGGGGCGGCAGGTCACGGTGTGGTGGGTCACCGACGAGGGTGTCGAGCTGCAGGGCTGGTCGATGCGCTACACCTTCGAGCCGAGCACCGAGGTCTCGTCCGACCGCGACCTCAGCACCCCGCCGCCGTGAGCCCCTCGGTCAGTCGTCGTCGCTGATGCGGGTGGCGGAGAGCAGGCGGCTGATGGTGCCGTCGGCGAGCGCGGCGCGCAGATCGGTGTTGCCGCCCACGAGGGTGCCGCGCACGAACACCTGCGGGTAGGTGGGCCAGCCGCTCCAGAGCTTGATCGCGAGCCGCTCACGCCAACGGCCGGCGTAGCTACCGATCTCTTCGTAGTGGTGGGGCATCTTGGCTTCCCGAAGGGCAGCCAGCGCCTTGCCGCAGCTCGGATTCCACGCCATCCCCACCACCACCACGTCGTGCTGGCGCAGCAGCGTGAGCAATCGCTGGAGGGTCTCGGCGTGGAAGGCGTTCATCTTGGCGAGCGCAGCCGGAGTGACCTGGTGCGAAGGAAGCAGCGGACGGGTCATGGGTTCTCCGAGGGCCTCTTGTAGCGCGGGAGGTCGCCTCGGGCGCGCTGTGTACTCATTAGCAACAATCCGTCCATTCGATCGGACATTGTTCCGCCTTCGGCCGGCGCGTACAGATGGGGCGACCCAAGGAGTCAGCATGTCCAGCACCGAGACCAACCGTTCGAACCTCCAGGCCCTCATCCAGGGTGTCACCACCGGCCGCCTCTTGGAGGTGTTCGAGCGCTACTACGACGAGGACGTCGTGATGTCCGAGAACGGCGTCCACGACGAAGGTCGTGTGGGCAAGGCCAAGAACCGCGCCTACGAGGAGGTGTTCGTGGCGAACGCCCAGTGGCGTGGCGTGAAGGTCGGCGCCGTGATCGCCGACGGCAACACCACCGCCTACGAGATGTGGATGGACTTCTCCATCTTCGGCAACGACGTGACCCGCACCCAGTGGGCCGTGCAGACGTGGAAGGACGGCAAGATCACGAAGGAGACCTTCTTCTACGCAGCGTGAGCCGCCGTGGGCGTGAGCGTGAGCCGGCGTGAGGCTGGCTCACGTTCCTTCCATCACCCCGACGAACGGGAGGTGGCGGTAGCGCTCATCGAAGTCGAGTCCGTAGCCCACCACGAACAGGTCGGGGATCTCGAAGCCGACGAAGTCGGGGCGGAAGGCGACCCGGCGCCTGCTGGGTTTGTCGAGCAGGGTGACGACCGTGAGGCTGGCCGGGTTGCGCGCTCGGAGCAGCTCCGTGAGGAACGTGAGCGTGAGCCCGGTGTCGACGATGTCTTCCACCACGAGCACGTGCGTGCCGGCCAGCGGTCGACGCACATCGTGCAGGAGGCGCACCTCGCCAGTGGACTCCGAGCCTTCGTACGACGCGACCGACAGGAACTCGATGGTGACATCGTGCGGAGAGAGCGCGCGCACGAGGTCGGCGGCGAAGATCCAGGAGCCTTTGAGCACGGCGATCACCGTGATGGGGACCTCGCCATGATGCGCGCGGATCTCGTCGGCCAGCCCTTGGACACGCGCGGCGATCGTGGGGGCGTTCAGAAGGGTGCGCAGCGTCACTCGATCTCCAGCTCGACGAGCAGCGGCATGTGGTCGCTCACGTCGGTGATGGGCAGCACCTGGACTTCGTGGACGAGCACCTTGCGGCCGGCGAACACGTAGTCGAGGGTGCGGTTGGGCTCGGCTGCCCCAAACGGCAGGTAGGTGCGAAAGCGCTCGGGCTCGGCGCGGTACTGCGCCTCGGGGATCACGCTGCCATGGCGGTCCATCAGGGCCTTCACGGGGGAAACGGACTCCGCGTAGTTCCCTGCCTCGTCCCCGAGTCGGCGGGGGTCATCCCCCGGCGGCAGCATGTTCAGGTCCCCGCCGAGCAGCCAAGGCATGCCGGCCAGCTCGGCCGCGGTCATCGCCTCCTCCAGCCGCTGAGCCTGCTTCGCCAGCGTGCCGTCACCCCGCGAGAAAGCCGAGAGGTGCGTGTTGAACGCGATGAGCTCGCCACCGCCCTGCACGGGGAGGCGCACCTCGAGCAGGGCTCGCCGCAGGTTGAGCAGCTGACGCCACGCGGGCTCGTCCATGAGGGCGAGCTGGTACCGGGTGGCCGAGCGGATCTGGTAGCGGCTGAACACCGAGAGGTGCAGGTCGACGCGGCCCAGCGGCTCGTGCGACGGGTGCGGCAGGTAGCGGAGCTTGTGGTAGGGCGTGGAGAGGTGGCAGGGGTAGGGCACGGCTCCCAGCAGGGCTTCGTGCTGATCGATGCGGTGGGTTCGCGCCGAGTCGCGGTCGACCTCCTGGAGCAGCACGAGGTCGGCATCGGCATCGCGGATGACCTCCCCGATGCGGGCGAGCGTGGCCCGCACATCCGCCTCGGGAACGTGGGCGGCACGACCTCCGTCGTAGAAGAAGTTGTGCTTTCGGCTGCCGGCGTACTGCACATTCCACACCAACACCTTGAAGCGCTGACCGCAGGCCAGCTCGGGCGCGCTGGCCTCACAGGAGGGTGCCACCGTCTCGACATCCTGCGGGATCCACACGAACGTGCGGACGGCCACCACCACGATGAGCGCAGCGGCTGCTACGGTGCCGAGCGTGAGGGCGAGGGCGCGAAGCAGGCGCATGAGGGTCCCCAGGGGAGGAGAACGGCCTAGCGTGGGGCGCGACGGAGGGCACCGCCGTCACGGTTCTGCCGCAGGACGGATGCAGGCCGAGGCGCGCGCTAGAGCGGGCGTGGAGCGGAGGTGCCGTTGTTGGAGGTCCGAGGCATTCCCGTGCGCCTTCACCCCACGCTGTGGGCCCTGGTGGTGGGCTTGCTGTTGTGGACGCTCGTCGCCGACGGTGTGGGTGCGGCGGCGCGGGGGGCGCTGTGGGGCGGCGTGCTGATCGGCTCAGTGCTGGTGCACGAGCTGGGTCATGCCCTGGTCGCGCGCCGGTACGGCATCCGCACCCGGTCGATCGTGCTGCTGCCGTTTGGAGGCGCGGCGCAGCTCGAGATGCGCCCAGGCGGCGAGCCACCCCGGGTGGACTTGGTGGTGTCGGCCGCAGGGCCCGGCGCGAGCCTGTTGCTGGGCGTGTTCGCGGGCTCACTCGGATGGGTGACGGGGTCCGAGCTGCTGCTCACTGTTGGTGCCATCAACCTGCTGCTGGGTGTGTTCAACCTGTTGCCGGCCTTCCCGATGGACGGAGGGCGAATGCTGCGCGCCGGCCTCACGCCGCTCCTCGGAGCCCGCGTGGCCACGCTGTGGGCGCTGGGTGTGGGGGCAGCGCTCGCGGCCCTGCTGCTGGTGGGCGGCACCCTGTGGGGTGAGGTGGGGCTGTCCCTGTTGGCCCTGTTCTTGTGGTTCACGCAGTACGGGGAGTGGCGCGTGCTGCAGGCCCGAACCCGGCTCTCCGCTACGCCAGGCGCGGAGGCTCGCTGGGGCGGCTGACCAGCCAAGTGCCCACCAGCAGCAGCGTGGCCGCGGTTCCCGCTGCGATGGCGAACGGGGCGGTGAGGGCCACGATGGTTGCGGAGAGGAGCATGGACACCACCGCTGCCACCTTGGCCCGCGGTGGCACGACGCCGTGGGCTCGCCACGCGATCACCCGTGGCCCGAGCGTGGGATGCGCCAGCACCCAGGCTTCCAGCTGCGGCGAGGATCGACCAAAACACGCGGCCGCACCCAGCGCGAACACGGTGGACGGCATCACGGGCACCAGCGCGCCGATGATGGCGAGCGAAGTGAGCAGGACACCCGCTCCCAGCCAGAGCGCACGGCGGGCTCGGGTCATGGGGGCTCCTCGTGGCTGCCCCGTCTACCCCGGCTCGCGTTCCAGTGCGCGCGTGAGGATCGTGAGCAGGATCGGCGTGAGGGCGTGAGCCGCCCGCTGCACCGCCGCGTGGTCCACGCCGGCGGGTCCGACGCCTGCGCCGAAGTTGGTGACCACCGACAGCCCGGCGACCTGCATCCCGAGGGCTGCGGCCGCCAGCGCCTCGTGCACCGTGGACATCCCCACCACATCGGCGCCGAGGCCAGCGAACATCCGCACTTCAGCCGGGGACTCATAAGCGGGCCCGAGCACGCCAGCGTAGACCGCGTGAGGGAGCGTGAGCCCGGACTCACGCGCGGCTTCGGCGAGTGACTGCGCCAGCGGAGAGGTCCACAAGGAGGACGTCTCCGGGAAGCGCTCCCCGTAGGCCGGACCCACGAGGGGGCTGGCGCCCGTGAGGTTCAGGTGGTCGACGATCTGCACGAGCGTGCCGGGCACCAGGTGAGGACGCAGGCTGCCGGCCGCGTTGGTGAGCAGCACGCGGTCGACGCCCCAGGCGTGCAGTGCGCGCACGGTGCGCACGACGACCGTGGGGCTGTGGCCTTCGTAGAGGTGGACACGACCCGAGAGGGCCAGCACCCGTCGGCTGCCGATCCGGCCGAGAGTGGCTCGGCCCGCGTGACCCGCCACGGTGGGTACGGGGAGGCCCAGACCGATGGAGGACTCCGTGACCGAGCCCTCCAGGTGGTCGGCGAGCGCGCCCAGGCCCGAACCCAGCACGATCGCGAGGTCGGGCGGTGGGCCGAGCTGGGCGGCGAACGCCGTGGCGATCTCGCGCACGGCGCGTGCCTCGTCGGGATGGGCATCGGCGGGGGGACCACGCATGCTGGGCTCCTGCAAGAGGCTAGCCCGCTGGCGGACGGGGGGAGTCGGGCGCCGCGAGGATGGCCCGCCTACTGCCGCTGGGCGCAGAGGAATGTTGACGGGCGTTGGCGGAGCGGGTGCATAGAAGGGCGTGCTGGGAGAGTCACCATGGGCCTGTTTGGGTTTGGAAAGTCGATGACGGTGCCGACGGCTTCCGAGGCGCTGCCGGGCCGCGATCAGCCGCTGCGCATCGCGCCCGTGCACGCGGTGCTGGGCACGTCCACCCTGGGCCCGTGGCCTGGGATGTCCACCGCCGTGTTTGCGATGGGTTGCTTCTGGGGCATCGAGCGAAAGTTCTGGCAGCAGCCTGGCGTGGTGAGCACCCAGGCCGGCTACGCCGGGGGGCACACGCCCAACCCCACCTACCGTGAGGTGTGCACCGGGCTCACGGCTCACACCGAGGTGGTGCGGGTGGTGTACGACCCCACCAAGACCTCCTACGAGGAGCTGCTCAAGGTGTTCTGGGAGAACCACGATCCCACCCAAGGCATGCGTCAGGGCGGCGATGTGGGCACGCAGTACCGGTCGGCGATCTACTGGGAGACGCCGGCGGAGCAGGCGGCTGCGGAGTCGAGCCTGGCGCTCTACCAGGAGCGGCTGAAGGCGGCGGGGCTGGGGGTGATCACCACGGAGGTGGCGAAGGCCGGGCCGTTCTACGTCGCGGAGGACGATCACCAGCAGTACCTGTGGAAGCATCCGGATGGGTATTGTGGGGTCGGGGGGACGGGGGTCGCGTGCCCGATCGGGGTGGGGGTCTAAGGGGGTCGGTGGCGCGGGTGGATATAAATCGCTACACTTGTGGAAAAGTGGAGCACTTACTGTCCAAGGATCCGGCCAACACCGTCACCTCAGTGGTCGCCCGTCTGGGCGGGACGGCGCGCACGCGCGACGTCCTCGCAGCCGATGTGCATCCACGGGATCTGTACGCCGCGCGCGACAGGGGCGATGTCGTCGAGGTCGCGCCGGGCGTGTTCCGGCTGGCCGAGCTGCCGCTGGTGGAGCCAGACCTGGTGGCGGTCGCCACCCGGATGCCGAAGGCCGTCCTGTGCACAGTCACAGCCCTGAACCTGTACGGGCTGACGCTGGAGATCCCCCGCGCCGTGCACGTCGCCCTGCCGAGGGGCGTGCACCCTGCTCGCCTCTCGTATCCCCCACTGGAGGTCTACCACTTCTCGGCGGCGAGCTACGCCGCGGGCGTCGAGGACCGTCAGGTGGATGGTGTGCATGTGCGTCTCACGACGCCGGCGAAGTCGGTTGCGGACATGTTCAAGTTCCGGAGCCGGGTAGGCCTGGAGGCGGCGCTCGATGCGCTGCGGCAGACGCTGCGGCGTCGAACGGCGACGCCCGGGGAGATCGACGCGATGGCGAGGGCGTGCCGCGTGCAGGAGATCCTTCGTCCCTATCTGGAGGCGCTCGCATGACCGACCGCAAGCTCACCAACGTGGGCGCGTCCGTTCGTCAGCGCCTGCTCAACCGAGCCCGCGACGACGGACGTCCGTTCCAGGAGCTCGCCACGCTGTACGCGATGGAGCGGTTCCTGTTTCGACTGGGGCGCTCGCCGCATGCCGATCGCTTCGTCCTGAAGGGCGGTCTGATGACGCTGACGTGGGCCGGCGAGTACGCACGCGTCACGCGAGACATCGACCTGCTCGGCTGGGGCGTGAACTCGGTCGCTGCCGTCGCGCAGCGCCTGAGCGAGGTGCTGGCGGTCGAGGCCGAGGACGGTGTCGTGTTCGACGTCGCGTCCGTCGAGGCGAGCGAGATCACGGTGGAGGCCGCGTACGTGGGCGTGCGCGCCACGTTCGTGGGCGACCTCGCCGGGATGAAGCTGCACCTGCAGGTCGACGTCGGGTTCGGCGATGTGGTCGTTCCAGCACCAGACTGGATCAACTACCCGGAGCTGCTCGACCTCGGTGCACCCCGCGTGCTCGGCTACCCGCCGGAGGCAACGCTGGCCGAGAAGCTGCACGCCATCGTGGTGCTCGGGCTCACGAACAGCCGAATGAAGGACTACTACGACCTCTGGACGGCGGTGCGGCACGGGAACACCACGTCAGAGAGCCTCGGCGCGGCGATCCGGCACACGTTCGCGCGACGGGGGACGCCGCTTCCGAGCGAGCTGCCGGTCGGGCTGACGGAGGCCTTCGCGACGGACCCGGCGAAGCTCGCGCAGTGGGCGGCGTTCGTGCGGAAGTCGAAGCTGGAGGCACCACCGCTCGCGGACGTTGTCGACCAGGCTGCGGTCCTTGCCGTCTCGGCATTAGAGGTGGCGCGGACTTCGTGAAGTGCCCTCTCGGACGACATGGATCACCGCGTAGGAACGGCCGCCTGCCGTTCATCGGCGAGCGGAAGGTCCAGGTCGCCCAGCGCAACAGGTCCACGCTTCACGGCGTCGATCGCGCGTCGCGCCTCCTCGACCTCGGCGCGCAGGAAGCGCCAGTGGCCGCCCTCGGTGCGAGTGGCCCCGGGAAAGAAGCCGCCCTCCAGCCAGTTCTTCACGGTGTTGCGGGATGACACGCCAAGCAGGCGCGCGGCCTGGCCGGTGGTCACCCATTCGGCGTCGAGGCGGTCGGCGAGCGCTTCCAGGCGGCGACGAAGGTCGGCGGGCGTGTCTTCGCGGAGGTGCTGGACGACCTCGCGGAGAGTGTGGGCGTCGTCGAGCCAGGTTCGAGCGCTCATGGGGTGCCTCGGCGTCGGCCTCCATCTCGGTAACCGACAACCGTCAAATGTGTCACCCAGAGCACTTCACCTGGATCCGCCTCGAACGTGGATGCTATCCGCCGTCCCAGTTCTTCGAGGATGCCGAGTACCCGGGGCGGGTGACGCTCGGGGACGCGCTCCGGAGGTGGCGGGATTCGCGAACCGCCCCGGACGGGAATGCGCAGGGCAGTCGCGCGGGCGATACGCACAGCGGGCGAGCCTTCGTCGCGGGACCCCGGACGACTGCGCCGCCCAGATGGAGTTTCGACGGGGCCTCGGAATCTGCGACGTAACGGATCGACGTCGCACTTTCCGCCCGGTCAGGGGAGGCACGGAGGTCCGATGTCCAACCTGCCGTTCCGCTACCCGAACGCCCGCCAGGTGCTGGCCCACGTCATCACGTGGATGGGTCGGGGTGAGGCGGATCGCGAGCGGAGGCAACTCCGTGGGGTCGCGAGCGGCGCGACGCTTCGTGCGGCCCGCCGTGGCGAGGAGATCGCCACCGCGCGCGACGCCGTTCTCGATCTGATGCTCGCGTTGATGGCCTTCAAGGGCGACGAGCCACCGGTTCGATCCGAGGAGCGGAACGCCGAGTGGCGTGAGGAGATCGATGCCGCTGCGGACTTCTGGGACACTGTTGCGGCGACCCTCAACGACCGGTTCCCGGAGCTCACGTGGCCTGAGGGAGCGCTGCCGTTCCTACGCACCGTCGCGGTGCATGGGGGCTACCGAGTCGGCCTGCTGCAAGCGTTGGAGGGGAGCGAGGAGGATCTCTTCGATCCTGGGCTCCTGCCGAAGGAGTTGCGGAAGCTCGCGAACGCCGCCATTCCTCCTCCGAAGGGCGCGCCGTACGCACCCATCACGGAGCTGATGGCGGCCCTCAACGCACAGCTGGGCCATGGCAGCAGCCTTGGCCAGAACACGGTTCGCTGGCTCGTCGGCGCAGCGCCGATGCCGACCGCGTTTCGCGTCGAGAGCGTGGACCGTTTCGTGCGGGCATCCATCGCGATCACGACGCGCCGATCCGGTCGCGCAGCCACGGAGGGCGAGGTCGACGCTGTCGTCGCGCGTGTCATGCTGATGGTGCGATGGCGGCGCGCCTACGGGATCGCACTCGACGAACTGCGGCGCGCCCTAGGAGGCGGCGAGCGGGCCGACGTACTGGTGGGCCGGCTGGTCGACCTTGGACGTGAGGTCGCGTCGATGACCCGGGTGGCGGCATGCCAGGACGACTGGATGCGAGAGGACCTGTGGGGCTTGAGCCAAGCGGTGGCGCATGACGAGACGCTCGCGTCTATGCGAGACTGGGCCGCTCGGGCGGACCGCGCGAAGGTGCGGCGGACCCTACTCACGCTGTCGATGGAACGACCAACGGTGGGCTTGAAGCGCGCTCTCGGCCGTGCCGGTGCCGCGGCTCATGTACTCGTGACCCTCGACGCAGAGCGGAACGGGCTCGCGGCCTGGTTGGTATGTTTGCACGGCATCGTAGACGCTGCGGCCGCGTTGTCCCTCCGGAGCAACGCTGGCGTCGCGGACCCCTGGCACCCGCTCAATGTGCCTCAGGCGCGTGGCGTTGCGCCTGCCGAGGTTGGCGCATTGGTGGAACGCGTCTGGGGGCGTCCCCTGACCGAGGTGCAGCTCGAGTCGGCGATGGCGTTCATGGGACTCCTCACGGGGTCTGCCACCCAGCGAGCCTCGATCGACCCGAACGGACTCCCGGACGATGGCAGCGTGAGCGACATGGCCGTGCGGGTGCATCTGGCCCTGGAGCGTCACGACGCGGTGGCCGCGAGGGCCGCGCTGGCTCAGGCTCGTGCGCGGGGTGGGCCGGTCGAGTTGCTCGACCGCCTGGAGCTCGACGTCGAACGCGACGAGATTCGCCGACGTCAGCTGGAGCGGTTGATGGCGATCAAGCGAGCGACCGGGTCGCGCTGTCCCGAGGACGAGGATGCAGCCTTCGGCATCGAGGCGGAGCTGCGTACCCGACTCGCGGCGTTCGATGCCGCAGCGATGGCGCTCCATCGAAGGAGTGAAGACACCCGCGCCCTCGTCCTGTCCGTGGACGTTGCGTTGGAGGGGTACGTGCTGGACTGGCTGGCTGTGGGAATTGGGGATGGCGCCGAGGGCGACCGCGACCCGAGGCTGCGGCTCGTCGAGCTCGACGAACGTCTGGTGCCTTGGCTCGTCACCCACCCGGATGATGGCGACGCCTGGGCGCTGACTGCGATGATTCGCCGTGTCGGTGGCCTTCGTGGGCTGGTCGAGGCCGAGCGACGTGCCGAGCACCTAGGACGACCGACCGTGCGTCGGATTCGCGAGTCGCGAACCCCTCAGGGGAGCAACCGGGCGTAGAGCGCGAACTTGCGACCCAACGGATCGCAGCGAGGTCTCTCCGCAGGTTCCTGGGACGGCTCGATCGGGACGTCCCGATCGCCGCTAAGGTCGCGATGGTCGCGACCTCGGTGCTGCCGCAGAAGGAGTCCGACATGTCCTACGTTGTGTCCGTCGATCTGCATCGTGCCGCGCTTCGTTCCGATGGCGAGACCTCGTCCTGGCCGGAGGCGCGCCTTCGGAAGGCGATCCTCGACTACGAGCGCTTCCTCCGCCTCGCCGCCGAGGACATCACCCGTCCTATCGCGCCCACTCGCGACATCGACGCCATCTGGCACATCCACATGCTGTCGCCGGTCGCGTATCACCGCGACTGCGTGGCAATGTTCGGCGAGATCCTGGACCACGACGGCGGGTTCGGGAAGGATGCCACCGAGCTTCCGGAGCTCGTCGCCACGTTCGAGGACACGTCCGCGCGCTGGCTCGAAGCGTTCGGCGAGCCCCTCCTCGTCGACGCGGCGAGCGGGAGCGTGACGAAGTGCTGGCACAACTGCCAGAGTCGCTGCCACCACGCGTGCAAGTCCGTCCGCGTCGGGGCGGCCGCGTGATCGACGTCGCCGGCGTCGGAGGTTCCGTCGAAGCGACCGGGTTCGCCCGCGTCCGACTCGACGCGGACGACGCGGTCCGGCTGGTCCGCGCGTTGGGCGAAGTCTTGCTCGAGACGGAGGTCCAGCTGAACCCGAGCGCGTCCACGTGGCTTGCTCAGCCCGATGCTATTCCCGCACACACGGACCATCCCGACGTGGACTGGATCGTCTGGCGGTGTGAGCGCCAGGATCCCGTCGACGGTGCCCAGAGGCTGGTGGACACGGCGGCGATCCTCGCCGCGCTCGGTGACTCGGCCGACACGCTCCGCCAGGTGATGCTCGGTGTGCCCGCGCTGCTGGAACTACGCCCGTCCGCGCGTCGCGCGATGCTGGGCGATGGTGGCGTCTACTGGTCGCCATGGCAGGACGTGCAGGCGCTCAGCGCTGAGGCCGACGAGGCACTCGGCTTGTGGAAGATGCTGCTCGACGCGGGTGTCGGCTCGACGTGGGTGCGGCTCAACCCGGGCGAGGTCCTCGTCGTCGACAACCGTCGCGTGCTTCACGGGCGATCGTCGCTGGCGCGCGGATCGGTGCGACGGCTGCATCGGTGGTGGGTACGACGTCGGCAATGAGGGAGGGGGGCGCCCCTGCGGCGACGTTGGTTGAGGTCGAGTGTGAGCCATCCGGGCTGCGTTGAGGCACGTCGCCGGCGTCAACCCCGCAGGTACGCCTGGAACGGCGACCGCACCGACGCTGCCGTGCTGGCGATCCTCCCCGTAGCCGCCATCCGCGCGATCACGTCCCGCGTCGTCGACCGCGTCCACCCGAGCCGCTCGATCACGTCGCGCGACGTGACCTGACCCAGCGTGTCGAGCAGCGCGAGCACGGCCGCCTCGCGGTCGGCTCCGGCGACGTGCACCACGGGAGCCGCGGGCACCGGGATCGGTCGCTGCGCGGGTGGAGCGACAGGCACGGGCACAGCCGTGGGCGGTGTCGCGTGCGGCGCGGACGCCACGACCCGGCTTGGCGTCCGCGCCACAAGGTCCCGAACGGGTACCTCGTGGCGGACGACGGCGACTGCAGGCGGCGTGCGCCGCTCGGGCACCTCCGCACGCAGCTCGTCCTCCTCCGGCAGCACGACCCGAACCACCGTGTCGCCGCCCTCCGCCTCCTCGCCGACCCGCACCCCGCCCATCGCCTCAAGCTGGTCCGCGATGCGGACCGACCCCTCGGCCAGCCGCCCGAGGCCGCCAGCGGCCTTGAGCAGCCTGCGTAGCGTCCGGTTCGGGACGTCGTCGGCCTCGGCCATGGGCCAGCGCACCTCCAGCTCGTCGCCACGACGCAGGACCAGGATCGGGTCGTCCTCCGGGAACGGTGACCACTCCCGCTCGATCAGCGCACGCTCGACCAGGGCGCGCACGACGATGGCGCTCGGCTCCCGGACGCGCAGCGCCCGGACGATGCGCTGGGGCAGGGTCGGCCCGTCGCCGACCACCACGCCCTCCCGACGGCCGTCCGCCACGTGCGCGTGCAGGCCGCCGAGCCGCTCCCACGGGGCGCGGCCGAACGCGACGAGCCCGGCGACCGTGGCCACGAGCTCGCCGTCGACCACCGCGAGCGCGCCCGCCGCGACCAGCAGGCGCTCGTTGATGCCGAGACCCTCGTCCACGCTCGCGAGCGACCGGCGGCTGACGATCGACGCGACGTGCTCGGCGGCGTTCGGGCGCAGGTCGAAGGCGTCGGTCCCCTCGACCGGGACGAGGTCCGTCGGGACGGCGGCGACGGGAACCGGCACGATCCGCGCGGCCACGGCCAGGCCGTCGGCGCAGCGCAGGTCGTGCACCTCTTCCACCGGGGTGTCGTGGAGCGCGCGGGCGAGCGCGTCACGGGCGCTGCGCAGCTCCGGGCGACGACCGAGCGCGTCGTGGACCACGTGGGCGACCAGCAGGCCGCCGCCATGCGCCACCACCTGTGCCAGCGCGCGCCGCAGGCCGGTGCCGGGTCTTGTCGAGCCGACAAGTGGGGGCGTCCACGGGAGCAGGGTGAAGGACAGGCCGAGGTCCGCGGCCAGTATTTATGCGGTGGTAGCGACGTTCAGCTCCGACATGACGAGGTCTCCGACAAGTCTTCCCGACATGACATGGCGGGCGGACAAGGTCGGTTCGAGGCGCTGTCGAAAGGGTTTGCTTCACGCAGGGTCTTGAAGTCGCAATGTTTTACGCCTGCGGCCTTTGCTCACGGAGCCATCATGTAGGATACCTGGTCGTGCCGGTGAGCCCGCGGCTGGGGAGTCGACGACGTGTCCGACGAGAGCGAGTGGAAGGTCCCCAGGCGCCTGATCGATCCCCGGTTGGATGCCCTGGGTTGGCGGCGTCCGTCGGCCTCCGTTCCGAGCACCGGACCGCACCGGACCGAGGAGCATGAGACCTCGGACGGTCCGGCGGACTACGCGCTTCTCGACGGTCCGAACGTCGTCGGCGTGGTGGAGGCGAAGCACCTGACCGTCGGACCGCAGAACGTGCTCACCCAATCCGAGCGCTACTCGAAGGGGTTGCTGAGGCACCGAGGCTGTCGCGAGCACGGCACCGGCTACGGAGCGCCGTTCATCTACTCCACCAAGGGCGAGGTGACTTGGTTCGGGGACGTTCGGCACCCGCTGAACCGTTCGCGCAAGGACGCCGGACTCCAGACTCCGAACGCCCTCCGCGAGCTGCTCGCCCATGACTTCGACGGCGCGGGCGCCCGACGCCGTGGCATGCCGAACGGCAACCCGCGCCTACGCGACTTCCAGCGCAACGCGAACACCGCGATTGAGAAGGCGATCGCGGATCGCCAGCGCGCCACGCTCGTCGCCATGGCGACCGGAACGGGGAAGACGTTCACGACGGTGAACCAGGTGTCCCGCCTTCTCAAGTCGGGCGTGGCGAAGCGCATACTGTTCCCCGCCGACCGGCCTCCGAACATGCTCAGCGGCGGGCTGCTTGCTCCGCATACGGCCGATGAAGGCGCCGCGGCGATGGTTGCGTGCCGCGAGGACGGTGAGGAGATCACCGCGACGAGGCGCCCTCGGAGAGCATCGGCATGAATGGGGACCAGCCTGAGTTTGATGCCGCTCTTTCGGCGTTCCTGGACGAGGTCGAGACTCGACTCGGACTGCGGGACGGAATGCGTGCGGCTCGCGCCGCGGTCCAGTCGGACGCCGAGTCGTTCCACACGCTCCTCTACGCGATTGAGCGGCTCGGAAAGCGCCTCGAACCCAACGGCCACGGCCTCGGCGACTACCGAGCCGTACTTATTGGCCTCGTCCGCTTCACCGAGGCGTTTGCGGTCGAGGATGTGTGCGACTTCGAGAAGGCGCTGTTCCTGCTCTCGAAGGCGCGCAACGACGAGCAGCACACCGGCGCGCACGCGCGCAGCCTCGCCAAGGAATCGGTCCGGGCGAGCTTGGTCTTGGAGGCCGCGTTGAGCCTGGGCTGGCCAGACATCGAAGTCCGCGACGTGATGACGCGCAACCCGACGACGGCGGAGCTGTGGCACACCCTCCGGGACGTTCGCACGACGATGCTGGCGAACGCGTTTACGGCGCTGCCGCTCTGGGTCGAGGAGAGGGGCTGGCACCTGCTCACCGACGAATGGCTGGCTGGGTTGCTGGTTGGGAACGGAGAGACGAAGCGGTCCGAAATCCTTGGTCGGAGGGTCGCCGACTTCGTGCAGAACGGCACGGTGGAGGCGCTCGGGCCGGTACTGCCCACGACGGCGGAAACGCGGCTGCGTGCCTGCACGTTCTGGCCTTGGCGGCTTCTGCTCGTCGTCGAGGACACGCAGAAGCCCAAGCAGCTGCTCGGCGTGGTGGCGCCCGCGGACCTGCTGTGAAGGGGCGCGTGGGCCGCCCTTTGAAGAAATCGCCGATCAAGTCCGGCGTGGGAGGGGGGATGGCCGACACGGAGTACCAGACGGCGACGAACCTGATCGACCTCTTGCGCGATGTAGAGGCCGGCCGCCCCATCAGGCTGCGAGAGATCGAGGACCGCTTCGGCGTGCAGACCGCGACCGCAAGCAAGTACCGAGACTGGGTGGAAGGTCGCGTGCCGCTCGTCGAGGAGAGCGAAGGGCGGACAAAGGTGTGGCGGAAGAAGCCCAGGAGCGACGAAGGGGCTGGAGCGATTCCGCGTGCTGCCGCCGTCGCGTTTGCGGTGAGCGCCCTTCGCGAGTTGGAAGGCACGGAGCACTTCGCCGAGTTGGAGGCTCTCTCGGACCAACTCCGGCTGGCGGTCCCGGATGGTGTCCAGCCCCGGCTCGCACGACTGACTCGCACGTTTCAGGTGCGGAACGCGCAGCGGTCGCGGCACCCTGATCGGGTCGCCGTGGTCCGCGCTCTGATCCGCGGCATCGAGGAGCGTCGAGTTGCGACCTTCACGTACGAGAAGCGCTCGGGAGAAGTCCAGCCGCGTGAGGTTGAGCCGTGGGGCATGGTGCTGTTCCACGGACGCCTCCTGCTCGTCGCCGGCAGGCGGGATCTTCCGGTGGGCGGCGCGCACCGGCGCCGCATGTACGACATCGACGGCATCCGTGAAGTGTCGCTCGACGAGTCGGGGCGGTTCCCCGAGCCGGCGGACCGACATGTCGACTACGACGGAGCCTTCCGCGACTCGCTCGGCATCTTCTTTGACTGGCCGGAGACGCCTGTCGATGTCCATCTACAGGTCCGAGGCGCCTGGGCTGTTGCCCTGCGCCAGCGGTCCGTGCACGACTCCCAGCAGATCAGTCCGGCCAGCGGCGAGTGGCACGACGTCCGACTTCGCTTGTGCTTGTCGCCCGACGTGTTCGCGTTCGTGCTCTCGATGGCTCCCGACGTCCGGGTCCTAGAACCTGAGTCTCTCCGCGCTCGGGCTCGGGGCGCGGCAGCGGCGTTCCTTGCGTTCGACCGATCGGAGACGGATCGATCGAGCCCATGATCGATCCGAGACATGATGCTCGACCTTGTGCGTTGCCTAAGGCTCTCGATCCCGTGTCATCCTCGTTCCGCAGTTCAGCAGCGGACGGAGCTTGGCCATGGATCGCGCTTGGGGAACCATCATTGACGTGCTCGACGGGGACACGGTCCGCGTCGCGGTCGACTCTGTGAGTCGCCGGAACCGGTACGGCTACGGCAGCGTCGAGCGCGTGCGCCTTCGCAGCATCAGTGCGCCGGAGTCGGGGCGATGTGGCGGTGCTCGCGCGCGCCGTCGCCTGGACGGACGCCTGCTCGGACATCGGGTGCGCCTCGACATTCACGCGCGGGACGTCTTCGGGCGTGTCGTCGCCGACCTCGATCCTCGGACCTGAAGGAGGCCCCGTGCAGCACTACCGGTACGGCGATCTCAAGGCGATAGCGCGCAAGACAAGCGGTCGGTGTCATATCTGCCGTCGAAGCGTCGAGGTCTGCACCCACGGCCTCGTCGGCTTGTTCGGGCGGGAGGCCGCGACCGTGGATCACCTGCTGCCGCAGTCGTTCGGCGGTGGGGACGACTTCGACAACCTCCTCCTCGCGCACCACGGGTGCAACGCGGCCCGGGGCAACGGCTCGGCGACGGAGGCGCGGCTGCGCTTGGCCGGGACGCCTTCACGGCCGCTGTCGACCGAGCACCGCGTCGGGGTCGGGATCGCCACTGGGGGCGCGTCCGCGTTCGCAGGTGGATGGGCGTTCGCGCGCGTCGACGAGAGCGGCACGCGTGTCTTCAACCAGGATGCGGCGGTCGTGTGCGGGCTCCTCGGAGCCTTCCTCGGGTACGCGGCATCATAGGCAGGAGTGAGCAGATGGCGAAGAACACAGGCAGGGGCTTCCGGATCGGTTCGGTGGACAACCGCAGCCAGACCAAGGCGCCGAACGGGAACTGGACGAAGCGGGACACCACGAACGGGCGCTTCACCGACCAGAAGGAAGGCGGTGAGCCCTTCAAGGGCGTCGCCAAGGAAAAGGACGACCGGCGTTGAGCTGGTGTCGAGTACAGCTCGCGCAGCGGCGTGCGCTGCGAAATCAACCGTAGCCGGTCTGGCGGACTCTCCTGGAGAATCTCATGTCTCGATGCACAGCACCTGTAAGGGGCCACAAGTCCTCGCGCGCGGCGGCCGACTGCCCTGCCTGCTCGTCCCGGTCACGCTACCGCTCGACGCCGTACTACTCTCCGCCGCCTTCGCCCTCTGGGTACGCTGGCGGCCGGCCGACGGGTGGTGGGTCGCATGGTGGCTCGACGTCTGGAGGAGGTAGGTCCCGCCGCCTGCGTGGGGGGACACCGGTCTTCTTCACGGCGACCGAATGGCGAACGATCGAGCCCGTCGCGCGGCAAGCCCAGGAGCAGGCCCGGAGGTACCCCGAGCGTCGCGACCTGTTCCTTTGCCACGCATGGGATGACCGACTGGGGGCAGCGAAGGAGTTGTGCGACCTGCTGATGACCTTCGGTGCGTCGGTCTGGTTCAGCGAGAAGGACGTTGGACTCGGGAAGTCGTTGCTCCGCGAGATCGACAAGGGGTTGGCGAACTCCCGGATCGGCATCGTGCTGGTGACACCCGCGCTGCTGAAGAGTTTGGCGGCCGAGGGGATCGCCGACAAGGAGCTCTCCGCGCTGCTCGCCACGGACCGGGTCATTCCCGTCGCCCACGGCACGACGTTCGACGCCCTTAGGGACGTCAGCCCTCTACTCGCTGCACGTTCCGGCCTGAGCACCGGGGAGTCGTCGATGCGGGACGTCGCGACCAAGGTCGCCGCCGCAGCGGCTGCCGAAGGCGACGCCTGACGGTGGGGGTGTCCTGCACGGTGCAGGTTTCGGTGTTGTGACCACTTCCCCAAGATCCGTGACCACCACCCCCCGATCTACCCGATACCACCTACGTCTCACGAACTCCCACCAGTAGTACCTGGAGCAGCATCCGGACCGCGACGGCGACGTCGGCGGGACGGGCCTGACCTGTCCCATCGGGATGGGAGCCCGACCTCACCCACTCAGCGCGCGCTGCGCGATGCGGCTGAACGCCGGAATGTGCTGCGGTTCGTGCTCGCGCAGGAAGGCCAGGATGGCGGCCACATCGGCCCCGGCGCGCACGAGGGCCTCCACATCGGCGAGGTCTTGGGTGCGTGAGGCGCGCAGCTTCGTGACCACCAGCACCTCCACGCCCACCACGGGGATCGCGCCTGCCGGGTCGAGCGTGAGGTCGAGGAGCAGCACGGGATCCCCGGGCAAGGCGGCGATAAGGTCGACCACGCCCCACTGGACCACGGCCAGGAGCTCTGGGCGGAACGTGAGCAGCGGGAAGGTGGAGGCGAAGGCCTCTTCACCGACGATGAAGTCGACATCCTTGGTGGCCCGTGGATGACCGTGAATCCCCACGGCGAGGCCGCCGACCAGTGCGTGGGGCACGCGCAGGTGGGTGAGTGCGGCGGAGACCCGCCTCGCGTCGAGCAACACGCGCGCGGCGACCACCTGCTCGAGGTCCGCCCACCTCATCGCTCCGTCCACACCAGCGCGCGGGTGCCGTTCGGGTAGCGGACTTCCTTGTGATGGCCCTGAGCCGGGAGATCGGCGGCCAAAAGGGCTTCCCGCGCCGTGTCGGAGGGTGGGATCAGGGTGGGGCGGCGCACGCGGCGGGGAGGGATCGGGGTGGCGCCGAGCGGGCCCAGCAGGAAGCCGGCGGGATCGAGCGCGACGATCGCCTCGTCGACCTGCACCTTCCCGAGGTCCCAGGCGGCCTGAAGCGCGAGCCACTGTTCGGGCTCCATCCGGAAGAAACGACCCAGACGCACGGCGGTGTCGGGCGTAATCGCGCGCTTTCCCAGGAGGATATCGGACACCCGTGACCGTGGCATTCCGCATCCTGCGGCTAGATCGGACGCCGAGAGGTGCAGCGGCTCGAGGAACCTCACGCGGAGGAACTCGCCGGGATGTGCTTCAGGGTGGGTCCACATGCGTGTCCTGTAACACAGGACGTGAGGGACCGTGAGGCAGGACGTGCGGGTGGTGAACCACGGTGGATGCCGGCCCGGCGCCGTTCACCCCTCCAGCTTGTCGACCACCACGTCCACGAAGGTGTCGCGATCGAGCTCGCGGTAGGTGTAGGCCTCCTCGAACCCTGTGACGAAGCTGTCTTTCTCGCCCAGCCGGGCGTTGCGCGTGGCGACCGGGCTCTGCTGCATGAGCGCGACGATGCGCCCCAGCACACCATCCGACGCCGGGTGCGTTGCCGGGTAGCGTGCACGCAGCCACGAGAGCACCAAGTAGAGCAGGACGGGGTCTGCCTCCTCGGCCAGGGGGCGGGTGTCCTCGGTGGACAGGATGCCGTCTTCGAGCGCTGCGAGCAGCCGTGTCGCCGCCCGCTTCTCTTCCCGGAACGCCATCGGTCCTCCAGAGCCCCGGTCGTATCGGCCCGATGTGCCCAGCGCCCGCAACGCACCGACCTTCTCGACCCTTGTCAGGCCGGGAAGGTCGTCGTCGGCCGCGGCGAGCCCAGCGAGGTGCGGGGCCTCGTCGGGAAGGTCGTGCTCGTGCCGGCAACCTCGGCCTGACGCCGTCAGCCCGCACCTCGGTCCGGTTAGTCCACGGCCCGGTCCGCCCGGGCCCCCGAAGAGGTGTCGCTGATGCCGTCCCGCCCGCTGTCCCCTCGCTACGCCCTGCCCGGCGTGCTTGAGCTCTCTGCGGTGGAGCAGGCGCAGCGCATCCGCGACGGCACGCTCACCTCACGGCAGCTCGTTGAGACCTACCTCGACCGCATCGTGCGCCTCGACCCCGAGCTCAACGCGTTCGTGGTCGTCATGGCCGAGGCCGCCCGGGCCGAGGCCGACCGAGCCGATCGCCTTCGCGAGCAAGGCCGCCTGCTGGGTCCCTTCCACGGTGTGCCCACGGCCATCAAGGACCACCACCTGGTGCGCGGCACGCCGACGCGCATCGGAACCCGTGCGCTCCCCAGTGTCCGCAGCCCCATCGACGACGCCATGGTGCGCCGTCTGCGGGGTGCGGGCTTCGTGCTTGTGGGCAAGACCACGATGTCGGAGCTGGGCCTGCTGCCCATTGTGGAGACGGATCTGCAAGGTCCCACCCGCAACCCGTGGGACCCCACACGCACAGCCGGCGGGTCGAGCGGTGGTGCGGGCGCGGCTGTGGCGGCGGGCCTCGTACCGGTCGCGCCGGGCAGTGATGGTGCGGGGTCCGTGCGGATCCCTGCCGCCTTGTGTGGTCTGTTCGGCCACAAGCCCACCCGTGACCTTGTGCCCACAGGCGCGGGGCGTGTCGACCAGTACGGCCTCGTGTCCATCGGTCCGATCGCCCGGTCGATCGACGACGCTGCGGCGCTGCTCGACGTGCTCGCGGGTCCCAGCGGGTCCCACCATGTGGCGGGCTCGCGCGTCCGCTTGCCTGCGCTGCGCATCGGCGTGGTGCGTGAGCCGCCCTTCGGGGAGCTGGATGCGCGCCTCGTGCGGGCTGTCGACCTCGCGGCGGCACGGCTGAGGGAGGCGGGGCACCATGTGGAGGACCGCCCTTGCCCCGCGGGCACGCTCGCGTCGTTCCTGCCGATCTACCAGCGCCAGATCAACGGGGTGCCTGTGCTCTTTCCCCGTCGCCTGCAGCCGCTCACCGCGTGGTTCCGCGCCCAAGGCAAGGCCGCTGACCCGGTCGACACCCGACGTCGCTTCGATGCCTTCGTGCAGGTCGGCCGTGACGCGATGCGCGGGCTGGACGTGATGCTCACGCCGTCTGTGGGCATGCTCGCACCCCGGGTGGGGCAGTTCGCCCACCTTCCGCCCGAGCAGGCCTTCGAGGCGCTTGCACCCCTGGGCATGTTCACCGCGCTCGCGAACCTCACTGGGGACCCGGCGATCTCCGTGCCGCTCGGCGAGGCGAATGGCCTGCCGCTCGGCATCCAGCTCCACGGTCGGCGGGGACACGACGATCAGCTCCTCGCGCTGGCCCGGCTGTTCGAGACCGAGCCACCGTGAGCGTGCGCTACGGGGGACTCACGCTCACCCGCGCCTGCACCACCCGGCCGTCCAGCGGCTGCGTGGGGCGAGCGTTCTCGCTGACGCTCGCCAGCAGCGCGTCGATCTGCGTCGTGGACGCAGACATCGGCGTGTCGAGCACAAGCCAGCGCACGATCTCCGAGCAGGGCGGGGTGGTGAGCGAACCGCTGTAGCTGGCGTGGTTGAGGCTGCCCGGAAGGTTGGCGTAGGGCGGGATGGGTCCAGGTGAGGTGGCGCTGCCCTTGGCTGTGGGCATGGCGCTCCAGAACGTGTCCAGCCAGGTGCTCGGCGCGCCTTCTTCGAAGAAGACGCCGACCACGGCGAGACCACCCCAGGGGTCCGCGTGCACGAGGTGCATCTCCAGCGGGTAGGGCACGCCCGAGACGCGGTGCTCGCTCGGCGTGTGGAAGTGCAGCTGCAGCAGCCCGTAGGGGACGTCATCCACGTAGAGGTAGTTTCCGGGCTTGTAGTTGACCTGCCATGTGTGGCCGTTGTTCACAAGGTCCTTGGCGACGCCGCCGGACTGGAAGGCCAGCGTCTCGGTGGGGCCCGGCACACTTCCGCCGATGTCGACCGGCGACTGGCGGGCACCTTCGCACGCGGCCCACTCGGAGCTGAGCTCGGGCCAGTGGGTGGGGCCGGCCTCAGACTCGTAGGCCCAGTGGTTGTCGTGCGGGATGCGCCACGCGGCGTCCGACAGGGCGGAGCGGGTGCCATCGGTGACGACGACCTGCAGCTCCAGGTCCTCGTCTTGGTCGGCGGCGACGTCCGCAGAGAGCGCGGCCCGGCCCTCGGCGTCGGTGGCGGCGTAGCCCAACACCGTGAAAGGACCGCCGATGTCGAGGCAGCCTCCCCCCAGCGCGCGCGGACAGGCGCGGCCCTTGGGTCGGCTGCTCGCCAGGAGGTACGCGACGCCGTGCGCTGGACCGCCCTCGATGGTGGTGTGGTGCTTGGTGCCTGGCACCAGGGGGCCGATCTCCGCGTCGAGGTGAAGGGGCGGTGCGGAAGTGTCCGGGAGGCTGAACGGGAGGTCGTCCATCGGCTCGCCCAGGGGGATGTCCAGCGGGCTGTCGCCGGTGCCGCACGCGGCAAGGAAGCTGAGGATAGCGGCGGATCGGGCTGCTGAAGACGTGCCAAACATGCGGGACCTCCACGGGCCCACGGGGCCTCGGGCGCGAGGCTAGCACGGGTTGTCTCGCGGCCCGATCCCTTCTTCGGCCCCGCCTCGACGAGGTCTAGCCCCCGCTCACCGCACCAGCAGCTGCACCACCATGCCACAACCCGAAAGGTTGTTGCTCATCGTGGGCGTGCCGGCCACGTTGCTCATCACCACCGGCATCGCGCCGTCGTTCTTGCAGTCGAAGAGCACGTTGGAGCCGACCGTGGGCATGTGCAGATCGAGCAGCAGCGCGCCGTCGGCGGGGTCGTACGCGAACGGGGGATCGACGGTCACGACGAAGTCGTCGAACAGCAGGCCATCACCGGTGGCGGCGACCAAGTCGATGGCATCGTTGAACACGCGCTGCTCGTCACCCGTGAGGTTGTCGGCGAAGGTGGACGACAGCGGCGAGCCCGCGGCCGTGCCGAGCCAGAGCTCCACGGTGGGGATGGAGGTGGTCTGCGCGGCGGCACCCTCGGCACCCGAGCGACGGAAACGAACCTCCAGGATCTCCACGGCGTCGGCGGGGAGGAGGCTGGTGGGCACGATCTGCTGGTAGCGGGAGTACACGCCGAAGTCCATGGACGCGCCGCCCAGCTCGGTCTCCACAGACGCCGGGACCGTGGTGACGTAGGGCTCGGCCGGCACCTCGGTCTCGTCGGTCTCTTCCGTGGTGTCGGTGTCGTCGGTCTCATCCGTCTCGGAGTCGGTCTCCTCGGTGTCGGTGTCGACGTCGGTCTCGTCGGTGGGGGCCTCGTCGGTGGGGCCGCAGGCAACGAGCAAGCACAAGGTCCAAGGGATCGAGCGGTTCATGGGAGACTCCAGGCCGCCCCATTAGCGCCTGCGGCGTGTGGGCACACGTTCTGCGCCGAGACGGCCCCTACCCGCGCGCTTCCGACATCAGCAGGTTCATGCGCGCTACGAGCTCCGCATGCCACGCGTCCACATCCGCATCCCGCTCGGCCGACGCGTCCTCTGGCGGCCGCAGAAGCTCCGAGAGGTGGTGCGTGAGCTTGACCGGGCGGGGAATCAGGGTGGGACCCCAGCCTCGCGCCAACGGCACAGGCAAGCGCGCCTTCTTGTAGACCAGCTTCGTGAGGCGGTTCTCGTAGACGTGGTACACGCGGTCGGCCTGGGGACACGCGGCGAGCACGATCGGCGTGCGCGTGGCGAGCGCGAGCCGCACGAAGCCCTTTCGGCGTGACCACTCCACCTGGTACCGGGCGTGGCTGGGTCTCAGCGCCTCCCGCATGCCCCCGGGTGCCACCACCACCAGCTCGTTCCGGGCCAGCAGGGCCTCGCCGTTGCCGGGCGACGCCTGCACGAAGCCCAAGGAGCGCGCGATGCGGCCGCGGTCGGGACCCTCGAACATCGCACGGTCGCCGAGTCCGCGGGGCGGGCGACCTGTGGCGCGGAAGATCGCGCCGGTGAGGAGGGCGATGTCGTAGGTGGCGAGGCTGTGGTTCACCACGAGCAGCACGGGCCCCGAGACCGGCACGTTCTCCAGGCCTACGACGCTGTGGCGGTGGTAGCGCGTGAGCGCGTCGACCACGGCGAGGCCGGCACGAAGCTGCGGAGCGTTGGGGTCGAGCGGTGGAACGTCCATCGGGTCTCCCTAGCGTGGACCCCGGCGTGGCGGCGAGGTGGCGTGCTACCAGGAGCACGGTTTGCACCCGTCCTCAGGAGAGTCCCCCATGCCCGCAGGCCTCGACCTTCACGACCACATCGGCCCGGTGGTGATCACCCTGCTCTACGTGGGTCTGTACTACGTGCTTCAGGTGAACGTGCTGCGGGTGAAGACGGTGCTGACCCGTGCAGCCACAGCGCGCGGTGAGCGCTTCGATCGTTACTTCGGTGACGATCGCACGATGCTGGCGGCCGACCGCATGCAGCTCAACATGCTCGAGCACATGGGCCCGTTCCTCGTGTTGTTCTGGCTCAACGCGGTGTTCGTGGGCGGCCTGTGGACCACGGTGGCGGGCGGGGTCTACGTGGCGGCGCGCGCGATCTACCCGTTCATGCTGGGCAGTCGCCTGGGGCGCGGAATCCCCGGCAAGGTGCTGGTGGCCACGGTGCCCGGCTACGCCGTGCTGACCTACCTCAGCGGGGCCCTCGTGGCGGCGATGTTCACGTCCTAGACGAGGAAATCGAGCAGCGCGGCGATGACGGCGCCGGGGTGCTCGCGGTGCAGGAAGTGGCCGCCGGGCAGCATGCGGACGGTGCACGGGCCGGTGAACCTTCGGGGGCTGCGCTCGAACGCCGCGGCATCCAGCACGCCGTCGGTGAGGCCGCCGAGGATCAGCGTGGGCGCTGCGATCTTGGCCCTGTGGCCCCCGGGGAGCTTCGCACCCAGCGCTGCGTAGTAGGCCAGAGCAGCCTCGGTGCACCCCGGCGCGCTGTAGCTGTTCTTAGCCGCCTCCAGCTCGGCGTCGGGCCAGTCGAAGCCGGGGGACCATCGCTCGTAGAGCGCGCGGAGCTGGGCGAAGTCGTGTGCGGCGAAGCGTGCGGCGGCACCGGGCAGCCGATGGGTGAGGAAGTGCCGGGCCCGCCACGCCGTGCCCAGCGTGAGCTGGAGCGTGGCGGGATGAGGAATCGCCAGCGTCACCAGCTTGCGGACGCGGTCGGGGAACAGGCCGGCAGCGGCGTAGGCGGCGCTCGCCCCGAAGTCGTGGCCGACCACGATCGCGGAGGTCTCGCCGAGTGCCTCGATGAGCGCGGCGATGTCGGCGGCGTGGGTGTCGGCGTCATACGCGCGGTCGGCAGGAATGGCGGTGGGCGCGATGCCGCGGGTGAACGGAGCGACCGCGCGAAAGCCCGCTGCAGCGAGCGCAGGGCCGACGGCGTCCCAGGTGCGGGCGGTGTCGGGGAAGCCGTGGATCAGGAGCACGAGGGGCCCTTGACCCCAGGCCAAGCAGGCGAAGTCCAGGCCGTTGGCCCGCACCAGGAACGTGTCAGACGGGGGCTTGTAGATGCGGCTCACGGTGCCTCTCGGAGGGTGCGCCCGGGGCCGTCGGTCCGGAGAAGCGTCCAGGCCTCTTCGCGGTCGCTCACCGTGGCCTCGAGGAACGTGAGCACCTCACTGGCGGTGGTGGCGCGCATCGTGGCCGGGTCGGCGTAGGTGAACGCGGAGCCGTCGGTCTGCCGCAGGCCGTCGCCGCAGCCCGGGTCGAAGTCGGGGACGATGCCCGCCAGGTCGGACACGGACCAGTGACCGGCGTCGGCCAGCTCGAGGCCGAAGGCAGGGAGCGAGCTGGCGGCGAGGTTGTTGCGCAGCAGGCTGTTGCCGAGCTCGGTGATCGAGTTGTCTTCTGCGGCGATCACGAACATGGCGGGTCGGTTGAGCGTGGCCACATCCGCCGTGGTGTAGAGCGGGTTGGTGGGCGGTGCGGCGAGGAACACGCCGGCGGCCAGCTCCGGTCGGTCGGCGAGCACCCGGCCGGCCGTCATGGAGCCGAAGCTGTGGCCGGCGGCGACGAGGCGCTCGGGGTCGACCTCCAGGCCTGAGGGCCCGGCGTCCCCGCCCAGGACAGCGTCCAGCACGGCCTGGACGTCGGCGGTGCGCAGGTCGAGCGTGGGGTCGTCCACCTCACCGCCGTCCCCATCCAGCTTGTCGAACAGGGTGTTGCCGATGTGATCGGGGGCGGCGACGACCCAGCCGTGCGTGGCCAGCCGTGTGGCCAGTGTGGCACCCGAGAGGCCCGAGCAGGTGTGGCAGTGGGAGAACACGACGACGCCGTGGACCCCCTCGGCCACAGCGCCTTGGACCGCCATGGGGAGCGCACGGGTGGGGCAATCGGCGGGCGCGTCGCTGAGCAAGGCTACGTAGGTGCTCTCGCGATCACCGGCGAGCGCAGGCAGCAGGACGTCTGAGGCCGGCGCGGTGGACGGGTACCACACGGTGGTGGGCAGCTCTCGGTCGCCGTTGGACACCGTGCCACGCCACACGCCGGCAGCGTGGACGCCGCTGGTGGTGGGGTCCCACGGTGTCGGGGTTGGCGCACAGGCTGCCGCGAGCACCCACAGGCCCATCGCGGAAGGCAAGACGCAGGCGGACCCGCGAGACCCTGTTGATCGCACCCGCAAAGAGGCCTCCCCGAGAGGAGGCCCCTAGCGCGGGGTGCGCTCGAAGCCGACCGTCTAGTGAGCGGCTTCTTCGGCCTTCTTCTCGACCTTCTCGGCGGCGGCCTCGACGGCCTCACCGGCGGCTTCCATCTTCTCGCCGACGGCCTCACCGGCGGCTTCCATCTTCTCGCCGACCTGCTCGGCAGCGGCCTCGACGGCCTCGCCGGCCTTGTCGGCTTCGGCTGCGGTGGCGGCGGCGGCCTCTTCCAGGCCCTTCTTCATCTCTTCGGCGGCGGCATCGACCTGCTGCGCGGGGGTCTCGGGGGCGGGGCTGGGGCAAGCGGCGAGCATGAGGCAGGCGGCGACGAAGGGGAGGGACTTCATGGTGGCTCCTGGGGGGGTTCGCGCGGACATTACCTCAGGCGGATCCTCGTGGGTTGAATTCTGACGAATTGGCCGGAACTCCACACCTCCGCGGACCGATCGCCTGGGCGGTACGGCCTTTCCGAGGGCACGCAGAGCCTTCGGTTCGTTCAGGGCACCGTGACGGGCTCAAACAAGAACGCAGGGACCGCCTCGAACCCTACGGTGGCCGAGATCTGCGTGCAACGGCCAAGCGAGTCGGGCATCAGGTCCCGGTACTTCAGGCCTGTGGTGCGGATGAACTCGATGCTCCACGGGTCGACCAGCACGGTGGCCGTGAAGCGGGACACCTCTTCCACGTCCAGGCGACCGGCCACGAAGCCCTCCAGGTGGTCGCCGACGATGTGGAATCGAATGAACGCGTCGCGCAGAACCACCGAAGGACGCGCGAGCCGGGCACCCAAGCGCAGGTTGAGGTTGAACGGACCTGCGACGAACTCGTTGTCGCGTGGGACCAGCACGCCGAGGTCGGTCATCGGGATCGCGACGTCGCGCTCCAGGGTCTGGAAGGGGAGCACCGTGTCGTTGAACGCGAGGAACGGGGCTCCGATGGTGGGGATGAGCTCCACACGAAGCCCCTCCTCCGCGACCGCTTCTTCGGGGGCGACCACGCGGATGATCTCCATCAGGCCGCCATCGAGCACAGACTCCTGAAGGAGGAAGTCGTCACCCTGGACGACCGTGCCCACCATGTCGCGGAGTACGAAGGTGCCTGCGTTGTCGATGCCCGGGGTGCCCTTCGCATCCTGAAAGTCGGCGATGCCGCACCCGGCTTGCGGGTCGGCGGCCACGGCATCGGCATCGAGGTTGAAGCCCTCGGACACACCATCCAGGCCCTTGATGAACCACAGCCGCGAGGTGACCCAAGCGCGGTCGTAGCGGGGTTCGGTGGGGAGCGGATCTCCCGCCGGCAAAGCCCAGCGCGTGGCGTCGAGCGTCGAGGGCACGTGCAGCCCCACGGGCCCGGCCAGGTCGTCGTCGGTACGCGTGGACGTGTCGGTAGGCTCGGTGTCGGCCGGAGGCGTGGTGCCGCATCCGAGCCCGAGCAGTACCAGCACGCGCAGCAGACGGTTGGGCATCGGTGGGATCACCTCCAGGGTATCTTAGCCCAAGATCAGCGCGGTCAGCACCAGCGCAAGTGCGATGGCCCCCACATAGAACGCGAGGCTCACCCGCTTGCGGCGCGCGTCCGCGGCGCCGGAGCCTTCGTAGACGCTGCGGCCGCGCTGCTTCTTACGCTGTCCGCGGCTGCGGCGGCGCTGGTCGATCTCCTCGGGCGTGAGGAACAACGTGCGCCCGTCGGAGGTCTCGTAGCGGTGCCGTCCCTTGGCCGCGTAGAACTCGTCCTCGGCTGCCCGCCGCACGGCGGGATCGATCTGCGCAAGGGGATCGAGGTCGTCGGTGGCGCCGCGGGTCTCTTCGAGCTGACGCCGTGTGTCGACCGCGATCTGCTCGCGCCGGGCGAGCACGTCGAACACACGCTGCTTAGGGTCGGAGGAGGTCATGCGTGTGATTCCTCTCCGAGGCTCATGGGGGCGGACTCCGGCTCCATGCGCGGTAGCTCGGATCCGGCATGGCGGCCTACGGCGAGACCGACAGCGAGCACGTACCAAGCCACGGCGAAGGTCGCGAGGTTGAGGGTGACCGCCATCGCGCCGAACGCCGCGAACGCGAGCACGAGCCCGAGGCCAAAGGTCTTGGCGGCCTCGGTGTGCGACCGGTTCCACACGGCCACGACGGCCACCACGGCCTGCCAGCCGAGGATGCCGTGGGCGATCAGGCCCTGGATGCCTTGCTCAGCGGCCACGTTCACGTAGCTGTTGTGCGCGATCTTCCACACCTCACCGGCCGACACGTGGGCGGCGTACATGCGGAACATGCCCACGCCCACGCCGGTCCATGGGTGGTCGAGGAAGATCTGGATGCCCGCCTGCAGCAGGCCCGATCGCTCCTGAAGCGAGCCGTGGCCGAGGTCGGCCTCGAGGGTGGGGTCGAGCAGGGTCTGGTAGCGGAGCATCGCCGCATCGAGGTCGACCATCACCGGGAGCAGCAAGACCAGCGCTCCCGCCGCCACCGCCAGGATCGTGCGCTCCTTGCGCACCAGGTAGAGCAGGCCCGGACTGATCAGCGCGAACGCGACGAGGCCGGCGCGTGAGATGGCCTGCACGATGCCGAACGGGAACAGCACGCCCAGCGCCAGCAGCAGCGGCTTGGCGGTCCAGTGCTTGTCGGTGAGCTGCCAGCCGATCAGCACCGGGCACACGACGAGCAGGCAGGTCGACCAGGCGTTGGGGTCGCCGTAGGCCCCTGAAGGCCGGTCCCACCACGCCAGCTCGGCGTTGCTGACGTCGGCGCCGGCGCGCTGGGTGAGCGCGGTCCAGACGAGCAACATCACGGTGGCCAGGGACATGAACCGCAGGAGCCAGGGAAGATCGCGCGGCGACAGCGTGGTGTAGAGCACGTGGAACATGACGATGAGCATGATCGTGCCGGCGACGTCGACGTAGCCGGCTGTGGCATCCACCGAGGGCACGAGGCTCACGAGCATCGCGCACACCATCAAGAACAGCCCCGACGTGACCGGCGTGCGCGCGAACAGCGGCTGACGCAGCACCATCGCGCTCGCGGCGTGGCTGATCATCGCGTAGCCCACCATCATCTTCGACAGCGTGAGCGGAATGCCCAGCACCCGCACGCCGGTGAGACCGCGGGCATCGAGCAGGATGCCCACGAAAGCGAGCGCGATGGGCACGGCGGGCCGGTAGAGCGACACCCAGAGCAGGGCCACGGCCAGCATCGCCGCCAGCGGAGCCCACGACGCGACCACCGACGTGGCCCCCACGACGAGCCCGAAGGCCACCACCACGGGGTTGGCCACCAGCAGCTTGCGGATCACGCCGAGCCCTTGCTCGCCCCGGCGTCGGCGTTCTCAGGACCGTAGCTGCTGTAGTAGTCGCGGTAGGCGTAGTAGTAGCGGTACTTCGAGCCACCGCGCTGCAGGTCCACGTTGTTGAGCACCACGCCCAGGATGTTGGCGTCGACGTGCTTGAGCTGGTCGAGGGTCTGCTTGACCACCATGCGCGAGACCGACTGCTCCTTCACCACCACGAGGATGCCGTCGACATGGCGGGAGAGGGTGACCGCGTCGGACAGCGCGACGGAGGGAGGCGTGTCGATGAGCACGATGTCGAAGCGCTCATCGAGGCGCTCCAGCAGCTCGACCATCGCCGGGCTGCCCATCAGCTCGGCCGGCTGATCGGTCTGCGCGCCGGCGTAGATGACCGAAAGGTTCGGCACGGGCGTGGCGTGCGCGACCTCGGAGAGGCTCGCGACGCCCACGAGGTAGCTCGACAAGCCCACGCTGTGGTCGGCCCCGAACACCTTGTGGATGCGGGGGCGGCGGAGGTCGGCGTCGACCACCACGACCCGCTTGCCCATCTGGGCGAACGACACCGCGAGGCGCAGCGTGGTGCTGGTCTTGCCTTCGCGGGCGACCGACGAGGTGACCAGCAGGCGCCGCGGGGACGGCCCGGCCGGGTTCATCTCGATCATGGCGCGCAGACCGCGCACGGCCTCGGCCACGCTGGAGCGCGGGTGGTGGTGGGTGAACAGGTCGGCCTCGATGCCGGTGATGCCCTCGGGCAGTCGCGGCACCAGGCCCAGGAACGGCACCTTGAGGTGGGCAGTGACGTCGATCGGCGAGGAGACCGTGTCGTCGATGTACTCGCGGAGCAGGGCGAGGCCGACGCCGCCGACTGCACCGACCACAAGGGCCACAGCGAGGCTCATCGGGATGTTGGGCTTGTAGGGCGAGGTGGGGGCCAGGGCGGGGTCGACGATCTGCACGTTGTTGAGCTGCGTGCGGGACGTGAGGCGCACCTCCTCCATGCGGCTGGAGAGCTTCTCGAAGAAGCCACGGGCCCGGTTGAGGTCATCCTTGAGGCGGCCGTACTCGGTGACGCTCTGCTGGTAGTCCAGCATCTGCTCCTTGACGCTCGCCAGCTCCGCCTCGAGGCCGGCAGCATCGGCGCGCAGGACCGTGACCGTGGCGCGCTCACCATCCAGCACCCGGCCCACCTCGGTGCGCACGTTCTCCACCACGGCGTCGCGACGGGCGGCCGCCACCTCGCGGTCGGGGTGCTTCGGGCCGTAGCGGGCGGCAAGGTCGGCATCGAGGGCGAGCGCGGTGGCGAGGTCGCGCTCCAGCACCCCGAGCAGCGGGCTCTGCAGGACCTTAGCGAGCTCCTGCCAGGCTCCGCGCTTCTGGAGCTGCTCGTGGCTGCGGAGCGTGATCTCCTTCTCGACCAGCTCGGTGGTGCGGTCGCCGTAGACACGGTTGAGGGCATCCAAGCGGGCCTGCAGCGTGTTCATGCCCGACTCGGCATCCACTAGGTGCGTGCGTGCCTTGAACGCATCGAGCGCGGCCTGCGCGACCTGAACCTGCGTAGCGTAGTCGCCGATCTGGCCATCGAGCCAGTCGCTGGCGTTGGCCGAAGCGTCGCGGCGCGCGTCGAGGTTCTTCTCGCGGTAGGTCTCGGCGATGAGGTTGGCGAGCACGGCGGCGCGGTCGGGGTCGGTGTGGGTGACCGCGATCTCGACCAGCTGGGACTGCTCCTCAGGAACCACGGTCATCATGCCGAGGAGCGTGTTCGCGCCGTTGTCTTCGGCGAGAAGATCGTCGTAGCCGAGGTCGGCGTAGCGGCGGATCACGTCTTCACGCACGGTGCGGGAGAGCATGATCTGGATCTGCGTGCGGAAGAACTGCTGGATCTCGAAGTAGCCGCGGGTGTTGAGGTCGACGACCTCACTGACCGCCACCTCCTGACCCGCGCGCGGCGAGAGGTGGATCAGCGCGACCGCGCGGTACTCGCGGGTGCGGAGCAGGCTGCCCACGAGCGTGGTGATCATCACCGTGCCCAGGAAGAGCAGGATGATGTTGCGCTGCTTCACGAGGATCGGCCAGAGGTCCTCGATCCGGAAGTCGATGAGCGGTGCCGCGATCGGGCTCTTGTCGTTCACCGCGGATCTCCACCGGCCGGCTGGGCCTCATCACGTCGCGGCAAGGTAGCTCTCCAGAGAACGGCTGGCTTGTGTGGCGTAGAGCGTGTCAATGCGGTCTTGGAGGGCGTCGCACAGGCGGGTGATGGGGCCCGGCAGGTCGAGGGGCTCGCCGGGCGTGGCATCGGTGCGGACATCGTGGGTGATCCAGGGCTCGTAGGGCACGCCCAGGTGCTCGCAGACCTCGGCAAACGCCACATCGGGTTCGATCACCAGATCTTCATACCGAACCACACGCACACGCGGATCCGCATCCAGTCCCAGCGCGAACAAGAAGGTGTTGCGCACGTACCAGAACAGGGCGGCGCCGGCTTCGGGCGACAGGCCGTTGCCCACGAGCCCCTCGAGCTGCTCCACCAGTCCGGCGGGGAGGCGCTCACCGCGCCAGCCCACCTCAGCCGCGCGACCCTGGGCCAGCGCGGTGATCACCTCGGCCTGGTGGCTGCCCCACTTCGCCACCGCTGACCGCGCCACATCGGACCAGCCTCGCACCAGCCACAGGCCCACAGCGGCATCGTGGGCGTCGAGGATGCGGTCGGCGAGCTGGCTGTCGCACAGGGGCTTGAACACCACCACATCGGCGGGCGTGAGGCGCACGATCGCGTGGGTGATCGACGGCGAGCGCAGCCTGTAGTTCTCGTAGGCGAGCTGGCTCTTCTCCCGGTGCACCCAGATGTGGGCGCTGCGCTCCAGCACGTTCGAGGTCATCGTGGTGCCCGAGCGCTGGCAGCCGAACACAAAGGCGGGCCTTGGCACCCGGTCGTCGGGGCCGTCGAGCCACTGGTCCAACCCCTTGCGGAGCAAGGCGCGGGCGGCGTTCAGCTGGCGGGGGGTCGGGAGCTTCACGCTCGCTCCAAGAGGAAGGCCCGACCTACCGGGGCGAATCGTCCCTTGCCAGCGATCCCGACGCCATGCGACGAGGGAGAGCGGGAGGCGGGGTGGCGGATCGTCGGGGAAACCTCGTGGCGCTGGCAGCCTCTCGCGCCGTGATCGTGGGCTCCGGGCTCGTGGTCAACGTGTTGCTGGCGCGGTGGATGACGCGCGAGGACTTCGGCACCTACCAGCTGATCTGGGGTGTGTGCGCCGTGTCGGCTGTGGGGGGCAACCTCGGTCTGTGGCAGCTGCTCACCCGCCGCGTGGCCCAAGACCCCGAGCTGGCGAGCACGCTGCTGCCTGTCGCGCTGCGCGGTGCCCTGCTGACCTCGCTGGTGACGGCGCTGGCTGTGGTGGGCATCGTGGCGGGCCTCGACCCCCGGCCCGAGGTGCTGCTGGCCGCCTTCTTCGGTGCGCTCACGATGGCGTCGAATGCGGCCGCGCAGCTCGTGCAGGCCACGTTTCACGGGCTGCGGCGCATGTTCGTGGAGTTCGGCCCGGTGGTGGCGGGTCGGCTGGTGTTCCTGGTGGCGCAGGTCGGCCTGGCGGCAGCGGGGTTTGGCATCGCTGCGCTGTACATGGGGCGGTGGATCGCTGCGCTCGTGGCGCTGGCGGGGCTGCTGTGGTCGTGGCGCCGCATCGTGGGGGGCGCTGCCACAGCGGTGCCGGCGGGGTCGGTGTCAGCGTGGCTGCGTGAGGGGCGGGTCTACGGCCCGGCCGTGCTGTTCGGTGCCATCGCCGCACAGGCGGATGTGGTGATGCTGGGTGCGCTGGCGGACCCGGTGGAGGTGGCTCGATACAAAGCGCCCGCGTCGGTGCTGCTGCAGCTTGCGTTCGTGGCCACCTTGCTCTCACGCACCTTCTTTCCGACGGTGAGCCGGCTGGTGGTCGACGACCCAGCGGCTGTGGCCGGTGAGCTCACCCTGCAGGTGCGGCTGCAGCTGCTGGTGGCGGTGCCGCTGGCCGTAGGCGGGTTTGTGGTAGCACCGGATCTGGTGACCACGCTGTTCGGGCCCGCGTACGCGGACGCCGCGCTGCCGATGCAGGCGCTCTGCGTGGCGGTGCCGCTGCGCTTCCTCAACAACGCGTACGGGCTCACGCTCACGGCGCTGGATGCCCAAGGCGATCGTGCGCGCATCGACTTCTTCGGCGCAGCGCTGAATGTCGGTCTGAACCTGTGGGCGATTCCTCGCTACGGCGCCGAGGGGGCGGCGATCACCACGGTGGTGACGGAGGCCTTGACCCACCTGATGCTGCGGCGGCGCATTGGGCGAGATGTGCGGGGCGCGTTCGAGCTGGGACCGCTGGCAAGAACGCTCCTGCCTGCCATGGGCATGGCGATGGGTGTGTGGGCCATGGACGGCACGAGCCTGTGGCTGCGGGTGGCTGCGGGTGGCGTGGGCTACATGTTGCTGGCGGGGCTCACCGGCGGACTTCGCCGTGACGACCTCGCTCGCCTCGTGCGAATCTAGGAGGGCGCGTGGCCCGTAAGCAGCGCAGGAAGATTCGGCGGCGGGCTCCCTCGGTCGCCCATGTGGGCAAGGTGCCTGGGGAAGGTGCCTACGTCGGCAGGAGCTCCGATGAGGTCGTCGTTCCCCGGCTGATGGACTACGACGCTGAGATCCTGCGCGAGACGGCCAACCCCGACCTGGCGGCCATCGTCGCGTGCGCGCAGTCGGGGTCCGTGTCGTGGCTCGACATCGACGGCTCGCACGACGAGCAGCTCGTGCGCGCAATCGGCGATGCGTTTGGCCTGCACCCCCTGTGGATCGAGGACATCCTCAACACGTCCGCGCGGCCCAAGGTGGAGCTGCTGGATCAGCACCTCCTGGTGATCATGGACGTGCTCACCTACGAAGCGGGCCAGAACGCCTCAGAGCGCGTGGCGTTGGTGCTGGGGCAGGGCTGGGTACTCTCCTTCCAAGATCGCCCAGGCGACGTGTGGGACGGCGTGCGTGATCGCATCCGCAATGGAAAGGGTCGCATCCGCAAGCGTCAGGCCGACTACCTGCTCTACGCGCTGATGGACGCGGTGATCGACAACTACCTCCTGGTGGTGCGGGCCATGGAGCCCGAGATCGACGCGCTCGAGGAGATGGTGGGTACGGCAGACTCGAAGGACGCACCACACCGGGTGGCCAGCGTACGGCTGGAGCTCTCGGTGGTGCGCTCCTCGACGGGTCCGGTTCGGGAAGCGCTGGACGCGCTGCTGCGGAACGACGGAGGACTGGTCCAGATCGACACGCTGCCCTTCTTCCGCGATCTGGCCGACCATCTCGACACCGTCCTCGACGCCGTGGATCAGGCCCGCGAGCGCTCGACCGCGGCGATCGAGCTGCACCTCGCGCTGCAGAACCAGGCGCTGAACGAGTCGATGCGGGTGCTGGCACTCGTGTCCACCGTGTTCATTCCGCTGTCGTTCATCGCCGGTGTGTACGGCATGAACTTTCACCACATGCCGGAGCTGGCTCAGCCCCTGGGGTACCCCGCGGTGCTGGTGCTGATGTTGGTCGTTGCGGTGGCGATGCTCGCCATGTTCAAGCGCCGAGGGCTTGTGTAGGAGACGCGGCGGAGGGTCTTGCATGCGCTTCGATGTGTTCTACAGTTTGGCCCGCACCCCAGTGGACGGGCACCTCCCGTCTGAGGACGCGATGTTTCGCGCGTTCTTCGACGAGGTGCAGGCCGCCGATGCCCAGGGCTACGGCGTGGCGTGGGTGGCCGAGGCGCACCTCTCCACGGCTACGCAGGCGCTGGGTAATCGACCTGTGGTGCCCCACTGGCAGGGCGAGATCGGCGTGAACACGAACCTGCCGCTGCTGGCAGCCCACGTGTGGCACCGCACCCGCGGCATCGAGGTGGGCTCGGCGGTCACCAACATCGTGGGGCTGGGTGGCCCCGTGGCGGCGGCTGAGAAGGTGGCGTCGGCGCTCGCGCTGCACGGCCTCGATCCGGAAGAGCGTCGGCGGCTGCACGTGGGCTTCTCGGCGGGGCGCTTCGACTTCGTGAACGAGGCCTCGGGGGTGGTGCCGCGCGATCCGCTGGAGGCGGCCGCTTGGCCTGCGCTCAAGGGTCGGGTGTTCCGTGAGGCGGCCGAGATCTTCGTGCGCCTGTTGCGTGGGGATGCTGTCGCCAGCAGCGACATCGAGGCTTCTCGGCTCACGCGCGCCGACTTCCGGTCGGATGCCGACTGGGCGGCCGTTGCGGCGCACACCGGAGGGGCCGACGCCGTGTTCGCGGGTCGCTGGGCCTTCGATCGCCTCCGCATCGTGCCGCACGACTGGCGACGTGACCTGCTGCGTCTCGTGATCGGCAGCCACGACCCGGTGGTGCAGGAGTCGGTGAACCGGGTGCTCCCGGTGGAAGTGTTCAACCTGTCGATCACGCCGCCCGACGTGATCGAGGCCACCCACACCCGGATGGCCGCAGCCTTTCACCCGGATGGCGGACCGTGGAGTCGCGGCTGCTTGCCTCGCACCGTGATGGTGTTTCTCGATGCGGACCGCGACCGGGCGCGCACCCGCGCCCATCGTGCCCTCTCGGCCTACTGGGCCGCGATGAGCGGCACGATCGACGAAGCGAAGGTGGCAGCCGCCACCGAGAACGCGCTCGTGGGCGATGCCGCCGAGGTGGCCGAGCAGGTGCTGGCGCGCTTCCACCCCGACGATCGCCTGATGCTGTGGTTCGACTTCTTCGACCACGACGTCGACCGGGTGATCGCGGGTCAGCGCGCGTTCGTGGAGCAGGTGGCGCCGCGCCTGGCCCAGGCGGGCGTGCCGGTGGAGCTGCGGTGAGCGTGCTGTACACCCTCGAGCGGGAAGGTCTGCCCGAGGTGACCGTGCGGGGCGCGTTCGCGTGGGCGTCGCTGGAAGCCGACCTCGGAGGCAGCGACCCGGATCGGACGGTGTTCGTGCGCAGCCTGATCAAGCCCCTTGCGGCCAAAGCCACAGCGACGTCGCTGGCCGATCTGTCGGACGAGGACCTCGCGATCGTGTGTGCCAGCCACAACGGCACGGCCGCACATGTCGCGACGGCCCGTCATGTGGCCGGTGCGGGAGCCGGGGGACTGCGCACGCCGGCGTCGCAGCCTCTGGGGGGCCTCAGCCTCCGGCGTCCGAACCCCTGGCGTCACCCGTGCTCGGGGGAGCATGCCGGCATCCTGCACGCCTGCCGGGCGGAGGGATGGGATCCCGCGACCTACCTGGCGGAGGATCACCCGAGGCAGGTGGCGGTTCGGTCGTGGCTTTCGCGGGTGCTGGGTCCTGCGGTGCCGGAGCGGGTGGCGGTGGACGGCTGCGGCCTGCCCACCGAGGCCCGCAGCCTCTCCGAGCTGGCGCGTTGTTACGCGGCCGTGGCGGCCTGGCGGCAGGAAGATCGCGTGTGGGCGGCGATGACCGCACACCCGGAGCGGGTGGGAGGCATCGGACGTCTCGACACGGCGCTGCTCGTCGCAGGGGGCGGACGCTTGGTGGCCAAGGAGGGCGCCGATGGCCTGCTCGCCGTGGCGGTTGCGCAGTCCGCGTGGCCCCATGCGCTCGGTCTGGTCGTGAAGATCGACCACGGCTGGGATGGCACCGCGGCGGGTCGGGTGGCCTCCGCCCTGCTGGCCAAGGTGGGCGTGGAGGTGCCGAGCGCAGCCGCGCCGAAGGGTCAGGCGCTGCGCTGGGGTGCGGCGATCAGGGGACCGGCGACGTTGCCGGCGACCAGCTGAGGAACGCCAAGCGCGGCGTGAGCATGCCCAGCCGCCAGGTACTGCCGCCGCCCGTGTAGGACTCGACGCTCAGTCGGCCGCGCACCAGCACCGTGGAGCCCTGGGCAGCGAACTGAAAGTCCTGCACGTCCTGAGCGGTCCAGCCCATTGCGTCCCAGTCGATCTCAGCGACGTAGCACTGGGCCGCCGGCTGTCCGTCTTCGCAGATCATCTGGTCGTGGTTGACGGGCGAGACCCAGTAGCCGCCGCACAGCGGGTAGAGGCAGTCGCGGGGGTCGTAGCTGACCTCAAAGGTGCCGAACGCGCGGCGGAGGGTGGTTCCGGCCTCGGCCGCGGGGGTGAGCGCGGGCAGAGCGAGCAGGAGCAAGAGCAAGGTACGCATGGGGATTCCTTCGGGCTAGGCCTGCATCCTGCCACGGAGGGACCCTGGCCCGCATCTACGATCTCAGCCCGCCCGTCCACCCTGGGCTCGGCGTGTGGCCCGGCGATGTGCCGTTTCGACGCGACGTGGCGATGTCGTGGGCGCAGGGCAACCACCTGGAGCTGTCGGCGATCACGGCCACGCTGCACCTCGGTGCGCACGCCGATGCGCCCAGCCACTACGACCCCCGCGGGGCGTCGATGGAGGCTGTGTCGCTTGAGACCTACCTAGGGCCCTGCCAGGTGGTGCGGGTGGCCGTGGCGCGGGGGGAGCGGGTGCGCCCCGCGCACCTGAAGGTGCCGATCTCCGCGCCACGGGTGCTGTTCCACACCGGCACCTTCCCCAACCCCGACGCCTGGAACAGCGACTTCGCCGCGCTCTCGCTCGAGCTTATCGACCACCTCGCCGACCAGGGTGTGCGCCTCGTGGGCCTCGACACGCCCAGCGTGGACCCCGAGGACGACAAGCTGCTCCCCAGCCACCACGCCCTCGCGCGGCGCGGGATGGCCGTGCTGGAGGGCCTCGTGCTGAGCGAGGTGCCCGAGGGGATCTACACGCTGGTGGCGCTGCCGCTGCGGTTGGTGGGGGCCGATGCCAGCCCCGTGCGCGCCGTGCTCTACTAGAGCGGACCGCCCGAGCCGAGGTTCACGCAGTCGGGCGTGTCGCCTGCGCCCGAGGCGCTCAGCGGGCTCGAGAGCTCGTCGGGCACCGCCACCGGGATGGTGCTGCGGCAGCCGTAGCGGGTCCAGCCCTGCTCCTCTTCGATGAGGAGACCGTAGGCGCACAGGCCATCCGAGGTCGTGCCCTGCACGTCGATCTCGTAGTGGCCGAGGCCCTGAGAGGCCTCCAGGTCGCTGGGCACGCAGCAGGCGAGCAGCGCCAGCATGTCGTCGATGTTGTCGTTGGCCCCGATGTCGCGGGAGATCGCGGCGCGGCCGTTCGTGACGGTGGCGTCGATCGGGAGCTCAGGCGGGCAGGTGAAGCGCGGACCCGTGTCGACATCGGTCTCGACGTCGGTCTCGATGTCGGTGTCGGTCTCGGTGTTGACGTCGGTGTCGTCGCTGTCGTCGGTCCAGTAGGAGTCGTCGGGACGGTCCTCGTCCTTGTCGAAGCCCTGACCAGGCCACCGGAAGATGCAGCCGCTGGTGCCGACCAGCAAGAGCAGACCGAGATGTGCGCGCATTGATCCTCCAAGCCCGTGCCTGCGCAGAATGACCCGGCAGCCGACGATCCGCCACCGACGACGCTGCGGGGGGCTAGTTCTCCTCGCCTCCGTGGATCCGCCGCCCGTCGTCGCCCACCAGCCAGAAGCGCGTTGCGCCGAGCGCGATCTCCGAGGCCTCACCGAGCGAAGGTCGCCAGGAAGGCATGGTGTCGGGCCCCGGCTTGCGACCCACCTCGACGACCGCCAGATCCGCGCCCTCACACAGGCGACGCGATGCCGTTCCGGGGCGCGCCACAGGTGCCCACGCGATCACGGCACCGTCGGCCTCCACCCGTACGCCGCCGCCCGCGACCGGTCGCACGCCGTCGTGGCAGGCCTCGGCGAGGCTCAACGGCACGAGCGTCACGGCGAGGTGCGTGGCCAGATCGACGGTGATGCCCGGCACGACGGCGTCGATGTCGAGGCGCACCCCATCGGGCCAGCCCCGCTGCCACGCATCGGCCACGACGCCCACGCGCTCGCAGCTCAGCGGATGCACGAGGTGCACGCCCACGCGCCCCCTGCGCTCGCCGATCGCAGCGCACAGGCCGAGCAGACCGCCCACTGAGCGCATGCGGTCGGAGCCCAGCACGACCCACCGGAGACGGTCCAGCAGACCGGCTTCTGCCAGGTGCCGGTCCACGCCGGGGGGCGCTTCGATGAGCAGCCCGCCCGTGGACGTTGCGATGTGCAGTGCACCTTCGACCCAGGTGACGTCGGCCTTCATCGTGGACCGCCAACCCAAGGGGCTTCGGGCACGAGGTGGGGAAAGCGCGCGGCGAGCTTCGAGAGGTCGTCGGCGTAGGCGTCAGCAAGGCGCGCGAGGGTGTCGTCGCTCACCGTGCTGGGCTCGCGATCCTTCGCGTCGACGAGCCGACGAAGGGGCGTGCGCTTCACGGCTTGCACGACGGCGCCGAGGTCGTGGGCGTACAGCCAGCGGATGGCCTGACGGGCTGCGGCGCGCAGCCGCGGGTGGCGTGGGGTGCCGCTCTCGTTGGACCGCGCCCCGAGGTTGGGCGGCACGAAGTCGGCGTCGACGCCGATGTGGGCGAACACGCGGGAGGCTGCGAGCCGCGGATCGCGGGCCAGCGCATCGGAGGTGAGGAGGAGGAGCCGGTCGGCCGGGTGGTGGTCGAGCCAGCGGCTGAGCTGCTCGGCGTAGCGCCCGCGCGCGATCGCGTTGGGGTGCTCGGTGAGGAAGTCTTCGAGGGAGAGGCTGGACCCGGTTTCTTGGCGAAAGAAGCGCCACTGGCTGATCGCGCGGGCTGTGGGGTCGCGCAGCACCGCGAACAGGCGCACCTCGGGCAGGGTGGACGCCACACGGCCGGGTACCTCGGGGTCAAACAGGTAGGAGGGCGAGATCTCGCCGGGGACGCGGCGCCCGGCATCGCGGAAGTGCTCGGCGTACCACGCGACGCCGCGATCCCAGTGGCGATCGAAGAACATCACCTCTTTGCGGGACGAGGGCAGTGCGATCTCGGGGTGCGTAGCGAGCAGCGCATGGAGCGTGGACGTGCCGGCCTTGAGCGCACCGATGCCCAAGAACCGAGGCAGCGTCATGCTCCGAAGCCCCAGCGCGTCAGCGGTTCGGCCAGCACGGCCGTGAGCAGGCGCGACTCGTCGTCGGTGACCGAGCGTCGCCACCGACGGTCGTCCGACATCATCGGCGTGGCCCGCACCCGACGCTCGAAGACGTCGCTGGTGCCGAGGCCGGCCCAGTCCGCGATGCCGCGCAGCGTGCCCACCGGATCGGCCACCAACACGTCGTACCGCACCTGCAAGAACCGCTCGGGCGCGAGGCGCTCGGCGAGCGGCGCGTAGTGGGCCATCAGCACCTTCCAGTACAGTGCGGCCAGCACGAGCTCGTGACACCCGCTGCGCACGTACACATCGAGGTCGGCGTCTTCGATCGGACCCCAGCCCCACTGGGCTTCGCCGCTCCACCAGTCGACCTTGCACAGGCTCACGGCCACGGCCCGGCCATCGCGCACCACGTGCACGAACCGCGCCTTCGGGAACGCCTCCAGGAGGTAGTCGACGCGCGGGAAGCCCGTGTGCTTCATCAAGAAGTGCTGCTTGCCTTGGGCGGCCAGATGCTGGCTCACCATGGCACGCAGGCGGCTCCGGCTGGCGGCGTCGAGGTCGGTGGCCTGCAGCTCTTGCGGAGCGGTGAACCTTCCCTGGGTGGCCGCCTCAAGGAGCCTGTAGCTCTCGGTGGCTTGGGGCACCCACTTGCGGTCGTCGACGCGGGGAAGCAGGCCCGTCATGCCCGGCAGGTCGTGCAGGCGAGCGAGGCCCGCCCAGGCCGGGCCGCCCCGGAGGCGGCTGGTGTAGTGGCTCTGCCAGGCCAGCTCGGGGTGGTAGGAGAGCAGGCGCAGCAGCAGTGAGCTCCCGCAGCGCCCGGTGCCGATCAGCCACAGGGGAGCATCCACACCCGCGGACTCGCTCACGAGGGCTCGATCCGCGCGGCGGCAGCAGGCTCGGCGAGGCGCTCGGCGAGGCGTCGGAGCCCGGCCTCCAGGCGCGGAAGGGCGGCTTCGTGAAAGCCTGCCGACGTCCACACCACCGTGAGCATTCCGCGCTCGCGACCCCGCAGGTCCACGAGGGCGAAGCGCTCGGTGGGATCGACGGCATCCAGGGGGCCTGGAGCGTGCGGCTCCCAGTTCCAGGTGCGCTCGGGCTCCCCTTCGGCGTGCAAGGTGAGGGCGGCGCGTGCTGCACCTGCTGCGAACGCAAGCTCTGCAGCGGCCACAGCAACGGCTTCCAGGCTGACGGCATGCCCGAGGCGCTCCTCCAGCTGCAGCGACGTGAGCTTCACGAGACGGTTCCGCTCCCGCACGGCGCTGGCCCCATCCCCACCGGGGAGGGCGAGGTAGCCGATCTTCCGCAGCAGCACGCCAGCGACGAGGGCGGTGAGCACAAACAGCAGCGCTGAGTCTTGGTCGCGGTTGAAGTGAACGGCGAGCCCGAGCAGCGCGAACAGACCGGCGAACCCGTACATCACGAGCACGGTGCTCTTGTGGCTGAACCCAGCGGCCATCAGGCGATGGTGGATGTGCTGGCGGTCGCCCACGAACAGGTTCTGGCCCATCCACGCCCGACGGGCGATCGCGAGGAGGGTGTCGAGCAGTGGGAGTCCGAGCGCGAGCACCGGTGTGACGAGGGCCACGGCCACGCGGCCTTTGTGCCCCACGTCGATCGCCACGGTGGCCAGCACGAACCCTAAGAACATGCTGCCCGTGTCGCCCATGAAGATGCGCGCGGGGTGGAAGTTGTAGACCAGGAAGCCCAGCACGGCCCCGGCGAGGCAGCAGCCCACGAGCGCGAGCACGAGGTTGCCCTTGCTCACCGCCAGCACCACCATCGGGAGGATGCCGAACAGCGCCATCCCGGCGGCGAGTCCATCGAGGCCGTCGATGAGGTTCACCGCGTTGGTGAGGCCCACGATCCACAGCACCGTGATCGGCAGCGAGAGCCAGCCCAGGTCGAACATCGGGAAGAACGGCAGGTCGACGCGGTCGATGCGGATGCCCATGTTCCAGATGGCGATGGCCACCAGCACCTGCACGCCGAGCTTGATGCGGGGACTTGCGCCGCGGATGTCGTCGTAGAGGCCCAGGGCGGCGATCGCGGTGCCGCCAGCGAGCAGACCAGCGACCAGGGCCGGATCGCGCAGCACGGCTTCGCCGACACGCGTCTGGAAGAACGAGAGCGCGATCAGCGGGGCGAAGAACGCGAAGAAGATTGCGAGCCCGCCGAGACGGGGAATGTCGGCCGCGTGCAGCTTGCGGTGGCTCTGACCGGCCGCATCCACAGCCCCCACACGCTGAGCGAGTCCGATCATGGCCGGGGTGAGCACCACGGCCACGAGGAACGAGAGCAACAGGCTGACGAGGTAGGTGGTCAACGGCGCATCCAGGCGCATTCTGACCCGGCGCGGCCCGGCGCACCAATGCGCGCCGTACTCACCTTGGGATCAGGAGGCCCTCTGAGCAGCCGCATGCTGCTTGTCGTACCACGCCAGGTACTCGTCCATGTTGCCCGAGTAGTCGATCAGCCGACCCGGCTCCGGGAACGCGAGGATGCGCGTGGAGGCGGCGGCGAGGTCGCGGTCGTGGGTGACGTAGAACACGGTGCCCTGGTACGACTCGATGGCCTCGCGCAGGGACGAGATGCTCTCGAGGTCGAGGTGGTTGGTGGGCTCGTCGAGCACCAGCACGTTGTGCTTGAGCAGGATGAGCTTGCTCATCATCAGGCGCGCGGCCTCACCGCCCGAGAGGGTGGCGGTGGGCTTTCCGCCGTCTTCGCCCGAGAACAGCATGCGACCGAGCACGGCGCGCACGTCTTGCTGGATCATGTCGGGCTTGTGGGCGTGCAGCCAGCTGAACACGGTCTGACCGGGCGCGATCTCGTCGCGGTGGTCTTCAGCGAAGTAGCCGAGGCGCACGTTGTGTCCCCAACGGACCTCGCCGGCTGCAGGAGCGAGCCGGCCCACCAGCGCCTTGCACAGCGTGGACTTGCCCATGCCGGAGCGGCCCACGATCGCGATCTTGTCGCCGCGGTTGAAGCGCACGTGCACATCGCTGAAGATGACGTGGTCGCCGTAGGCGGCGCTGAGGCCCTTGAGCTCGACCACATCCTTGCCGGAGGGCTCCCCCTCGTCGAAGCGGATGAACGGGCGCGCGATGTTGCTGCGCTTGATCTCGTCGGGGCGGAGCTTCTCGATCTGACGCTGACGCGACCGCGTCTGGCTGGAGCGGGTGCCGGCGGCAAAGCGGGCCACGAACTCCTGCAGCTGGACGATCTTCTTCTCCTTGGCGTCGTTCTCCTTCTCGATGCGCCCACGCACCTGGGACTTCTGACGCACCATCTCGTCGTAGTTGCCCGGGTAGAGGATGATCGTCTGGTAGTCGATGTCGGCGATCTGATCGCAGACCGAGTTGAGGAAGGCGCGGTCGTGGCTGATCACCACCAGCACGCCCTTGTAGCCCAAGAGGAAGTTCTCCAACCAGCGGATCGCGTCCATGTCGAGGTGGTTGGTGGGCTCATCGAGCAGCAGCGCATCGGGCTCGCCAAACAGGGCCTGGGCCAGCAGCACGCGCAGCTTGAGGTCGCCCTGGACCTCCGACATCGGGCGCTCGTGCAGCTCCTGCGGCACGCCCGCACCCTCGAGCAGCACGGCCGCGTCGGGCTCAGCGACGTAGCCGTTCTCTTCGGCGACGATGCCCTCCAGCTCACCGAGCTGGTCGTTGTCTTCGTCGGTGAACTCGGCGCGGGCGTAGATCGCCTCCTTCGCCTGCATCGCGTCCCACAGGCGCTTGTTGCCCATGATCACCACGTCGAGCACGCGGAAGGCGTCGAAGGCGTAGTGGTCCTGGCGCAGCCACGCGGTGCGCTTGGGCTTGGACACCGAGCCCTTGTCGGTGTCTTCGGCACCGATCAGGATCTTCATGAACGTGGACTTCCCGGCACCGTTGGGGCCGGTGAGGCCGTAGTTGATGCCGGGGCGGAAGCTGACCTGTACGTGGTCGAACAGCAGGCGCCCGCCGTAGCCCTTGCTCACGTCGTTGACGTTGATCACGCTGCCTCCATCGGTCGCGGGGCCGGCCCGGTAACGCCCCCCGGCGGCCCTGCCACCGGCCGGTTCGAGACGGTGCGCAGGGGTCACGATGTGTCCACGGATCCGACGAGCGCCGGAGCCCCTTTTAGAAGGAGGCTCGGAGGACCTGATGAAGCTCGGCGCACATCCCATGGTGGTGGCTGTGGCTTTCGGTCTGCTGAGCCCGCTGGCGCTGGCCGAAGAGGTCATCGGTGGGGAGCGCTGCTCGGCCCCTGTGCGCACGGCTTGCGAGGGGTGCACCTGTGGCGCGCCCGAAGGCGCGGGCGGCGCGTCGGAGTCCGATGCCTGGATGGATGATTGGTCGGATTCGTCCAAACTTGTTGACGAGTCGTCGCTGGATGCTGCGTTCGAGGCGATGCGGCGCTGAAGTTCCGCGCGTCGCTTACGGAATTTCCGCAGCAAAGGGCCACTCCTCGCGGTACGATGCAGGCCTCCCCTGGGGTTGTTGCATGTTCCGAGCCGCTTTCGTGGGCCTGCTGGTGGCCACCGCCTGCGCACCCGACATCATCATCGGCAACAAGGACGACCCCGAGGAAGACACCCTCGCGCTGATCTCCGTGCTGCCCGATCGCGTCGACTTCGGCGTGAAGACCAGCCAGGACGTGGTGCGCGAGACGCTCACGCTGCGCAACGATGGCACCTCGCGCCTGTTCGTCGATGAGATCGTGCTCAAGTCGGATGTGTCGTTCGAGATTGAGTACCCGAAGCTCCAGCTCCCTTTCGATCTGGCGCCCGGCGAAGAGGCCGCGTTCGATGTGGTGTTCACGCCCGAAGAGGGCGGCGCGCTGGGCGGCACCGTGCGGATCTACTCGGATGCGGTCAACGAGCCCGAGCTTGTGGTGCCGATCGCCGGGGAGGGCGCTCTCCCGGCGCTCGTGATCTCGCCCAACCCGATGGTGTTCGGCGACCGCTTCATCCCTTGCAGCACGCAGCAGGCCTTCGTGGTGCAGAACCAGGGCGCGGAGCCGCTGGTGGTCACCAGCGTGGGCCTGGATGGTGCGGCGGAGCAGCTCAGCTTCAGCCAGGGGCCTCCGGCCGTGCCGATCACGCTGTCGAAGGGGCAGTCCTTCGCGGTGCCCATCCTGTTCGACCCGAGCTTCACGCAGGATGTGGCGGCCGATCTGGTGGTGGAGAGCAACGATCTCGCCGGCGAAGCGCGCGCGGCGATCACGGGCCGGGCGATCTGGGCCCAGGAGAAGATCGACACGTTTGAGGTGCCGCCCAGCATCCCCGTGAACATCATCTTCGCGGTGGATCAGTCCTGCTCGATGGCCGACCAGCAGGCCGTGCTGGCGAGCGAGATCCCGGCGTTCATCAACATCTTTGATGCGGCCGATGTCGACGTGAGCATCGGCGTCACCACGGGCCAGTCGAACGGCTGCTTCAGCGGTGGCGTGATCCGCACCTCCAATCCGGGCTGGAAGTCCACGTTCACCGCGGCCATCGCCGACAAGTCCAACACCACCTACACCGAGGCCCTCCTTCAGGCCGTCACGCTTTCGGTGCAGGCATCGTGCAACAGCACCTTCCGCGATGCGGGTGCGCCGCTCCACGTCATCTACGTGTCCGACGAGGCGGATCAGTCTGATGGCTACTCGCCGACCCCCTTCGGCAACTACTGGGCCTCGCACTACACGGTGCTGCAGGCCTACGCGGGTACGGCGCCGCTGCGAGCCCACGCCATTGTCGACCTCTACCAGGGCTGCGGCGGGGAGCCCAACGACCCTTGGGCGTACGTAAAGGTGGCCCAACAGACGCAAGGCCAACAGCTCAACATCTGCGGTGGCGGCTGGGCTTCGACCTTCCAGAACATCGCCACCCAGGCGCTCGGCGACCTCAAGTTCTACCGCCTCTCCTCGGGCAGCCCGAACACCAACAGCATCGACGTGAAGGTCGACGGCGTGTCGGTGCTCACCGGCTGGACCTACGACCCGGCCCGCGGTGGCATCGTGTTCGATGAGGTGCCCGAGCCCGGCGTCACCATCGACGTGAGCTACGGCGTCTCCGCCTGCCCGTAGGGTCGAAGAGCGCCTCACATCGACGCCCGTTGGGGTAGAGGGACCGCGTGGAACCCCTCGACACCTACGTGGCCATCCAGACGCCGGAGCGGGTGAGCTTCCGGCACCGTGTGGCGGGTCCGGCGCCCCGGGCTCTGGCGCTCCTGGCGGATCTGGCCCTGCAGGGGGTGGTGCTGCTGCTGGTGGTCGCGGCCGCCATGGTGTTCGGGTTCGTAGGGGGCACCGATCTCGGGGGCGCCGCGATGGGCGTGGTGCTGCTGGCGGTGTTCGTCGTCAGCTGGTTCTACGCGGCGCTGTTCGAGGCGCTGTGGGAGGGCCGCACGCCCGGGAAGGCGCTGCTTCGTCTGCGGGTGGTGCGAGAAGATGGCTCGCGCATCGGCGCACCGGAGGCCGTCCTGCGGAACCTGCTGCGCGCTGCCGACAGCCTGCCCATTGGCTACGTGATCGGTGCGCTGGTGATGGGGTCCACGCCCTCGTTCAAGCGCCTGGGCGACTGGGTAGCGGGCACCCTGGTGGTCACGGAGGACCCTGTGCTGCCGCCGGACGGGTGGGTGCTGGAGCCGCCGATCTCCGAAGCCGAGCGGCAGACCCTCCCGGTGGGGGTGCAGCTGTCGCGCAACGAGGTCCGCCTCATTGAGGACCTGATGCGCCGCGCGCCTCGGCTGGGGCCGGCTCGTACGGATGAGCTCGCGGAGATGATGGCCCCCACCCTCTCGCGCCGCACGGGTGTTGAGGGTGCTACCGCCCTGCGGGTGCTGCAGTTGGCCTGGGCGCGCGCGACCGGACGCGTCCATGCGTGATGCCGACAGGTTCCTGGAGGAGGGGCGCCCGCGCTGGGCGGCGCTCGACGCGCTGCTGAGGGGCGGCATCTCCACGGGCGCTGAGTGGGAAGCGCTGTCGATGGGCTACCGCTCCGTGTGCGCCGACCTGTCCCGCGCGCGGGCCCTGGAGCTGGGCGAGGAGCCGGTGCGGGCGCTCGACCAGCTCGCCGCCCGCGCGCACGATCGCCTCTACGGTGGCGCGCGTCGGTCCCCCGTCGACCTCGTCGGCTACGTGCTCTCCGGGGTTCCGCGGCAGGTCCGGGCGCACGGTCAATGGGTCGCGCTGTCGGCGCTGCTGTTCTACGCGCCGTTCGTGGTGTGCTTCTGCTTGGGCTTTGCGGACGAAGCGCTGGCCGAGCGCATCGTGGATGGGCCCACCCTCCAGAGCATGGAGGCGATGTACGCCGAGCCGCCACAGGATCGAGGCTTCGCGGACGCGGCGGCGATGGCGGGCTTCTACGTGGCGAACAACGTGGGCATCGCGCTGCGCTGCTTCGCCACCGGTGCGCTGGGCGGGCTGGGGTCGGTGTTCTTCCTGGTGACGAACGGAGCCACCATCGGCACGGTGTTTGGGCACCTGGCGCGGGAGGGGCGCGGTGGGAACCTGATGTCGTTCGTGGCGGGCCACGCGGCCTGGGAGCTGTGGGCGATCGTGCTGGCAGGCGCTGCCGGTCTGCGGCTCGGATCCGCGCTGATCGACACCGGCGGCGCCACAGTGCGGGCGTCCTTGCGGGCTGTGGCGCCTGCGCTCCTGCACATGGTGGTGGGCGCGGCGTTCATGCTGTTGGTGGCGGCCGCAATCGAAGGCTTCTGGAGTGCTTCGCCGGTGCCCGGCGGCGTGAAGGTCGTGTTTGGACTCTCGCAGGTGGCGGTGGTGGCGGCGTGGTGGGCGTTCGGCGGGCGCCCTCGGTGAACCCCTACGCCTGCCGGATCGTGCTGCGACCTCGTACGCCCGCCGAGTCCGTGGACCTTGCGCTTCGCATGCTGCAGGCCCACGCGGGCCTGGTGCTGCGGCTCGCCCTGTGGGTGCTGGGTCCATTCGTGCTGGCGGCGCTGGCCTCTCCGCTGCTGCCCCTCGGGCCTGTGGTGGTGCTCGGCGTGGTGGTGGCGCTGTCGCCGGTGCTTCAGGCACCGTTCACCGCGCTCGGCGCGCGCCTGTTGTTCGAGGACGGTGTGGCGCTGTCCGTGCTGAAGTCCGATACCCGCGGCATGGCTTCCGCGGTGGTGGCGCGGTGGGCGGTGTGGGGGCTGATCGGGGGCGCGTCGCTCTTGTCGTGCGGTCTCGCGCTCGTGCCGCTTGGGGTGGGCGCGTGCTTCGTCGGCGAGGTGGTCCTGTTGGAGCGTCAGCCGATCGGCGTGGCGCTGCGACGTGCCTCCGCCCTGGTGTCCCGCGAAGGAGGGGCGGCGGTGGGTGCGGCGCTGGCGCTCGGTACGCTGACGCTCTGGGGAGCGGTGGCGGGGGAGCTGTTGGGTCAGCTGGTGGTGGGGTTTGTGCTGCAGCTCGGCACGCCCTGGGGGGGGCTGTGGGAGGGGACGGTGACGCCGTTTCTGAGCGTCGGCCTGCTCGGTGTGCAGCCGCTGATCGCGTGGGCGCGCCTGCTGCTCTACGTGGATGTGCGCACCCGCACCGAGGGATGGGACCTCCAGGTCCGCGCGCGCGCCGTGGTGAACGGATGACCCCGGGGATGCTGCTGGTGTGGGGCTTGGCGGGCGCGGTGGAGCCGTCTGCGTTGCCCGACCCGATCGCCGACCCCGCGTACGCTTTCTGCCACGAAGCGGGTGCCGACGCCGATCAGGTGCGCGCATGGTGCTCGCTGGTGCCGAAGCTCCCGCCTGACGCCTGCCCCGGCCTGCGCGCCACGTGCGCTGCCGGCGAATTCGAGGCCATGCCCACCAGCTGTTCCGGACTCACCGGCACGCCCGACGACCTCGGAGGCTTCGCGGGTCACCCGAACGGCGAGGAGAACGAGGTGTGGAGGGCACCTCCAGGCTGCGCGCGAGCCGCCGAGGGCTGCGTCCCCGCGTTGGGCGTGGGGGCGGGACTCTCGTCGTTCATCACCTGGGGCGCCGCGTTGGTGGTGGCGCTGCTCGTGCTCCTGCTGGTGCGGTTGATTCTGCGACGCCTGGGCGTGTGGACCGGCCGACCGGCAGCCAGCGCGCTCGACCCGTCCCGGGTGGAGCTTCGCGGCATCGAGGGGGATGACGATCTCCCGGCGCTGCCGGAAGACGAGCTGCTGGCGCGCGCATGGGCGCTGCTGGAGGCCGGGCAGCTCGGAGACGCCGTGGTGATGGCGCGGGGCGCAGCGCTGCGTCGGCTGGCGCGTCGAGGCTGGCTGCACCTGCACCGGGCCCGCACCGACAGGGAGTACCTGGCAGCACTGGGCGATCAACCCGAAGAGCGCGCACACGTCGCGGTGACCCTCGCCGCCGTGGAGACGCATCGCTTCGCGCTGAGGCCACTCGATGTCGCAGAGGCGCGAGCCGCGGTGCAGGCCGCCGCGCGCATCCTGGCGGTGCTGCTGATCGGCCTGCTCCTGCTCCCGACGCCGGCCTGGGCCAGCCGTCGGTATGCTCCGTACGGCGACGCCGCGCTCTACGACCTGATGGAGGGCCTCGGCTGGCAGGTGGAGGCCACACCGGGTCGGCTGGACGCCATCCACGCAGGCGTGGACCTGGTCGTGCTCGATCTGCGGGCGGTGAACATCGACGATCCCACATGGGAGGCACTTCTGGGCTGGGTGGACGCGGGCGGCCTGCTGCTCGTCGCGGGACCGCTGGACGACCACTTCCCGGAGGTTGGCGAGCGTGGCCTCTACACGGGCGCGGAGCCCGAACTTCACGTTGCGACGTGGCTCGCTGACGCCGGGGTTCCCGCACCGGTGCTCCCCAACGGCCCCACCTACCAGTGGTGCGACGGCGAGGCGCTGTTGGTTGCGGGGCTTCCGAAGGATGCGCCCCGTCTGTCGGAAGAAAGTCGACCCGAGCGCGCGCGGGACTGCCCGGAGCCGCAGGCTGTGTCGGCGCTCCTGCGTGGAGACGGCGTCGTGATCGCGATCGCAGAGGCCCTGCTGCTGCGCAACGGCGCGCTGATGCTGGAAGAGAACCGGCGCTTCCTGGTGGGCGTGCTGACCACACCCATCGAGGCGGTTGGTGCGGAGCTACCTCAGCGCCCCGTCGTCTGGCTGGCGACGGCGTCGTCGGTGGCGCCTCCGCGGAACCCCTTCCAGGTGCTGGCGGGTGCCCGCATGTTGCCGCTGGTGGTCCACTTGCTGGTGGTGTGGGGGGTGCTGGTGCTCGCCCGCGGCTGGCCGTTGTCACCGCGACGCGACCCGCCCGAGGCCGGACGCCGCGACTTCATGGAGCACGTCGAGGCGCTGGGCGCTCGCTGGCGGGAGGTGGGCGCGAGCAGGCACGCCGCGGCGTCTGTGGCGAGCCTCGTGCTGGGACAGCTCGGTGCCCGTGGACTGCACGACCGCACCCTGCGTGCGGGCTACGACGAGGCCGGGGCGGCGGACCTGGTGCGGCGTGCCGAGGCCGTCGCCGCCGACCCTCAAGGCGTCAACTCGCCTGATGACATCCAGCTGGTGGAGGACCTGTGCAAGGTGATGCGTCCGACCTGAAGCCCCACGAGGCGACCTTCGCGTCCACCTTCGCGTCCACCTTCGCGGCGCTGCACGCCGAGGTGGCGAAGGTGGTGATCGGGCAAGACGATGCCGTCCACGACGTGATCGTCGCGCTGATCGCCGGTGGGCATGTGCTTCTGGAGGGTCCGCCGGGCATCGGGAAGACCCTGCTCGCCCGAACCCTGGCGCTCACGCTGGATGTGAGCTTTCGCCGCGTGCAGTTCACGCCCGACCTGATGCCGGCGGACGTGACCGGCGGCAACATCTGGGACGAGCGCAGCAGCAGCTTCGTGTTTCGGCCGGGCCCGATCTTCACGAGCATCCTGCTCACCGACGAGGTCAACCGGGCACCGGCGAAGACCCAGTCGGCGCTGCTGGAGGCCATGAGCGACCGTCAGGTCTCGGTGGACGGGGAGACCCGGATCCTTCCCGAGCCCTTCTTTGTGATCGCCACGCAGAACCCGATCGAGAGCGAAGGCACGTACCCGCTGCCGGAGGCCCAGCTCGACCGCTTCTTGCTCAAGGTGGTGCTCACCCACCCGAGCCTCACCACCGAGGTGAGCCTGCTCCAGGCCCACCTGGCGGGCTTTGACGCGGCGGCGCTTCGGGCCAGCGATGTCGCCGTTCAGGCCACGGCTGAGCGGCTGCTGGGGCTTCGTGCTGTGGCACGCCTGGTCACGGCATCGAACGACGTGCTCACGTACGTGGCGCGCATCGTGGGGGCGACCCGGGCGCACCGCTCGATCGCGCTCGGGGCTTCGCCGCGCGCCTCGATCGCGCTCCTTCGCTGCGCGCAGGTGGTCGCAGCGTCCCAGGGCCGCGACTACCTCGTGCCCGACGACGTGAAGTCGCTCTGCCGATCGGTGCTGCGCCACCGCTTCTTGCTTCACGCCGACGCCGAGCTGGATGGTGTGTCGCCCGAGGCGATCATCGACGCCATCGTGGCCGACGTGCCCGTGCCAGGCGGCGAGCGCGCGTGATCCCCACGGTCCGCCTCGCTTGGTGGCTGGTGGTGCCCACGATGCTGGGTGCGGTGTGGGTGTTGTGGCCCGCCGTCGGACCCGCCATCGTCGCCGTGGACGCGGTCCTTGTCCTGCTCGCGGTGGTTGATGCGGCGGGCTCGGGCGCGCACGTGCGCGCGTCGCGCCGGTTCGAGGCGCTCCAGTCGGTGGGACGGGCCTTCCCCGTGACGATTCGCGTGGAGAACCCGAGCCGTCGCCGGCTGAACCTCACGGTGGACGACGCGATGCCGGGGACCTCCTCGGGCCTCCCCGCCCGACTGGTGCTGGGTGCAGGGCAGGCCGCCGACGTGGAGCGTCAACACACCGTGCACGAGCGGGGCCAGCACGCAGCGGGTCCGGTCACGGTGCGGTGGACGTCGCGGTGGGGCCTGTGGGCGCGCCAGCAGCGCTTTGAGGGTCAGCCCGATCAGGCCGTGCGCGTCTACCCCGACTTCACCTTTCTTCGGCAAGACGCGCTCCGAGGGCGCGCCGACGACCATGCTCGGCCCGTGCGGGTGCGTCGTCGTGCGGGTGGTGAGAGCGAGTTCCTCCGCCTCCGACCCTACGTGGCGGGCGATCCCTTCCGGCATGTGGACTGGAAGGCCACGGCGCGTCGGCGGGGACTTGTGACGCGCGAGTACGGGCAGGAGGTGGCGCAGAACGTGATCTTGGTGCTCGAAGCGGGCCGGGCGATGACGATGACCCACGACGGCGTGGTGGCCTTTGATCAGGCCCTCGCTTCGGCGCTCGCGCTCGGGCATGGCGCGCTCAAGCATGGAGATCGGGTGGGGCTGTTGGTGTACGACCGCGAGGTGCGGGCGTGGATCCCCCCAAGCGGCGGAAGGAGCCATGCCACCCGGCTCGTTCAGGCCACCTACGACGTGTTCCCTCGCCTCGAAGAGCCGGATGTAGCGCTGGCGCTGCGCCACCTCGCAGCGCGGGTGCGCCGGCGCAGCTTGGTGGTGATGTTCACGGCGGCCACCGATGAGGTGAACGCGGCGGCGGCCGAGGCCGTGGTGCGGGCGCTCGGCACCCGTCACCTCCCGCTCGTGGTGTGGCTCTCGGACCCCCGCTTTGCCGCGCGCGCCGTGGGCGGCTCCGCGCCGGGTGATGACGCGTACGTGCGAGGGGCTTCGGCGGCCACGGCACGGTGGCGCTTGGAGGCCCTGGCGCGGTGGCGCGCCCATGGTGCCCTCACGGTGGATGCGCCGCCGGGGACGCTGTCTGCGACGCTGTTGTCGGCCTACCTTGACATCAAGGCGCGACGCTTGCTGTGATCGGAGGCAGGCGTGAACACGCGCCTTGTCGCAACGTTGACGGGGCTCGACGATGGGTCAGGCTACCGTCAGCCACTTCGATTCGGAGAGATCGTGATGGCGTGGGACAAGACTGGTCGGGCCGTTGGACTCCTGTGGCTCCTGGCCGCTCCTTTGGCTGCGGTGCACATGAACGATGCGTGGGCGGCCGACATGCTGCCTGCCACCGGGGTCGTCGAGGTCCTCGCCGCGGGCGAGATCATCGGAGATGGGCAGACCGAGGCCCTGGTGCACGCGGTGTTCCGCCTGCCTTCGGGAGCGCCCATCACCGGACTCAAGCTCAAGGCCAGCACCACGTCGGGCACGGTCTCCGAGGTGCTCGAGATCGCGGAGGGCGTGTACGCCACCCGCTTCGTCGCCGCCGCCACCACAGCGCCGGCTGTGGCCACCGTGTCCTTCAAGGGGCGCCACGAAGCGCTCGGTGCCATCGAGGCCAAGCGCGACCTGGCCGTGTCGCCGCCCTTCCGCGGCCGCCTCGCCGTGTCCACGGGTCAGCCGGCGATCGTGCTCGGGCAAGACACCGAGACCACGGTGTCGATCGCCTTCCCGGCGGGCGTTGAGGCCCCCACCAGCCCCGCCGACGTGCTCGTTCGCGCCTCCTCCGGCACGGTGTCGGGCGTGGTGCCGCTCGGTGGTGGCCGCTTCGCTGCGCGCTACACGCCGCCCCAGGCCAACTACCCCCACCTCGCGATGCTCACGGTGGTCGACCGTCGGGCGCCTTCGGATGTGTGGGGGAGCGCGGTGCTCGCCCTGCAGGGTCGTGTCGACTACCCGGTCACCGCCCGTCCGGGTGCCAACGTCGTGCTCAAGCTGGGGGGCCGGGAGTACGGGCCCGTCACGGCCGACGCCGCAGGGCGCGCCAACATCCCGCTGGTGGTGCCGCCGGGCGTGAAGGTCGCCACCCAGATCTCCGCCGACAGCTCCGGTGTCACAGAAGGCACCCTCGATCTGCAGGTACCCCCCACGCAGCGCGTGGCGATCTTCGATCCGCCCCCGAACGTGCCGGCCGATGCGCGCGCTGCGGTGTCGATTCGTGTGGTGGTGCGCAAGGCCGACGGCAGCCCCGATGTGGACTCCGTGCCCGCCATGACCGTCACGGCCGGCAAGATCTCTGAGGCCCGGCACGCAGGGGAAGGGGTCTACGTGGCCACCTTCACGCCGCCGAATGGTCGATCCGCCTCCACGGCCACGGTGCAGGCCTCGCTCGCCGACGGCAGCAAGGGCGCTTCGCTCGACATCGCCTTGGTGCCCGGACTGCCCGCGAACGTCGAGCTCACGGCTGAGCCCAGCGTGCTCGTGGAAGGCTCCACGGCGCTCAAGGTCTACGCCACCCTGCAGGATGGTGAGGGCACGGGCCTGTCGGGTCGCCAGCTGCGCGTGCGGGCCGCCGGTGCAGCGTTCAAGGCCGTCACCGACCTCAAGGGCGGCGACTACCGCGCCGAGTTCAGCGCCGACCCGGGCACGTCGGCGATCGTGCAGGTCGCAGCCGTGTCGGCTCCGAGCGCCAACGCGCTCCGCTACGTGGTGCTGCTGCCCTACGCTTCGTCGGTGCCCACCGGGAAGGCCCAGGTGGTCACGATCGTTACGGCCGATGCTTTCGGGTACCCGGTCCCCAACGTGGCCGTGGATCTGGTGGTGAGCGGAGTGGGCGGTGGACTGCCTGCGCAGGTCACCACGGATGGTGAAGGCCTCGCCGACGTCGTGTTCGAGGCGGGCGCGGCCCCGGGCCTCGTGCAGATCGAGGCGAAGTCGGGTGTGGCGAGGGGCTCCACGGCCTTTTGGGCTGGCGATCTCGAAGCTGCGGTCTTCCCGCCTTCGGGCACAGAGGCTGCCCGTGCCGTGCAGTTCGCGTGGCGTGCTGCGGTGCAGCGCGTGAGCGCCGACCGGCCGGGTGGAGCAGAGCCCCCGCTCGCTCAGTGGGCCACGTCGGTGCCGAGCGCGGGTGCGGTCTCGCCTGAGTCGCTGGTGTCGGATGCCATTCCGGGCGCGCCCACGGCGCTGGCCCTGGTGCCCTCGGGCGCGGCGCTTCCTCTCGGTGGCACCCTCGATCTGCTCGTGCGCGTCAGTGATGGCACCGGTGCGGGTGTGCCCGGTGTGATGCTCGAAGGCTTCGCCACGGGCGGCGCCCAGGTGGGTGCGTTCGAGGATGTGGGGGGCGGCAGCTACAAGGCGCTCATCACGGCGCCCACCACGGCGGTCGACCTGGTGAAGATCAACGTGGTGGCCGATGGTGGCGCGGCCGTGGCGATGATCGAGCTCCCGATGGGGCCCGCGGTCGCGGCGGTCAAGCCCGTGAAGGAGGCCAAGCCTGCTTCGGAGTACGAGCCGCACGACCGTCCCTGGGCGCGTCTGCGGGCCGCCTTCCTGGTGGAGACCTACCGCTACGAGCAGACGCCGGGCACCGACCCCGGTGGGCTGCTGGGCCAGGCCCTCGGCTGGGGCGGTGAGCGCGGGGGCGCGCCCACGCCGCTGGGCTTCGAGGCCGGCTTCCGCGGCTTCCTCCCGATGGCGAAGTGGGTCGGCCTCGACACCAGCTTCCGCTACAGCCGCTACGAGGTGAAGAGCGCCTCCTTCTCGAACCCTGCGGTCGACAACCTGTTCGCCGTGCGCGCCGATGTGGTGGGCCGCGTGCCCATCGCGGTGAAGCGCGACGAGGTCTCCATCGGTCTGCGCGCCGGCTTCCGCTGGGATGACTTCGTCACCTTCCGCGGCTGCACCGATGTGGGCTGCTCGGTCACCTACGAGCCGCTGGGCATTCCCGGCCTCGACCTGGGCCTCGAGCTCGGTGCGGAGTTCTGGCACATGTACCTGCTGGCGTCAGGCTCTGCGGGCCTCGCCAACGCCTCGGTGCCTTACGCCGGCAACGCCGACCTGCACCTCGGCTGGAACATCGTGAAGTACTTCTTCGTCGACCTCGGCTTCGGCTACCAGTACCGCAAGGTGGACCTGCAGGGCGCCGAGAGCGGCCTCATCCGCGGCTCGCTGGAAGACGAGCAGATCCTGGGCACGGTGGGCGTGGGGGTGAGCTTCTAGCTCCTGGCGATCATGGCGCGTCCGAGAAGCAGTCCTCGGGCGCGCAGGTCGTCTCAGTGTCGAAGGGCTCGCAGTCGGCCGACGCCATCGCGTAGACGGCTGCGAGGGCCTTGTCCGCGCACGCCTTGTGGGCGACCTCGCCGAGCCACACGTTGTTTCCGCAGACGCCCTCTCCGGGTGCGTCGGTGAGGAACAGCCCCGCCTCCCAGACGCCCGTGCTGCTGTTGAAGACGCCTACGGATGCTGTCTCGCCTCCGAAGTAGGCGTGCACCCACGCGCGGGTGGCCTCACAGCGTGCCAGCACCTGCGGATAGCAGTCGGTGCTCTGGCTCGCGGCGCGCGTGATCGCCTCGGCGCGCTCGTCGTCGAGCGGCGGTACACCGAGCCGGTGCGGGGTGGGGTCGAAGCACTGGCCGTCGACGATCGTGCACGACGCCGACCACTGCGGGCCACAAGGCAGGTCGGTGTCGTCGGTGTCGTCGGCCGGCGGGGTGATGGCACAGGCGGCCAGGAGAAGCGCGGCGAGCGTGCGCATCGAGGGGCTCCGGGGGTCAGCTCGCCAAGCGTAGCCGCCACTCCACCCCATCCGCATGATCCATCACCACCACGCCCAGCTCATCGAGGCGGGCGCGGATGGCATCGGCCTGCGACCAGTCCTTCGCGGTGCGGGCGGCCGTGCGATCGGTGAGGAGCTGCTCGACCTCGCTGCGCTCGATGCCGAGGGCGCCCAGGCGCTTAGTCTTGACCTCCTCTTGGAACGCTGCGCTGGTCTGGCAGAGCAGACCCAGGCCCTGGATGGCCTGCAGCGCATCGACGGCGACGCGGGCCACAGGACCGCCGCGCTTCTTAGCAGGCTTCAGGTTGGCCAGGCGGTTGATGCCGCGCGCGAGCTCAAAGGTGAGCGCCACAGCGCGCGACGTGGCGAAGTCGTCGTCGAGCGCGCTGGTGAAGCGGTCGGGGAAGGCACGGGCCAGCGTGAGCAGATCGACCGCGTCTTCGCCCAGCTCCTGGGCCACGGCATCCGCATCACCCTCGCCGCCCATCGCTTCGCCCACCTCGCGGGCCTCGTAGAGGCGGGCGAGCATGGAGAGCGCTTCATCGAGCGAGGCTTCGGTCCACGGGAGGGGCGAGCGGTAGTGCGCCGCCAGGTAGAACAGCTTGAGCGCTTCGGCCGGGTAGGCCTGCAAGGCCGCACGAATGCGCACCACATTGCCCGTGCTCTTGCCCATCTTCGCGTCGTGGACGAGGCCTTCTTCGGTGCGGCGCGCCATCGTGAGCAGGCCGTTGTGCATCCACAGCCGCGCATAGGGGGCGTGGTTGGCGCAGGTGGACTGCGCGAGCTCGTTCTCGTGGTGCGGGAACACCAGATCGAGACCGCCCCCGTGGATGTCGATCGTGACGCCGAGGTGCTCGCGCGCCATGGCCGAGCACTCGATGTGCCAGCCGGGGCGCCCAGGCCCCCACGGGCTCTCCCAGGCGGGCTCGCCGGGCTTGGCGGCCTTCCACAGCGCGAAGTCGCGCGGATCGGACTTCGTGCAGGCGGGATCGGGCTCCCCCGAGGCCTGCATGCAGCCGATCTCCTGGCCGGAGAGCGCGCCGTACTCAGCGTAGGAGGTGATCTTGAACCACACGCACCCGCCGCTCTCGTAGGCGTGACCCGACGCGATGAGCTGCTCGATCATGCCCACGATGTGGGCCATCGAGGTGGAGACGCGCGGCTCGTGGGTGGGGGGCTCGAGCTGCAGGTCGGCGCAGTCTTGGTGGAAGTCGTGGATGAAGTGCTCGGCCAGCTCCACGGCACCCATGCCGCGCTCGGCAGCGCGGTGGATGATCTTGTCGTCCACATCGGTGAAGTTGCGGACGAAGTTCACCTGCCAGCCCGCCTGGCGGAGCCAGCGCACGAGCGCATCGAACACCACCATGGCGCGCGCGTGGCCCACGTGGGCGTGATCGTAGACGGTCATGCCGCAGACGTAGATCCCGAGCGTGCCCGGATCGACCGGCACCACTTCTTCGGTCTGGCGGCTGAGCGTGTTGTAGAGGCGGATCGGACGAGGGCTCACGTCAGCTCTTCTTCTTTTTCTTGCCCACGGGCTGCGCTTGGCCCTTGGACTGGGCCTCTTCATCGGCCTCCTTGAACAGCGCTTCCAGATCGGCCTTGATGATTTCCTCATCCACGTCGCGCACGGCGGAGAGCTCCTGCACGATGAGGCCATAGGCGCGGTCGTACATCTTGCGCTCGCCGAACGAGAGGGCCTTGCCCAAGCGCAGCACCGCCAGATCACGCAGCACGGCCGCCACCTCGAGGGGGTCGTTCGTGGTGATCTTCTTGGTGTACTCGCGGTAGCGACGGTTCCACGTCTGCTTGTCGGCCGCCTTGTCGCGGTCGCGCAGGACGACGTTGACCTCATCGATGAGCGAAGCGGGCATGACCTCGCGCACGTTGTTGGCTGCCGCACGGCCCACGGGGAACCGGAAGGTGCCGCCATTGTCGAGCAGCTTGACCACGTAGAACCGGGTCTCGGCCCCACCCAAGGTGAGCGACTCGATCTCCTTGATCACACCGACGCCCTGGTTCGGCACAACCGCCTTGTCGCCGACCTGGAACTCCTGATCCATCGAACCCCCGGACGGCCAAGGCAACGTGAGCCTCGGCGGTGGGGCGGGCTAACCGATCGACGGCCTCCGGGCTACCGTGCGAGGGAAGCCAACAACCGTCCAACGGACGGGCTTCCCGGCGCGCCCCAGGGTAGCTTCGAGGCCGCACGGAGGTCCCATGCGCGCGTCGTGGCTGAGTCTGGTGTTCCTGGTCGGTTGTGTCTCCCAGCAAGAGGTCGACGCGCTCAAGACCGAGCGCGATGGTCTGCGTGCTAAGGTCGGCAGTCTGCAAGACGATCTCGATGTGGCCAAGGGGCGCATCAAGGAGCTCGAGAAGGGCCTCAACGAAGCGCGCGAGAAGCGTCCGGCGGGCCCCCCTGAGGCGCAGATTGCGGCAGCGTTCTCGGAGCTCAAGCTCTCCAAGGGCGACAAGCTGATCGCCGCGATGAAGACGAATCTGGGCGAGATCCCGTGTGAGCTCTTTCCGCACCTCGCGCCCTCCACGGTGCTCAACTTCGTGGCGCTTGCCGAGGGCACCAAGGAGTGGACCGACCCCGCCTCCGGCGAGCGCACCAAGCGTCCGCTCTACGACGGCACGAAGTTCCACCGCGTGATCAAGAACTTCATGGTCCAGGGCGGCGATCCGCTGGGCACCGGTCGCGGCGGTCCCGGCTTCACGTTCCCCGATGAGGTGTGGCCGGATGTGCGCTTCGATCGCGCGGGCATCCTCGCCATGGCGAACGCGGGCCCGAACACCAACGGGAGTCAGTTCTTCATCACCGATGGCGTGGCGAGCCACCTCAACGGCCACCACACCATCTTCGGCCTGTGCGACCTCGAAGTGGTCCGCAAGATCGTCGACGTCGAGGTGGGCGGCCCTGAGCGCAGCACGCCGGTCAAGGACGTGGTGATCGAGAAGCTCACCATCGAGCGTCGTAAGCCCAGCTAGCCCTGCGCCTTGTGCGGAGGGGGCCTCCTGAGGTAGGGACCACGTGCGGACGCGCTTCGCGCGCGCTGCCCGGAGCTCCCATGAACCGCCTCCTCCTGCCTGCTGCCGCCATCTTCGCCTCCCTGGCCTGCGGCGAGGCGCCTCCGCCTGCGCCCGTCGAGCCGGCCTGCGACCTCTCCCTCGAGACCCTCGCGGGCAAGACGTTCGTCGAGGCCAAGATCATCGACAAGCGCACGGTCGAGGACGACCCGATGGCGCGGGTGAAGTTCATCGACAAGGGTGGCCTGCACGCGCTCTACACCGTGAAGAACGGCCTCCACGTCTACGACTACACCTGCTCGCCCTCCGAGCGTGAAGGCGAGCTGCGCTGCGTCACTCAGCCCGATCTGCGACGCGTGTGCTTGGCGTTCGAGGTCCACGCCGACAACTCCTGCACGCCCGAGGCCTTGCGCGCGCTGAACTTTGGGGTGGAGCTCACGGATGAGGCGATCAACGCCGCCGCGGCTGAGGCCCGCAAGCTCGTGGCCGAGGCCAAGCCCACCCCGGCGTGGCCCACGTTCA